>NZ_JBDOQT010000002.1:770970-968312 GCF_039839785.1 Pelagibius sp. CAU 1746
GTCAGGAAGCCCGCTCGCTGCGTCGAAGCCCTCAACCGTAGTCCCTGCTACGCTTTTCGGACTTCTCCTGCCGAACGGGCTTCCTGACGCGATGACGCGCCGCCATAGCCTGAGAATTCCGGGCTAACCCGGTGGCCCCTGCCCCACAGGCTGCAACCTCCCGCAAGATCGGTGTCGTCACCGGGTTGGCTTCCGAGAGCGAGATCGCCGCGGCTCTGCTCGCCGACGCGACCCTGGAAGCCGAGGTGCTCTGCGCCGGCGCCAGCGCAGCACGGGCCGCCGAGCGGAGCGCCGAGCTCATCGCCAACGGCTGCCAGGCGCTCTTGAGCTTCGGCATCGCCGGCGCTCTGGCGGGCGAACTGGACTGCGGCGACCTGATCGTCGCCCACGGCCTGCGCGACCCCGAGGGGACAGACTACATCACCGACGCCGCCTGGCGCGGCCAGCTCGTCGCGGCGATGCAGGACAATGCCCTGCTCTACCGGGAGGGTGCGATCCTGGGCAGCCCGCGCACGCTGCGCAACCCGGCCGACAAGGCGGCGGCTTTCGCGGACAGTGGCTGTCTGGCAGTGGACATGGAATCAGTCGCCGTGGCCGGCGCGGCCGCGGAGGCCGGCCTGCCCTTCCTGGCGGTGCGCGCCATCGCCGACAGAGCCAAAGACAGCCTGCCGGCGCTGGTGGAGAATGCCGTGAAGCCGGACGGGCGGCCCGATGTGGCGCGCGCGCTGGCGGCGCTGCTGCGCCGGCCGGCGGAGATTCCGGCGACCCTCAGGCTGGCGCGCCAGACCGAGCTGGCGCTCGCCCGCCTGCGCATGCTGGAAGACGTGAAAGAGGTGTTATTCGGCCGCTTCTGAGGAGGAACCCGGTTTCTCGGGCTTCTGCTGTACCGCCTCGGCGACGAACTCCTCGAAGGTGTACTCGGCGGGGCGCTGTTTGGAGAGATCGATCTCCGGGGCCATCTCGCCCTCGGTGGAGACGCCGCTGAGCGCCACCTTCAGGGCCTTCAGCGGATGCGCCACGGTGTCGGCCACCGCCGTGCCCTCATAGCCGCAGTGGACCATGCAGTTGGCGCACTTCTCGTAGTTGCCGGTGCCGTAGCTCTCCCACTCGGTCTCATCCATCAGCGCCTTGAAGCTCGGCGCGTAACCCTCGTTCAGCAGATAGCAGGGCCGCTGCCAGCCGAAGACGTTGCGCGTCGGGTTGCTCCAGGGCGTGCACTCGTAGGCCTGGTTGCCGGCCAGGAAGTCGAGGAAGAGGCTGGACTGGGAGAAGCGCCACTTGCGCCCCTTGCCGCGGCGGAAGACCTCGCGGAACAGCTCCTTGGTGCCGCGCCGGCTGAGGAAGTGCTCCTGGTCGGGCGCGCGCTCGTAGGCGTAGCCGGGCGAAATGGTCACGCCCTCGACCCCCAGGTCGCGGGCGAAGTCCAGGTACTCGGCCACCTCGTCGGGCTTGGCGTTGTTGAAGAGGGTGCAGTTCACGTTCACCCGGAAGCCGCGGTCGCGCGCCATCTCGATGGCCTTCACCGCGCGCTTGAAAACGCCCTTCTGGTCGACCGCCCGGTCGTGCTCCTCCTCCAGGCCGTCCAGGTGGATGGAGAAAGTCAGGTACTGGCTGGGCGTGTAGTCGCCGATCTTCTTTTCCAGCAGCAGGGCGTTGGTGCAGAGGTAGACGAAGCGCTTGCGCTTCACCAGCTCCGCGACGATCTGCGGCATCTCCTTGTGGATCAGCGGCTCGCCGCCGGGGATGGAAACCACCGGCGCGCCGCTCTCCTCCGCCGCTTCGATGCACTCCGCCACCGAGAGCCGGCGGTTGAGGATCTCCTCGGGGTAGTCGATCTTGCCGCAGCCCGGGCAGGCCAGATTGCAGCGGAACAGCGGCTCCAGCATCAGCACCAGCGGATAGCGGCCGTTGCCCTTCAGGCGCTGCTTCATGATATAGGCGCCGACGCGCAACTGCTGAATAAGGGGAACCGCCAAGGGGTCACTCCGGAGACATAAGGGGAATCGCAGGCAAATACCGTTTTTCCGGGCCCCAGTCTAACGTTTTTGCGCTGCGACACCACCCCACAGGCTGTGGGGATTTAGGGGCACCTTCCCCGCCCGGCCTCCGTCAGGCCAGGTAGCCCGCCTGCTCGAACCAGCCGACCGCGTCCCGCAGGGCCTCCCTGGCGGGCCGGGGGTGGTAGCCGAGGCAGCGGCGCGCCTTGGCGCTGGAGAAATACATCGGCTTGGCGGCCATCTTCAGGCCGTCGACGGTCAACAACGGCTCCCGCCCTCCGGCCATCCGCGCCCAGGTTTCGGCGGCGTAGGCCAGGGGGAACAGCGGGCGGCGGGGCAGCCGCAGCCGTGGCGCCGGGGCTCCGCGCAGGGCCGCGACTTCCCGGAGGATCTCCCCAAGCCCCAGGTTCTCGCCGCCCAGCACGTAGCGCTGGCCGGTCTCGCCCTTTTCATAGGCCGCCAGGTGGCCCGCCGCGACGTCGTCGACGTGGACGACGTTGAGGCCGGTATCGACGAAGGCGGGAATCCGGCCCCGCGCCGCGGCCAGCACCATGTGCCCGGTCGGGGTCGGCTTCACGTCGCGCGGGCCGATGGGCGTGGAGGGATTGACGATCACCGCCGGCAGTCCGGCCTGGCGCTGCAGGCGGCGGACCTCCTCCTCGGCCAGGAACTTGGAGCGCTTGTAGACGCCGATCATGTCATCCAGGCAAACCGGCGTCTCCTCGTCCGCCGGCGCGCCCGCCGCCGCCTTGCCCAGCACCGCGACGGAGGAGGTATAGACGATCTTCTCCACCCCCTGGCGCAGCGCCAGTTCCATCAGCCGCCGGGTGCCCGCCACATTGGTATGGAGCATGGTCTCGGGCCGGCGCACCCAGATGCGGTAGTCGGCGGCGACGTGGAACAGGACCTTGGCGCCCTTGACCGCCGCCGCCAGGGACTCGCCGTCGGTCAAGTCTCCCTCGACCGCCTCGATATCCAGGCCGTCCAGATTGCGGTGGTCGCTGCCGCGCCGCACGAGACAGCGCGGCCTTTCCCCACGGGCAACCAGGGCTCGCACCACGGCGGAGCCGACGAAACCGGTGCCCCCGGTGACGAGAATAGTCATGGGGATCAGCTTGCGCCTCCCCCAGCGGGATCACAAACCACAAATTTCTTGCATGGGGCGGCGGCGACCGTACATCTGAGGAGGCATGAAAACGGCGACATCGATGAATATCTCCCTGCCGAAGACCTTCCTTCTGGCCCTGCTGCTTCTGCTGGCGCCCACCGCAAAGGCCGCGGAAACGCCCAGCGCTACGGTGGAGCGGCTGAACGCCGCCTTGCTGGAAACCATGCGGCAAGCCGAGGAACTGGGTTTCGAGGGGCGCTATGCCAAGCTGGAGCCGGTGCTGACGGAGGTCTTCGACTTCCCGGCCATGGCACGGATCACCCTGGGCAACCAGTGGTCCGGCATCAGCGACGCCCAGCAATCGGCCTTCACCCAGGCCTTCGCCGACTACAGCGTCGGCGTCTTCGCCCACCGCTTCGACGGCTTCGGCGGCGAGCGCTTCGAGGTTCTGGGCGAGCAGGAGGCCCGGCGCGGCGCGGTCCTGGTGCGCAACCGGATCGTGAAGAGCGACGGCGAGGCGGTCGAGATCAACTACCTGACGCAGCCCCGGGACGACGGGACCTGGCGCATCGTCGACACCATCCTGGGCGGCACCGCTTCGGAACTGGCGGCACGGCGCGGCGAATACAGCAGCATCCTGAGGAAGCTGGGCATCGACGCCCTGATCCGGACCTTGAAGGACAAGACCGCCGGCTTCGCCGCGGAATAACCCCCCAGTCCGACACAATTGCGTGTGGATTTGGCGCCGGACCCCCCTTCCCCTTATATAGGAGGACGCGCGCAAGCTCCACGAAGGGACGGAAAGGGAGAATCCATGCCGGGACCGCTGGACGGCTTCAGGGTCGTCGATCTGACCACCATGGTGTCGGGGCCGCTGGGCAGCATGATCCTGGCCGACCAGGGCGCCGACGTGGTGAAGGTGGAGATGCCCAGGGGCGGCGACCACACCCGCCAGGTGGCGACGCGCCGCAACGGCTATTCCGCCTCCTTCCTCAACAACAACCGCAACAAGCGCTCCATCGCCCTCGACCTGAAGACGCCGGACGGCCTGGAAGCGGTGAAGCGCCTGGTGCGCGAGGCCGACGTCTTCCTGCAGAACTTCCGCCCCGGCGTCACCGACCGCCTGGGCCTGGGCTACGAGGACCTCAGGGCGATCAACCCGCGCCTGGTCTACGTCTCCATCGCCGGCTTCGGCTTCGAGGGCCCCTTCGCCGGCAAGCCGGTCTTCGACCCTCTGATCCAGTCGCTGAGCGGCCTGACCACCGTGCAGGCCGGCTCCGACGAGGATCGCCCGCGCCTGGTGCGCACCATCCTGCCCGACAAGCTGACCGGCTTTGCCATGTCCCAGGCGGTCTGCGCCGCGCTGCTGGCCCGCAGCCGCAGCGGCGAGGGCCAGCACGTGCGCCTCTCCATGCTCGACACCGTGCTCGCCTTCCTCTGGAGCTCCGACATGGGCGGCCACACCTTCGTCGGCGACGAGATGGAGAAGGAGGCGGCGCAGAGTTGGATCGACCTGATCTACGAGACCAAGGACGGCTACATCTCCGTCGCGGTCATGCGCCACAAGGAGTGGCTCGGCCTCGCCGAGGCCGCCGAGCGGCCGGAATGGACCGAGGACCCGCGCTTCCAGGACTCCGAGAGCCTCGACAGGCACAAGCACGCGCGCCTGGAGCTGACCCAGGAGGTCTTGCGCGAGCGCACCACCGCCGAATGGATCGACCGGCTGGAAGCCGCCGGCGTGCCCTGCGCCCCGGTGCTGACCCGGCGCGAGGCGATCCGCCACCCGCAGGTCCAGGCCAACGGCATCGTCTTCGAGAACGATCACCCCGCCGCCGGGCGCCTGCGCCAGGCGCGCAATCCGGCGCAGTTCTCCGCCACGCCCAACGAGCACCGCTTCGGCGCCCCGGCACTGGGCGGCCAGACGCGGGAGATCCTGGCGGAGGCCGGTTATAGTCCCGCCGAGATCGAGGCCCTGATCGAGGCCGGCGCCGCCGCCGAACCCAAGCGTGCCGGCCCCCAGGGTACCGGAGAGGACGCGGCATGATCGATTTCTACTACGCCCCGACGCCCAACGGCTGGAAGGTCGCCATCCTGCTGGAGGAACTGGGCCTCAACTACACCACGCACCTGCTGAAGCTGGCCGAGGGTGACCAGTTCAAGCCGGAGTTCCTGGCCATCAGCCCCAACGCCAAGATGCCGGCCATCGTCGACCATGACGTCGAGGGCGAAGCGGTCAGCGTCTTCGAGAGCGGCGCCATCATGATTTATCTGGCCGAGAAGACCGGGCGCTTCCTGCCCCAAGGGCCGCTGGCGCGTAAGGAGCTGCTGGAATGGATGTTCTGGCAAGTCGGCAACCAGGGGCCCATGGCTGGCCAGCTCAGCCACTTCAAGAACTACGCGCCGGAAGGCCAGGACTACGGCTTCAAGCGCTACCTCGGGGAATACGAGCGCAATCTGGCGGTGCTGGAACGGCGCCTCGAAGACCGCGACTGGATCCTGGGCAAGGCCTACACCATCGCCGACATGATCGCCTTTCCCTGGGTCTTCATCGCCAAGCCTTTGGGCTCCTCGCTCGACGACTTCCCGAAAGTTGCGGCCTGGCGCCGGCGCATCAAGGAGCGCCCGGCCGTGCAGCGCGCCATCGACCTCTACAAGGACCGCCAGAACCGCGGCCAGCACACCGCCGAGAACAACGCCCTGCTATTCAATCAGGGCGCCCGACACCTGAAGGGCGCGGAAAACTAGGCCGCCCCTCTCGGCAGCCGCCGTCGACAACCTGGGGTCAGTTGCACACCCTGCGCCGATTGGCGATCCTCGACGCTTGCCCGGGGGTCGCGGCAACGAAGGGGGTTAGATCATGGGGCTATCGGTCATCGGCGCCGGCTTCGGGCGCACCGGAACTTTGTCGCTGAAAGGCGCGCTGGAACAGCTCGGCTTCGGCCCCTGCCACCACATGGCGGAGGTCTTCGCCCATCCCGAACAGATTCCCGCCTGGAAGCAGGCCACCGCCGGCGCCGCGGTCGACTGGGACGAACTCCTGGCGGGCTATCGTGCGACCGTCGACTGGCCCTCGGCCTACTTCTGGCGCGAACTGGCCGCAGCTTACCCCGAAGCCAAGGTCCTGCTCAGCACCCGCGACGTGGATTCCTGGTACGCGAGCTTCAGCAACACCATTCTGAAGCTGATCGCCGCGAAGGACGAGATTACCGTGCCGCCCGTCCGCGCGGCCTTGGAAATGGGCGCCCCCCTGGTCTCCACCAAGGTCTTCGGAGATCGCGCCGACGATCCGGAGCATGCCAAGGCGGTGTTCCGGGCGCACGAGGCGGAGGTGCGCCGGACCATCCCGGCGGAACGGCTGCTGGTCTTCGACGTGCGCGAAGGCTGGGCGCCGCTCTGCGCCTTCCTCGCTGTGCCGGTCCCCGACGGCCCCTTCCCGCGCCTCAACGACGCCGAGCAGTTCAAGGCGCTGACCGGAAGCTAGACTGCCCCGGGATTTAGATCTCGATGACCAGCTTGCCGAAGTGGCCGGCCGCTTTCATGGTGCGGTAGGCCTCGGGCGCGTCGTCGAAGGCGAAGCTGCGGTCGATGACCGGGCGCAGTTCCGCCGCGGCGATGGCCTGGTTCATGTCGCGGAAGAGGTTGCGCGAGCCGACGTAGATGCCCTGCACGGTCAGCGACTTGCTCATGATCGGGCGCGGGTTGACCACACCGCCGGAAAGCACGCCGATGAAGCCGATGGTGCCGGCGATGCGCGTCGCGGCGATGGACTTCTCCAGGGTGCCGGCGCCGCCCACCTCCACGGTCAGGTCGACGCCGCGGCCTTCGGTCATCTCCAGCACCGCCTTTTCCCAGTCCGGCGTGGCGCGGTAGTTCACCGTCTGCCAGGCGCCCAGCGCCTTCGCCTTGGCCAGCTTCTCGTCGCTGGAGGAGGTGATGATGACCCTTGCGCCCATCAGGGTGGCGAACTGCAGGGCGAAGATAGAGACGCCGCCGGTGCCGAGCAGCAGCACCGTGTCGCCGGCCTTCAGCTTCCCGACCGGCACCAGGGCGCGCCAGGCGGTCAAGGCTGCGCAGGGCAGCGTCGCCGCCTCGGCGAAGCTCAGGTGGTCGGGGATCTTCACCAGGCCGTCGGCCCGGAGGTTGCGCTCCTCGGCCAGCACGCCCTCTATCTCGCCGCCCAGGGCCGAGGCCATGGCTTCCGCCGTGCAGGGCCCGTCGATCCAGTTCTGGAAGAAGCAGCCGGCAACCCGGTCGCCCGGCGCGAAACCGCTCACGCCCGGCCCCACCGCCAGCACCTCCCCGGCGCCGTCGGAGTTGGGGATGCGCGGCAGCTCGACGTCGCGCGCCACCGGGTCGCTGATCACGCTGAGGTCGCGGTAGTTGATGGCATTGGCGCGCAGGCGCACCCGCACCTCGCCGGGGCCCGGGTCCGGCAGGCCGACCTCCGCCAGCTTCAACCCGTCCAGGCCCTCGGTGGTTTGGATCTGCCAGGCGCGCATTCTCGACTCCTCCCTCTCTAAAGACAGCGCCGATCATAGCCGGACGCGGCCCAGCCGCAATGGGGGGCCGCAATGGGGGCCCTTTCCCTGGCGGCCCGCGCCAAGCTCTGCTAAAGCCTTGGGAGCGATTCCGGGGGGAAGAGTAGAGATGCCTTTGCTGACCACCACCATCGGGGCCTATCCCAAGCCGAAGTCGGTGAAGATCCCCGACTGGTTCGACCCGGGCGCCATGGACTCCAGCGTCGCCACGCGCGACTACGTGCAAGCCGTCGCGAAGCTGGGCGCCGAGGCGGAGAAGGTTATCGCCCAGGGCGTCAAGGAGGTGATCGAGGACCAGGTCGCCTGCGGCATCGACATCCCCACCGACGGCGAGGTGAAGCGCGAGAACTACGTGCACTACCACTGCCGCCACCTGGAGGGCTTCGACTTCGAGCACCTGACCCACCGGGTGCTGCGCGGCGGCGCCTACGAGACCGACCTGCCGACGGTGCGCGGCCCGGTCAAGGCACGCGCCCCCTTCCTGCCCGGCGACTGGAAGCTGGCGCAGTCCTTCACCGAGCGCCCGGTGAAGATGACCCTGCCCGGCCCCATGACCATCACCGACACCACGGCGGACGAGCACTACGGCGACCCCATCGCCCTCGGCCGCGACCTGGCCGAGGCGCTGAACCAGGAGGTTCTGGCCCTGGCCGAGGCCGGCTGCAGACACATCCAGATCGACGAACCGCTCTTCGCGCGCAAGCCCAAGGAAGCGCTGGACTACGGGCTGGAGAACATCGCGCGCTGCTGGCAGGGCGTGCCGGACGGCGTCATCAAGACCATGCACATGTGCTGCGGCTACCCCAACTACCTGGACCAGCAGGACTACGCCAAAGCCGACCCGCGCGCCTACTTCGACCTGGCCCAGGCCGTCGACGAGTCCGTCGTCGATGCCATCTCCATCGAGGACGCCCACCGTCCCAACGACCTCTCGCTGCTCGACCTCTTTCAGAACACCACGGTGATCTTCGGCGTCATCGCCATCGCCCGCAGCCGCGTCGAGACGGTGGAGGAAGTGCGCGAGCGCCTCAAGGCCGCCCTCGAGCATCTGCCGCCCGAACGCCTCGTCGCCGCGCCGGACTGCGGCCTGGGGCACCTGGGCCGCGAGCTGGCGATGAAGAAGCTGAAGGTGCTGGGCCAAGCGGCGAAGAGCGTCTAGCCGCAAGGCGCCTATGACCCGGACCCTCGATCAGCCTACGCTCACGGCACCGGACCACGAGAGCCATCCGCTCGGCCCCTGGCTGGTCTTCGCCTCTGCCGTAGTGTGGAGCTTGGGCGGCATCCTGGCGCGGCTTGCCGAGGTCGAGAATCCCTGGACCACCATCTTCTGGCGCGCCGGCACGGCGACGCTGTTCCTGCTCGCCTTCATGCTGCTGCGCGACGGGCGGGCGGGCACTGCCGCGCTCTTCGCCCGCATGGGGCCTGCGGGCTTCGCCGTCGGCCTCTGTTTCGCCATCGCCTCGACGTCCTTCGTCGTCGCGCTGCAGTTCACCACCGTGGCCAACGTGCTGCTGATGCAGGCCGGCGTGCCGCTCATCGCCGCGCTCATTTCCCGCGTGCTGTTCGGTGAACCCTTGCGGCTGGTGACCGGCCTCGCCATCGCCGCGGTGATCGCCGGCGTCGCGGTGATGGTCTCGGACTCGCTGACCGGACGGGTGTCGCCTGTCGGGGACGGCCTCGCGCTGCTCATCGCGTTCTCCGTCGCCACCGCGACCGTCATCACCCGGCGCAAGTCAGGCATCCGCATGACGCCAGCGGTCTGCACCGGGTCGGCCATCGGCTGCGCGGTGGCGCTGGCCATGAGCCTCGCGACGGCAGGCAGCGTGGCGGTGGCGGGCTGGCAACTGCCCATCCTTGCCGTATTCGGCATGACCCTCGGCCTCGGCATGGCCCTCTTCACGCAAGGGGCGCGCCTCATCCCCTCCGCCTTCGCCGCCCTGCTCGGCACCGCCGAGACGATCCTAGGGCCCCTGTGGGTCTGGCTGGTCCTCGATGAGACGCCGACGCCGCGCACGATCGTCGGCGGCGCCATCGTCCTGACCGCGATCGTCGGCTATCTGATCTGGCAGATCGCCAACCAACGCAAGATCCGGCGTACAGCGCCGCCTGCCCTGTAACGCCAGCGACTCCAGGCCATCAGTTATGCGGCGGCGCCGACAGATATCGGGCCTGCTGCCTTGAACCGGGGCGCCGCGCGCGGCTAGGCTGAGGGCAAGGCTGCCGTCCGTGCAGCCGTCTTCGCAATTCGGGGGATCTCGCCTTGGAAAAGATCAACATCCAGTTCACGCTGTTTTCCGCCTTCTACTCGCCGCTGATCTCCACCATGTCCGGCGGCTTCCTGAAGGAGGAAGGGCTGGATCCCGAGTGGTCCGTTGCTCAGCCCGGCGTCTCCGCCATCCAAGCGCTGCAGGACGGCACCGCCCACGTGGTGCAGTCGGCGCTCAGCCAGGCCTTCGGGCCGCTGAACGAGGGCAAGACCCCGCCGGTGGTGCACTTCGCCCAGGTCAACGAGATGGACGGCTTCTTCATCACCGGGCGCGAGGCCGACCCCGACTTCACCTGGGACAAGCTGGAAGGCGCCGAGGTGGTGATGTTCAAGGGCGGCCAGCCGCGCGCCATGTTCAACTACGCCTGCCACAAGGCCGGCATCGACTTCGACAGGATCAAGCCGGTCACGCCGGGCGGCGCCGCCGACATCGACAAGGCCTTCCGCGAGGGCCAGGGGCTCTACGTGCAGCAGCAGGGTCCCTTCCCCCAGCAGCTGCAGGCCGACGGCATCGGCCACGTGGTGGCCCAGGTCGGCCCGCAGATCGGCCCCTGCGGCTTCTCGAGTTTGGCGGCGACGCGCGAGTGGCTGCGGACCGACATGGCCAAGGCCTTCGTGCGCGCCTACAAGAAGACCCGCGCCTACATGAACGAGACCCCGGCCGCCGAGATCGCCAGGGCGGAGAAACCCTACTTCCCGAAGATCGACGAGGCGGTGCTGGCCGACTGCATCGCCACCTATCAGAAGCTCGGCTGCTGGACCCCGCACGTGGAAATCATCGAGGCGGCCTACGAAGTGACGCTCGACGTCTTCGAGTACAACGGCCTGATCAAGCAGCGCTACGCCTACGATCAGGTCTGCGTGAAGCCGCCACAGGGGTAAATTAAGGCGAGGGTGACTGGAGTGAGTGAGGACTACGACGCCTTCGGCAACGATCGAAACGCGGTTCGCGTCCCTTATGACGCCTCGACTGCGGGCTTCGACGATATCGATCTAAGGAACGTCAGGTCGGCCATCCGGGAACTCGGCGGGTTTGATGGCGCAGCGATAGCCAGCTACATGGCCTTGATCGGCGTTTCAGATAAGAACCTCAGAGATCTGTCTGATCGATTGGATCACCCCGGCCAATTGGGCTTGCTTACACAAGAAGAGCTTTGTGCATTGATTGCCATGTGCAACGTCGTCTGCGCTGCTTTGGGAGACGAAGAACTCGCGACATTGACCGAAAGCGGTCGCGATGAGCACTTTCTGACCATCCGCCGCCTTTATCACGCATTCAGGCGCCAAACCCGGTCGCAACGCACCTAGCCGAACACTTGGCTTGTCATGCTCGGGCTTGACCCGAGCATCCATGGCAGAGGCCGGCCGCCAAGCGGCAGCCATGGACCCTCGGAACAAGTCCGAGGGTGACAGGTGGAGAGTGCCCTAGACCTTCAGCGCCTGTTCCAGGTCTTCCACTAGGTCGGCGGCGTCTTCCAGGCCGACGGAGAGGCGCAGGGTGCCGTCGCTGATGCCCAGCTCGGCGCGGGCCTCGGGCGAGAAGCGCTGGTGCGTCGTCGTCGCCGGGTGGGTGACGAGGCTCTTGGAATCGCCGAGGTTGTTGGAGATATCGATCAGCCGCAGCGCGTTCAGCAGGCGGAAGGCGCGGGCCTTGCCGCCCTCCACCTCGAAGGCCACCAGGGTGCTGCCGCCCTTCATCTGGCGCTTGGCCAGCTCGGCCTGCGGATGGCTGGGCAGACCCGGATAGAGCACCCGCGTGACGCCGGGCTGCCGCTCCAGGAACTCGGCCACCGCCAGGGCGTTGGCGCAGTGGCGCGCCACCCGGATGTCCAGCGTCTCCAGGCCCTTGACCATGACCCAGGCGTTGAAGGGGCTCATGGAGGGGCCGGTGTGGCGGTAGAACATCTGCAGATGGTCTTCGATGAAGGCGTTGCTGCACAGCACCGCGCCGCCCAGGGTGCGGCCCTGGCCGTCGATGTGCTTGGTGGCGGAGTAGACCACCACGTCGGCGCCTAGCTCCAGCGGGCGCTGCAGCACCGGCGTGGCGAAAACGTTGTCCACCACCACCGTGGCGCCGGCGGCGTGGGCCAGCTCGCTCACCGCCTCGATGTCGATCACCTCCAGCGTCGGGTTGGAGGGCGTCTCCATGAAGACCGCCTTGGCGCCCTTGGCCAGGGCCTGCTCCCAGGCGGACAAATCGGTGCCGTCGACGAGCTGGCTCTCGACGCCGAAGCGCGGCAGCAGCTCGGAGATGATGTAGGCGCAGGAGCTGAAGAGCGCGCGCGAGGCGACGAGGCGGTCGCCGGCCTTGAGCTGCGACATGAGGGAGGCGAAGACCGCGCCCATGCCGCTGGCCGTGGCGCGGCAGGCCTCGGCGCCCTCCATGAGGCGCAGGCGTTCCTCGAACATGGAGACCGTGGGGTTGGCGTAACGCGAATAGACGAAGCGCTCCTTGTCGCCCTTGAAGGCGGCCTCGGCCTCCTCGGCGGTGGCGTAGACGTAGCCCGAGGTGAGGTAGAGCGCCTCGCTGGTTTCCTCGAAGGGGCTGCGCGCCAGGCCGCCGCGCACCAGTTCGGTCTGCGGGCGCCAGCGGCGGGTCGTGGTGGTGTCTTTCGGCATGATCTTGTTCTTCGATGTCGGCCGGGAAATTCCGGCCCGCTTATTCTTAGCCCTCGTCCTTACCCTTGGGCCCAGGGCAGGCCGGCAACCTTCCAGCCGCCGACGCTGCCGCGGTGCATGTCGCCGTCGCGGTCGCCCTCGAAGCCCTCGGCCACGTTGTAGCAGGGCCCGAAGCCGGCGGCGGTCAGCGCCATGGCGGCCGAGCGTGAGCGCGCGCCCGAGCGGCAGAGCAGCAGCACCGGCTGGTCCTTGCCCACGCCCTTGGCCGCGACCTCCTCGACGAAGCCCTCGTTGCGCGCCATGTCCGGAAAGACCTGCCAGGAAACGCAGAGCGTCTCCTTGCCGATGCCGTCAAGGCGCGGCACCCCGACGAAACCCCACTCGGGCAGCGTCCTCACGTCCACCAGCACCGCCTTGGGATCCTTCTCCAACAGCTCCCAGGCCTCCGCCGGACGCAGGTCGCCTGCATAGCCTTCGTTCATGCTTCGCTCTCCCTCTTCCGGCCCCTTGTCCCGGCGCCGGCCTGTCGTTCGATCCGGCCGTCTGCCGGGGCGGCGAGTTTAGGCCTCGGGACGGCAGACGCAACCACCTATTTCACACCAGGAAATGCAGCCTGCCCATGAAATAACTCAAGATTTGAGGAAATAGTCCTCAGCGAAGAGCAGCGTGGCCGGATGCAGGCGGAAACCGCCCACCTTGTCGGACATGACCGTGACCACGGAAAGCCAGGACGGCTGCACCATAGGACCGACTTCCTGCATCCTGATCTGGATGCGGCGCATCACCTCCCGCCGCGCGGCGATGTCGACCTCCGCCCCGGCGCGCTGCAGCAGTGCGTCGATCTGCGGATCGGCGAAGCCGGTGGTGTTCCATGGCACGCCGGAGCGCACGGTGAGGTCCAGCAGCATGAAGCCTAGGGGCCGCGGCGCCCACTCGACAAAGGCCAGGGGCGCCTTGTCCCAGACCTCCCAGAAGCGCGGCGGCGGCAGAACCTCGGTGGCGCAGCGGATGCCGGCCTCGGCGTACTGAGCCGCCATGACCTGGACCGCGTCCAGTTCCCACTGCGGCCAGTTCTTGCAGGTGATGGTGATGTCGATCCCCTCGGGGTGGCCGGCCTCGGCCAGCAGGGCCCTGGCCGCGGCCGGATCCCGCGCCAGCGGCGGCAGCGGCGCATAGCCGGGATGGACCGGCGCCACCAGGTGGTGCTCGGCCGGCTCCCCGAAGCCGCGCAGGGCCAGGCGGGTGACCTCGGCGGCGTCGATGGCCAGGCGCATGGCGCGGCGCACCCTCACATCGTCGAAAGGCGGCCGGTCGACCTTCATCTGCAGCATGGCGGTGGCGGCGGTACGGGTCCGGTGGACCGTCAGGCCCGGCCGTCCGGCCAGGGTTTCGGCGACGGCATAGTCGCAGCGCACCAGGCCGTCGACCTGCCCGGAAACCAGTGCCCCGCTGGCCGCGACGGGCTCGTCGCCCAGGTCGATGACCGCCAGTTCGTCCAGCAGGGCGCCGCGCGGTCCCGCCCCTTCGCGGGCCCGCAGCACAGCGCGCTCGCCGACCTGCCATTCCACCAGCCGGAAGGCGCCGGTGCCGTTGCTGTCGATGCCGAAGTGCCCGCCCTCCTCCGGATCCAGCATGACGTTGGTGAAGTGGAAGAGGTGCTCGGGCACCGCCAGTTGCGGCTGCTTGAGGTTGAGGCGAACGTGAAAGTCGCCGGCCTTCTCCACCGCGCTGGCGTCCCAGAGGCGCCGGGTGACCGCGCCGTCCTGCAGCTTCTCCTCCAGCATGTAGCCGCTCATCAGGCCCAGGGCCGAGGATCCCGTCGCCGGATCGAGGATGCGGCGCAGGTTCCAGACGACATCGTCCGCCGTGAAGCGGCGCCCGTTGCGCCAGGTCACGTCGTCGCGCAGGAAGAGGTCCCAGGTCTTCAGATCCGGCGCCACCTGCCAGTGCGACAGCAGATGCGGACGGGTGATGTTGTCGAAGCCGGTGCGGGTCAAGGGTTCGCAGACCTGGTGCACCAGGCTGGCCGGCGGCAGCCAGGCCAGGGCATGGGGGTCGCCGAGGGCGTGCACCCGCCCGCCCAGGGTCAGGCGGCCGCCGCGCCGGGGCCGCAGCGCCTGTGCCGCCGCCGGGCGCGGTCCTCCGGCCAGGGCCGCCGCAGCGCCCGCCGAAAGGCCCAGCAGCGTCGCCAGACGGAGGAAATCGCGGCGCCTCAGCCGCCCGGCAGCGAGCAGCCCGCCGGCTTGATCGATCAGTGGATGCAGGCGCTCTTCGCACATCCCGGCCTCACTTCCTGTGGCAGAGGCCAAACCCATGCGGCCTCCCGACCGCCGTATGTCCAGCGGGAGACTCCGCCAACCAGCCCTACCCTGAGGCGATATGATAGGCGGGGCCGGAAAGCCAAGTCTAGGCTGGCGGCCCCGCTTCGGAGCGGCCGGGTTCCGGCAGCTTTGCCTGGTCGGCGAAGTGGATCACATGCTGCGGGAAGGGAATCTCGATGCCGGCTTCGCGGAACGCCTTGTCGATGGCGAAGCGAAGATCGCTGGAGATCATCAGGCGATAGCTCACTTCGTTGGTGAAGCAGCGCAACTCGAAGTCCAGGCTGCTGTTGCCGAAGTTCACGAACAGCACCTGCGGCTCCGGCGAGGTCAGCACCTTTTCGTGATGGTTGGCGCAGTCCAGCAGCACCTCCCGTACCTTCTCGACGTCGGAGCCGTAGGCCACGCCGATCGAAATCTCGATGCGGCCGTAGGTGTCCTTGTGGGTCCAGTTGATCACCGAGGTCGAGATGAATTCGGAGTTCGGAATGATCACCGAGGCGCGCTGAAAGGTGGTGAGCTCCGTCGAGCGCACCGTGATCCGTTTCACCGTGCCCTCGTTGCCGCCCACCAGAACCCAGTCGCCGACTTTGATCGGCCGCTCGATAAGCAGGATGATGCCGGAGACGAAATTGCTGACGACCGCCTGCAAGCCAAAGCCGATGCCGACCGAGAGCGCGCCGGCGATCAGCGCGATGTTGGAGAGGTCGATACCCAGGGCGGAAATGCCGAAGGCCGCGGCGACGATCACGCCGATATATCCGAGACCCGCGGAGAGCGAGTTCTGCACGCCGATATCGAAGCCCGTATTGGGCAGGACCCGATTGGTCAGAAAGCGCTGCCCGAGGCGCGTCAGCGCCAGCAGGACGGCGAATACCGCCAAGGCCACGACCATATCGGAAAAGGAGATGGTGACTCCGCCGATCGTGATTCCGGAGGCCAGACGGCGGGCCTCCGCCCAGTATTCGCCGAAAGGCGCAAACCAGATCGAGGCGATGAGCACCGGGGCGGCGATCGCCAGGACCGTGTCGAGCAGAAACCGCAGCCAGAACTTCAAACGGTTGCGCAGGACATGAGCCAGTCCCAGCACGTTGCTCACGGCATTCGACCGCATGGCCGCGCCGATCAGCTCCCGCACCAAGCCGCGCAGGATGGCCATCGCCACCAGGATCAGGATGCTCAGCAGCAGATTGGAGATGAGGAAATCGGCAAGGTCGGCGTAACCGAAGAAGGCCGCGACGATGCCGGCCAGGGCGATGGGCGCGATCAGGCGGCGCAGGAAGCGCCAGAGAGCGGACTCCGGCACGCTGCCTTCGTCTTCGCCCGCTGCGGCTTCGCCGGCCGTCCCGGCCTCCGCCGCCTCGGCTTCCCCGGAGATCAATTCGCGCCGCCAGTAGCGCTGGCGCGAGATGTCGATGACCGGCAAGGCCAGCACCAGGATCACGATGAAGGTCGACAGCGAGAAATAAGCATCGCTGACGCCGATTTGCTTCTGCGCCTCGAAGAGGAAGATGGCCGCGGCGAAGAGCCCCGCCAGCAAGGCGAAGCGCCAGCCCAGCCGGCGCGAGTTGTCCGGCGTGACCGGCAGCAGCCGCCACTGCGGCAGGTCGGGGGACAGCACCGCATAGGGCACCGCCCAGGCGAGGCTGAAGAAAACCATGACCGCCAGGAAGGTGGTGACCACGGTCCAGAACAGGCTAGCGTCGGCCTCGTAATGCGGCCTCGCGGCATAAAGCAGCCCGGCGAAAACCAACGCCGGAATGATGCCGCGGGCGACGGCGCTGGCGATGGCGGCCAAGAGCCGTGCGCTGTAACTCGGCTGGCTCGCCGAAGGGTCGCGGCCGTAGCGCCCCAGCAGCCAGCGCCGCAGCAGCCAGCCCGCCGCGATCGCCAGCAGCAACTGCAGGCCGATGCGCAGCGACACCTTGCTGCGGCGTTCCTCGGCTTCCAGGTTCTGCCACCAGGCGACCGGCGAGCGCGCGATCTGGTTGATGATCGAGAAGAACTCGGGCCCTGCGGTACGCCAATTCTCCATCGCCCAGGGCGCCGGATAGGCACGGAACAAGGCTTCGAAGCGCTTGCGCTGCGTGAGCGTGCCGACCAGCTTGTCCAACTCGTCGGCCTGGACGATGACGAGGTTGGCCTGGGTGATGAGCGCCTTCACCTGCTGCAGTTCCATCTGCAGCGCCTGGCGCTGCTGAGCGACTTCCGGCGCCTCTTCGCCTTGACCTTCCTCCGGCGGTGGGCCGAGGGCGGCCAGCCGGCGCTCCCTGGCCTCGACTTCAGGCTGCATCGCCTCGATCAGGGCTTCGGCCTTCCCGCGCACCTCCCCGGTCGCTTCCAGGAATCCTCCCGCGCTCTCCGCCGTGGTGTCGGCGCGGTACAACTGCTGCTCGATGAGGTCGAGCCGGTGGGTCCACTGCTCGATCGCGGCTTGCCCTTCGGACACCTGGGCAGCGGCGGGCCCTGCCGCGGCGGCGCCCAGGCAGAGAATCGTCAGGACAAGCAGGCGAAGCATGAGCAGGCGCAAAGCGGCGATCCTTCCCGGAAACCAGAAATACCTACCATGCCGACTTAAGTCAGAGAAAGCTGCCCTTGCAACCGCCCGATCTTATTCTAGTCTGAAGACCACAGAGGGCAGAGATCACCGAACGGAACCCCATGAGCAGCAATCTGGCCAACGGCGGCAGAATCCTGGTTGATCAATTGGCGGCCGAGGGCGTCGACCGCGCCTTCGGGGTGCCCGGCGAGAGCTATCTGGCGGTGCTCGACGCCCTTCACGACACCCCGGAGATCACCTACCATCTCTGCCGCCAGGAAGGCGGCGCGGCGATGATGGCCGACGCCTACGGCAAGCTGACCGGGCGCCCGGGCATCTGCTTCGTGACGCGCGGGCCGGGGGCGACCAGCGCCAGCGCCGGCGTGCACGTCGCCTTCCAGGACTCCACGCCGATGATCCTTTTCATCGGCCAGGTCGGCCGCGGCATGACCGAGCGCGAGGCCTTTCAGGAGATCGACTACCGCCGCATGTTCGGCCAGATGGCCAAGTGGGTGGCCGAGATCGACGACGCCCGGCGCATCCCGGAAATGGTGAGCCGCGCCTTTCACACCGCCACCTCGGGCCGCCCGGGGCCGGTGGTGCTGGCCCTGCCGGAGGACATGCTCTCGACGCCGGTGCCCGCCCCCTTGATCGCCAAGCCCTACCACGCCAGCGCCGGCTATCCGGACCCGGCCCTGATGGCGGAGTTCCGCCGGCGGCTGGAGCGGGCCAGGCGGCCGCTGATCGTCGCCGGCGGCGGCGGCTGGAGCGCCGAGGCCAAAGCCGGGCTGGAGGCCTTCGCCGGCGCCGCCGGCCTGCCGGTCGCCGCCTCCTTCCGCTGCCAGGACTACTTCGACAATACCCACGAGAGCTACGTCGGCCAGGTCGGCATCGGCATCGATCCCAAGCTGGCCGCCCGGGTGCGCGAGACCGACCTGCTGATCCTGCTCGGCTCGCGCTTCGGCGAGATGACCAGCAGCGGCTACAGCCTGATGAAGATCCCCAACCCCGACCAGCCGCTGGTCCACGTCTATCCCGATCCGGAGGAACTGGGCCGCGTCTACCGCCCCGACCTGGCGATCCAGGCCGGCGGCGCCGCCTTCGTGCGGGCGCTGGGCGAGATGGCGCCGCTCGACGGTGGCGCGTGGCAAGACTGGACCGCCTCGGCGCGCGCCGACTACCTGGCCCACAACACGCCGACGGAGATCCCCGGCAAGCTGCAGATGGGCAAGGTCATGGACTGGCTGCGCGAGACCCTGCCGCCGGAGACCATCGTCACCAACGGCGCCGGCAACTACACCGGCTGGGTGCATCGCTTCTACCGCTACCGCCGCTTCCGCAGCCAGCTCGCCCCGACCTCCGGCTCCATGGGCTACGGTCTGCCGGCGGCGGTGGCCGCCAAGGCCGTCCACCCGGACCGTCCGGTGGTCTGCTTCGCCGGCGACGGCTGCTTCATGATGCACGGGCAGGAGCTGGTGACCGCCGTGCAGTACGGCCTCAACATCATCGTCATCGTGGTCAACAACGGCATGCTGGGCACCATCCGCATGCACCAGGAAAACCACTACCCGGCCCGGGTCAGCGCCACCGATCTGGTGAACCCGGACTTCGCCGCCCTGGCGCGCGCCTACGGCGCCCATGGCGAGGTGGTGGAAAAGGACGCGGACTTCGCCGAGGCCTTCACGCGCGCCCAGGCCAGCGGCAAGCCGGCCCTGCTGGAACTGCGCCTCGACCCCGAGGCGATCACGCCCAGCGCGACCCTCAGCGGCCTGCGCGCCAAGGCCCAGGCCCAGGCCCAGGCGACGTAGTTTCCGGCACGATCACGTTACCGGTCCGCAGCAATCGCCAAAGCGCCGCCACTCACTGCTGCCGTCACCCTCGGGCTTGTCCCGAGGGTCCAGGGTGGCTGGCTGAGCTGTTGCCCTGGATGCTCGGGACAAGCCCGAGCACGACGATCGAATGAATTCTTAAGGGTAGTTGCAGCGGTCGGCGGTGACGGTCAGGAAGCCGCGGGCGCCCGGCAGCGCGGTGAAGCGGAACTCGTTGCCGCCGGAGACCACGGAGTGGTGCAGCGGCAGGGCCCCTTCGGCCGTCACCGTCTTGCCGCCCAGATAGGTGAAGGTGACGGTGACCGGCTTCTCGGGATCGTACCAGGCCTCCAGGTTGCCGCCGGCGTCGCGCGAGGCCTCGCCAACGGCGGTCACGGTGATGGTACGCTCGCCGAAGCTGACGGCGTCGTTGGCGCCGCCGCTCTGCAATTCCGTGGAAACGATGAAACGCTTGGTCTCCGGGTGCTCGTCGCAGACCCGTGGGCTGTCCGCCGCGGAGACCAGGAAAGCCAGGCGCTCCTCGTTGGCGCCGGCCTCCAGCTTTTCCTGCACCAGCTGCATCATCTCGCGCACGAACCCCGTCGGCACCTCACGCTGGTAGCGCGCTTCCCAGGAGGAGATAACCTTGCGCGCCTTGGCAAGCTCCGTGGCCAGCGCCGCGCTCTGCTGCTCCAGGCCGCCGACCTCCGTCTCCAGGGCGGCGATCCGTTCGTTCGCCTTCACCACTTCGCGCTCGGCGAGCTGGGACCCAAAACGGTGGGAGTAGACGCCCGCGGCAATGACCAGCAACAGGGCCAGGGACCACTTGGTGACGCCCCACCAGAAGCGGCGGCGCCGCCGCTGCCGGTTTTCATGCAGTCCGAGAGACATGTTCCGATTAACGCCTTTGCATCAAGTTTCTAGCTCATTCCGTGGCGAGGCTTGCCGGCACCGCCAGGCGGCGCCCGAGACCTGCCCTCTTCCGCTGCTGAAGGGCCGCTATCGGCCGCCGGCCGGCGCCAAGACCTAACCAACTGAAATCGCACGTTCTTTATTCGTGATCGGTGTTTTTTCTACCACCGCCTCAAGGGCCAGGCAAGCCACAGCCCCATTCGCCGGAGCGGATCGACCTCTAGGAAGGATGCCGGCCCGGCGCGCGGCGGCGTCCGGGCCCGTTAACCGAAGCTTACCGCTTGCCGCCCTAAGCTGCACAGCCGCCGGGGTGACAAAAAAGGGGCGCTGCGGCGCTCGATCCCGCCGGCGCTTCGCGAGTGCAGGAGCAGGTTCCTTACCTATGGCCGACAATTCCGACGATCCCCGCCGCGCCCTGCTGCGCCAGCTTGCCCGGCTGCGCGGGCGTCTCGACCCGGCCGCCCTCAACCATTTCCTGGAAAAGGTCGACGGCTGGGAGCCCTACGACCGCGAGTCGGCGGGCGAGGCCGTGCGCCAGTTCCTGGTAACCCGCACCGACGGCGGCAAGTTCCAGCAGCGCCTGCGCGACGAGTTGAAGAAGAAGAAAGACCAGTCCTAGCTCCAGCCGCTCGCGGGCCTTTCCAGCCGCGGCACGTCCTCCCCCGTGAATTCAGCCGCCCCTTCTGCTAAGTTGTTCCGACAAGCAGGAGGGAGCTATGCGTTTTCCGCTAATAGCAGCTCTGCTGGTTCTCGTGCCGGGCGCCGCCTTGGCCGCCAACGAAATCAAGTGGCCGGATGCCGCGATCCCGGTCCCCCCTCTCATTCAGGCTTTCATCGTCGCAGAGTGTCTGGATCACGCCGGTACGACCGGCGAAGACGCCGACACCTGTGTCACGCGCGAGGAGTTCGGCTACCGCGCCGTGGTCATGATGCTGACCGATGCCGAAACCGCCGAGAAAGCGGCGGAGCGCTACCGTTCCTGCCGATCGGGGCTCGGAATGCAAGGCGGCCGCTTCCATCGGCGCAGGGCCGACTGTATCGGCGGTACGTTCCTCTACAAGTGGCGCTTCCAGGACACGAGACGCGCGGCGATCCCGGCGCCTGAGCCGACGGTCAGGTCCGCGGCCGGGATCACCGGCGCGACCGGCAGCAACATCACCCTGGGGCCGCACTTGGAACAGAGCGCGCAGGCCCGGCACCCAAGCGAGGCTTCCCGCTTGGCCCCGTAAGCAGACAAAGCCGCCCGGGCGACAAGAATTGGGACGCCGCTCCCGCTTCGGCGGGCGAGGCAACTTCAGTCCCACCAAACAGCCAGCAGGCGATGCCCCGGCTCCAGCTCCGGGCTGGGCCGCAGCGTCTCGGGCTGGACTTCCCAGATGGCAATAACGAGATCGGAGACGCCGGCGCGGTCGCGGATCGACGAGAGCACCTCGCGGAAACGCGCGAGGCCCGGGTGCTGCGGCAGGTTCGCTCCGATCGAGCCGAGATCGTCGTTGCCCTCGAAGAAGTCCTCGATGCCGACGACCGCTTCATGGTCGCTTTCATCGGAACCGCCGATGGCCTTGATTTTGGCGATCAACGCCGCCCGTTTCGTCTGATCCATGCTCTGCCCCCGGTGCGAAGGCCGCTCGCCGGCGGCGATCGAACCTATCACAACCGTGGCGGGCAGGCTTCCCCCCAACTAGCCCTGCACCCGACGGCCCCAATCTTCATCTGCCTTGGCTAGCGCCTGCATGGCAGCCATGAGCCCGATCAGGCGAAAGTGAGTTGCCGTCCCTGGGGGGCAGTCCCTATCTTCCAAGGCCCACAACGCAAAGTATCGGCCTTGGAACTCTCCTCGCTTCTGATCTTCGCCGGCGCATTGATGGTCGCGGCCGGCTCGCCCGGCCCCAGCATCGCCGCCCTGGTCGCGCGCGTGCTGACCGGCGGCTGGCGCGGGGTGCTGCCCTTCCTGGCGGCAATGTGGATCGGCGAAGCGATCTGGCTGTCGCTCGCCGTTTGGGGCTTGGCCGCCATCGCCGAGAGCCTGCAGGTGCTGTTCACCGTTATCAAGTACCTGGGCGTCGCTTACCTGCTCTACCTGGCCTGGCGCATGTGGTTCGCGCCGGCGGAGGTGAGTGACGCGGCATTGCCGGCCGCCCGGTCGGGGCGCAGGCTCTTCGCCGCCGGCATGGCCGTCACCCTGGGCAACCCGAAGATCATGGTGTTCTACCTGGCCCTGCTGCCCGCCATCATCGACCTCGGCACCATCACCCTGGCCGGCTGGGCCGAGCTGACGGCGACCATGCTCGCGGTACTCACCGCCGTCGACCTGGGCTGGGCCCTGCTGGCCGCCCAAGCCCGCCGGCTGCTGCGCACCCCGCGGGCGGTGCGCGCCGTGAACCGCCTCAGCGCCGGCGTCATGGCCGGTGCCGCCGCCGCCATCGCGACCCGCTAGCGCCTCCCTTCATGCCCCGCGATCTGATCAAGGCCATGGGCTGGGCCACGCTGGGCGCCTTCCTCTTCGCCTTCATGTTCATGCTGCCGAAGCTGACGAGCGGCGCGGTGCCGCCGCCGCAGGTGGCCTTCCTGCGCTACTTCGCCGGCTTCCTCACGGTCCTGCCGTTCTTCCTGGGCGCCTACGGGCCGGCCGAGGGCGTGAGGCAGGTCACCGCGCCTTCCAAGCGGCGGCTGAACCTCATGCACGCCCTGCGCGCCTGCTGCGGCGTCGGCTCCGTCGCCTTCGGCACCTATGCCGTGACCCACATCCCGCTGGCCAACGCCCAGGCCATCGCCATGACCAACGGCGTCTTCGCCGTGGCCCTGGCCGCGGTCTTCCTGCGCGAGCGGGTGACCACCAGCGACTTCGCCGCCGGCAGCGTCTGCCTGGCCGGCGCGGTGATCGTCGCCGGGCCCGACCCCGGCGCGCCGGGCTGGATTTCCCTGGGCGCCGCCGCCGCCCTGGCGCAAGCCTTCGCCTGGGGCTCCGAGGTGGTGCTGCTGCGTTTCGCGGCGGTGAACGACACCCCCAGACGCACCCTGACCATGGTCAACGGCAGCGCCTGCCTGGGTCTGCTGGTCGCCACCTCCTGGCTGTGGCAGCGCCTGCCGCCGCACGACCTGCTGATCTTGCTGTCCATGGGGCCGGTCGCCATCGTCGGCCAGTACTGCAACATCCGCGCCTTCCAGATGGCCGAGACCGCCAAGCTGGTGCCCATCAAGTACATTGGCCTGGTCTTCGCCGCGCTGCTGGGCCTGGTCTTTTTCGACGAGGTGCCGCGCCCGGCGGCCGTCGCCGGGGCGGTGATGATCTGCAGCGGCGCCTTCTACCTCGCCCGCCGCCACAAGCCGGTGCAGGCCGCGGCGAAGGTTAGGCCTTAAGCCGGCAGGTCAACGCGCCTGGGAGAACTCCTCGAACCAAGCGGTCAGCGCCTCGGCATCCGCTTCGCCCGCAGCTAAGGCGACAATCATCTGGACGACCGAGGTCTCCGGCGGCCGGAAGTCGTAACCGTTAAGCGAGAGGAAGGTCGCCGCCGCCAGGATGCCGCTGCGCTTGTTGCCATCCAAAAAGGGATGGTTCTTCACGATGCCCAGGCAGTAGTCGGCGGCCAGCGCGAAGAGCGACACCCCTTCTTCATAGGCCGCTCTGTGCTGAGGCCGCGCCAGGGCGGATTCCAGAAGGCCCGCGTCGCGGGTGCCGTCCGTGCCGCCGAAGCGGGCAACGGACTCGCTGTGCAGGGCATGGACCATCGTCAGGGTCAGCCAGCGCGGCTCGCTCACTGGGCCAGCTTCTTCATGGCATTGGGGTAGCGATGCATGAAGTCGCGGGCCGCGTCCAGCGCCTCGGCGAAGTCCGGGTCGTAAGGCGTCAGTTCGATGCCGTCTCGGGTTTTCACGACGAAGAGGCTGTCGCCTTCCTTCAGCCCCATCTCGCGGACCTGCTCCGACAACGTGACCCCCAGGGAGTTCCCGATTTTACGGATCTTTACAGAGTCGCCCATGGCGCTCGCCCTCCGAAGGTGGAAGGATCATCGTATCACAGATATATAATTATACATCTGTATAATTTCGGCTGGCAGATCAGCTCAACAGCAGGGAATCGCTGTCCAGCTCCTCGCCGCGCACCTTGGCGAAGAGGGCCATGAGATCGCCGACCTGCAGGCGCGCGCGCTCCTCCCCCGACACGTCCAGCACCACCTCGCCCTCATGCAGCATCAGGCTGCGGCTGCCCAGCGAGAGGGCCTGGCGCATGGAGTGGGTGACCATCAGGGTGGTCAGCTTCTCCGCCTCCACCAGGTCGCGGGTCAGCTCCAGGACGAAGTTCTGCATGCGCGGGTCGAGGGCGGCGGTGTGCTCGTCGAGCAGCAGGATCTTGGTCGGCCTCAGCGTCGCCATGACCAGGCTGACCGCCTGGCGCTGGCCGCCGGAGAGCAGGCCCATGCGGTCGCCGAGGCGGTTCTCCAGGTTGAGGCCCAGGCGCGCGATCTTGTCGCGGAACTCGTCGCGCCGGGCGAGGGTCAGCGCCTTGCCGAGGCCGCGGCGCGAACCGCGCGAAGCCGCCAGGGCGAGGTTCTCCTCGATGGTCAGGCCCTCGCAGGTGCCGGCCAGCGGATCCTGGAAGACGCGGGCGGCAAGGGCCGCACGGCTCGGGGCCGGCCAAGACGTCACGTCGGTGCCGTCGATGACGATGCGCCCGGAGGTCGGCTGCACCTCGCCGGTCAGGCAGTTCAGCAGCGTCGACTTGCCGGCGCCGTTGGAGCCGATGACGGTGACGAACTCGCCGGCGGCGATCTCGGTGGAGACGCCCTGCAGGGCGCGGGTCTCCATCACCGTGCCGGGGCTGAAGGTGACCTTCAGGTCTTCGACCCGGATCATGCGCCGCCTCCCCCCCCGCTGCCGGCATTGCGCCGCGCCAGCATCGCTTTGAAGGGATTGCGCGCGCCCGGCAGGATGAGCGCCAGGGCGACCAGCACGGCGGTCACCAGGTTCAGGTCCGCCGAGGTCAGGCCCAGATAATCGGCATTGAGCGCGAAGGCGATGGCCAGGCGGTAGACGATGGAGCCGAAGATGCAGGCGGCCACGGCCATGATCACGCCGCGCACCCGGAAAATCGCCTCGCCGGCGATGACCGCGGCCAGGCCGACGACGATGGTGCCGGTGCCGATGGTAATGTCGGCGAAGCCGTTCATCTGGGCGAAAAGTGCGCCGCCCAGGGCGACCATGCCATTGGACAGCGCCATGCCGGTGGCGGTCACCTTTGCGGTGGCGATGCCCTGGGCGCGGGCCATGCGCGGGTTGGCCCCGGTGGCGCGCATGCCCAGGCCGTATTCGGTGATCAGGAACCAGCCGATCATCACCGCGACCACGGCGATGACCGCGGCGCCGAAGATGGGCTTCAGGTAGAGCCCGGAAAGCCCCAGTCCCTCGAAGGGCGTCAGCACCGTGGGCTCGGTGATCAGCGCCAGGTTCGGGCGCCCCATGATGCGCAGGTTCACCGAGTAGAGCGCGATCATGGTGAGGATCGAGGCCAGCAGGTGCAGGATGCCGAAGCGCAGGTTGAGGATGGCCGTCACCAGCCCGGCCAGCATCCCGGCGACCACGGCCAGCCCCGTCGCCAGGTAGGGATCGACCCCGGCGATGATCAGCGTCGCCGCCACCGCAGCGCCCAGCGGAAAGCTGCCGTCGACCGTCAGGTCCGGGAAATTCAGGATACGGAAGGAGAGGTAGACCCCCAGGGCGACGAGACCGTAGACGAAGCCGATCTCGATCGCCCCGAGGAAGGAGACTAGGTTCATGTCATTCGCCGCACGGCTGGCCGCGCAGTCGCTTCAATGCCGGTGGTGGGCGCTTACTGCACCACCTCCTTGGCCTTTGCAACCAGGGAGTCGGGAATGGTGACCCCCATCTTCTCGGCCATGCCCGGATTCACGTAGAGTTCGGTGATCTCCACGCCCTCCACGGGAATGGTGCCCGGCGCCTCGCCCTTGAGAACTCGCACCACCATCTTCCCGGTCTGGCGGCCGATGTCGTAGTAGTTGAAGCCCACTGCGGCGATGGCCCCGCGCGGCACGGAATCCGTGTCGCCGGCATAGACCGGGACTTGGTTGTCGATGCCCACCTTCACCACCGCCTCGAAGGCCGAGACGATGGTGTTGTCGGTCGGCACGTAGATGACGTCGGCCTTGCCGATCAGGCTCTGGGCGGCGCCCAGCACCTCGGAGGACTTGGTGGCCGGCGCCTCGATGACGGTCAGGCCGCGGGCCGGCGCTTCCTTCTTGATCAGCTCCATGAGGGTGACTGAGTTGGCCTCGCCCGGATTGAAGGGCACGCCGACCGACTTGGCGTCCGGGGAAATCTGCTTGATCAAGTCCAGGTGCTTGCCGATGGGCGAGAGGTCGGACATGCCGGTGACGTTGCCGCCCGGCATCATCGGGTCGCCGACCAGCTTGGCCCCCACGGGGTCGGTCACCGCGGTGAAGACCACGGGGATGTCGTCGGTGGCCGAGACCACGGCCTGGGCCGAGGGGGTGGAGATCGGCACGATCACGTTGGGCGCCTCGCCGACGAACTTGCGGGCGATCTGCGCCGCGGTGGCCGGATTGCCCTGGGCGCTCTCGTAGAGGAATCGCAGGTTCTTGCCCTCCACGAAGCCGGCGGCGGCCAGTTCGTCGCGCACGCCGTCGCGCGCGGCGTCGAGGGCCGGGTGTTCGACGATGGCGGTGGTCGCCACGGTGATCTCCTGGGCCGCGGCGGAGAGGGTCAGTCCGGCAGCGGTCAGCGCAGCCGCAGACAGGCCGGTAATGGCGGTTCGTAGACGCATCTTGGTCTCGCTCCCTGGTGTTCTTATTGGATGCCCGGCGGGCGGTGTTTCAGACCTTTGGCTTAGCACGCAAACGACCCCTCGTCCAAGGCTCTCGCGGGGCGGGCGCCCCGCCCGGCTGCCGGTTGCCGTCCGGCCGGGCGAGAGACTAAACTCCCCCGCCAGTTCCCGCTCCAGGGCCTGGATTGTCTCCAGAAACCTCAAGAATACCCCGCGAAAGGTGCCCAATGGAAACCCGTAAGCTCGGCCGCAGCGGCCTCTCCGTCTCTCCCCTCTGCCTCGGCACCATGATGTTCGGCGACCAGACGGACGAGAAGGCCGCCCGCCGGATCATCGATCATGCCCGCGATGCCGGGGTGAACTTCATCGACACCGCCGACCAGTACGCCAAGGGCAAGTCGGAGGAGATCGTCGGCCGCGCCATCGCCAAGGACCGCGATGCCTGGGTCCTGGCCACCAAGGGCGGCAACCCGGTGAACGACACGCACGCCAATTCCCAGGGGCTGAGCCGCAAGTGGCTGCTGAAGGCCATCGACGACAGCCTCGCCCGCCTGAAGGTGGACTACGTCGACATCTGGTACCTGCATCTGGACGACTACTCTGCGCCGCTGGAAGAGGCGGTCAGCGCCGTCGCCGACGTGCTGGGCTCCGGCAAGGCGCTCTACTGGGGGGTCAGCAACTTCCGCGGCTGGCGCATCGCCGAGCTGGTGCATCTGGCAGCCCAAGCCGGCATCGACAGGCCCGTCGTCTGCCAGCCCTACTACAACGCCATGAACCGCATGCCGGAGGTGGAGGTCCTGCCGGCCTGCGAATACCACGGCCTGGGCGTGGTGCCCTACAGCCCACTGGCGCGCGGCGTGCTGACCGGCAAGTACCGGCCCGGCAAGGCGGCGCCCAAGGGCAGCCGCGCCGGCCGCAAGGACAGGCGCATGATGGAAAGCGAGTTCCGCGAGGAATCCCTGGTCATCGCCCAAAAGATCAAGGACCACGCGGAGGCCAAGGGCATGACGGCGGCCGACTTCGCGGTCAACTGGGTGCTGGCCAATCCCATCGTCACCTCGGTGCTGGCCGGCCCGCGCACCCTGGAGCAGTGGAAGGGCTATCTGGGCGCCTTGGAGCACGGCTTCGACGAGGAGGACGAGGCCTTCTTGAATTCCCTCGTCGCCCCGGGCCACCCCTCGACCCCCGGCTACAGCGACCCGCGCTACCCGCTGACCGGCAGGCCGGGTTGGTGAAATAGCGCGGCGGCGGGCCGATCCCAGGCCCCTGGACGCAGGCCACCGCCCCTGCCAGGATGCGCCTAACTCACCGCCGCACCTCCCGGGGCCATGCTGGAAACCGCGCTCGTCGCCACCGCCACTTTCTTCGCGACCATGGGGCCGCTCGACGTGGCGGCGCTCTTCGCCGCGCTGACGCCGCGCAACACGACCAAGGAGCGGCGGGCCATCGCGCTCAAGGGCACCCTCATCGCGCTGGGCATCCTTCTGGCCTTCGCCGTCTTCGGCGACTCGCTGCTGCACCTCTTCGGCATTTCCCTGCCGGCGCTGAGAACCGCCGGCGGCATCCTGCTGCTGCTGATCGCCATCGACATGGTCTTCGCCCGGCCCTCCGGCGGCGTCTCGACCACCGAGGACGAGAACCGCGAGGCCACGGCCAAGGCCGACATCTCGGTTTTCCCCCTGGCCACGCCGCTGATCGCCGGGCCGGGCACCATGGGCGCCACCATCCTGCTGGTCGCCGATGCCGAGGGCGATCCCGCCACCATCGCCATCGTCGTCGGCTGCCTGGTCGGCATGCTGCTGGCCACCTTCGTGCTGATGCTGATCGCCGTGCAGATCCAGCGCCTTTTGGGCGTCACCGGCCTGCACGTCATCGCCCGCGTCATGGGCGTGCTGCTGGCCGCGCTGGCGGTGCAGTTCCTCTTCGACGGGATCGCCAGCAGCGGCCTGCTCGGTTAGGCCGGCTCCGGCTCAGCCGTGGGCGCTGGACGCGGCCCAGAGGTTGATGCCGCCGTCGGTCGCCAGTTCGTCGATCCCGGACAGTTCGCCCTCCGTGAAATCCAGCTTGCCGAGGGCGGCCACGCAGTCCTCCACCTGCTCGACCCGGCTGGCGCCGATCAGCGCCGAGGTGATGCGGGGGTCGCGCAGCACCCAGGCGATCGCCATCTGCGCCAGGCTCTGGCCGCGCGCCTTGGCGATCGCGTTCAGGGCGCGCACCTTCTCCAAGTTTTCCTCGGTCATGAACTCGGGCCTGAGGGACTTGCCGGCGGTGGCGCGGCTGCCTTCGGGCACCTCCTTCAGATACTTGTCGGTCAACATGCCCTGGGCCAGCGGCGAGAAGGCGATGCAGCCGATGCCTTCCTCCTGCAGCACCGGCAGCAGGCCCTCGGTCTCGATCCAGCGGTTCAGCATGGAATAGCTCGGCTGGTGGATCAGGCAGGGGGTGCCGAGATCGCGCAGAATCCCGACGGCTTCACGGGTCTTCTGGGGCCCGTAGGAGGAGATGCCGACGTAGAGCGCCTTGCCCTGGCGCACCGCGGCATCCAGCGCGCCCATGGTCTCCTCCAGCGGCGTGTCCGGGTCGTAGCGGTGGGAATAGAAGATATCGACGTAGTCGGTGCCCAGGCGCTTGAGACTCTGGTCCAGGCTGGCCAGCAGGTACTTGCGGCTGCCCCACTGCCCGTAGGGGCCCGGCCACATGAGATAGCCGGCCTTGGAGGAGATGATCATCTCGTCGCGGTAAGGCGCGAAATCGGTCTTCAGAAGCTGGCCGAACTTCTGCTCGGCGCTGCCCGGCGGAGGCCCGTAGTTGTTGGCCAGATCGAAATGGGTGATCCCCAGGTCGAAGGCGCGCCGGCAGATGGCGCGGCCGATCGCGAAGGGGCGGTCGTCGCCGAAGTTGTGCCACAGGCCGAGCGAGAGCGCCGGCAGCCGCAGGCCGCTGCGCCCGCAGCGGTTATAGATCATGGTGTCGTAGCGTTCCTGGGCGGCCAGGTACGGCATCGCTGTCTCCCAAAAATTGGAATTCCTCCCGGCCCGCAGAGCCGGAAACGACGGCAGTCTGAGATCCCGCCGCCTTGTGGCGCAAATCCACTCCGGTATTTAATTGGCGCCGCTTTGCATCCATTCGCTGGCCAAGGCAGCGTAGACCAGTTCACTGGTCCACTCGCCCTTAACGAACTGGTTCTCGCGCAGTTCCGCCTCACGGCAAAGACCCAGCCGTTCCATCAGCTGGGCCGAAGCCGTGTTGCGGGCATTGCAGCGCCCGTAGACGCGGTGCAGCCCGAGGTGTTTGAAGCCGAATTCCAGCAGGGACCGGCAAGCTTCTCCGGCCAGTCCGCGGCCATGGAAATCGGGATGCAGCAGGAAGCCGATCTCCCCTTGCCGATGCCGGGCGCTGCGCAGGGTCAACCCCACCTGGCCGATCACGCGCCCTTTGTCCTTCAATGCCACCGCCAAAACCAGCTTGTCGTCGTCAGCCTCAAAGCCGCTGTTGCCGAGCCAGCCATCGAGAAGCGTGCGCGTCTCTTCCCGGCTGCGCGGTTCGGCGTAGCGATAGCGCGCCACTGCCGGCGAGGTCTGAAACGCGCAAAGGTCTTCAAAGTCGTTCTCGACGAAAAGCCTGAGCCACAAGCGTTCCGTCTCGATAGGAAATGGCGGCGGGATTGTCTGGCTTTCCACTCCGGTTGCTCCAGGTTGGTTTGGCGGCAGTCTACCGATAGACCGCCGCAACCTTGGTCTGTCAAGCGGCGCTGATGCCGCCGTTCACCGAGATCGCCTGGCCGGTGATCTTGGCCGCGCCGGGACCGGCCAGGAAGACGATGAGCTGGGCCAAGTCCTCCGCCGTGGTCGGACCCAGGCCGGCCAGGGGCCGCGCCTTCTCGAACAGCTTCTTGGAGAAGCTGCCCTCTGCCATGAGGCGCTCGGTGAGCGCCGTGCCCTCGACCAGCGAGGGGGTGATGGCGTTGGCGCGGATGCCGTTACGCTTGCCCTCGATGGCCAGCCCGCGGGTGAACTGCACGATGCCCGCCATGACCGCGCCGATGACGCTCTCGCCCGGCGTCGCCACCTTGGCGGCGTCGGAGGCGACATTGAGAACGCAGCCGCCGCCGCCCTCCATCATCGCCGGCAGCACGGCGCGGCAGGCGTTGAGGGTCGGCGCCATGTCTTCCATGAGGGTGCGGTTGATCTGGGCGATGGGCTGGCGGAACAGCAGCTCCGGCAGGTTGTTGCCGCCCGGCGAGCAGACCAGCAGGTCGATGCCGCCTATGCCGGCCACCGCCGTCTCCGCCATGTCCTTGGCCGCCTTGGGATCGCCGCAGTCGGCCAGCAGGGCCGCGATCTCCGCCTCCCGGCCAAGGGCGCGCAGGTGATCGACGGCGGCGGCCGCGCGCTCCGGGTTGCGGCCGACCAGGCGCAGGCGCGGCACCCCCGCGCGAATCAGGGCCTCCGCCGCCGCCAGGCCGATGCCCGAGGTGCCGCCGACGATCACCGCCGAGATGTCCCGATACTGCTTTGCCGCCATGGTGCCCCGCCTGCCTTGCTCGCCGCTTCGCCGGAGAAAAGGGACCAGTTTACGCGGCCCGGCGCAAGATGCGGATAGAAGCGCGCGCCGGACCCTGCTGGACTGCGGGGACCCGATCACAGGAGTAGAGCCATGACCGCCTTGCGTTTTCTCGCCCTCGACAGCGGCCTCGTAGAGGCCTGGCGCCGGGGCCGCGCCGACGCCAACGGCCAGACGCCCGAACGCCAGCTCTCCGACGGCGGCGGCAACCCCTGCCGCCACTGCCTGGACGACATCGCAAGGGACGCGCCCATGCTGGTGCTGGCCCACCGCCCCTTCCCCGGCCCGCAGCCCTACGCCGAGGTCGGCCCCATCTTCGTCCATGCCGAGGACTGCCCGCGCTACGGCGAGACGGCGGGCAAGCCGGGGATCTTCCTGCGGCGCGAGGTCATCCTGATGCGCGGCTACGGTCCCGACGACCGCATCGTCTACGGTACGGGCAAGGTGATTCCAACCGCGGAGATCGAATCCCGCGCCGCTGCGCTGTTCGAAGACCCGGAAATCGCCTACATCCACCTGCGCTCGGCCAGCAACAACTGCTTCCAGTGCCGCCTCGAGCGGGGGTGAGGCGCCTGCTCTAAAACGCCGCTTCCTTCATTTCCATCAGCGGGGCTTTGCCGGCCATGATGGCGGCGAAGTGGCCGGAGCTCTTGGGCAGGAGGCGCTGGAAGAAGAAGCGCGCGGTGGCGAGCTTGGCTTCGTGGAAGCCGCTGGGGTCGTCGTCCAGCTTCGCGAGGCTGGCTTCCGCCATGCGGGCCCAGAGATAGGCCAGCGCGGTGTAGGCGAAGAGGTTCAGGTAGTCGGTGGCCGCCGCGCCGGCCTCCTCCGGGTCCTTCAGGCCCTGCTGGCCGATCCACAGCGTCGCCTGCTGCAGGCGGCTCAGGGACTTGGCCAGCGGCGCGACGAACTCGGCCAGCTCCGGCTTCGTCATGCCATTCTCGACATAAGCTTGAACGGGGTGGAAGAAGCGGCGCAGCAGGCGGCCCATGTTCTGGCCCAGCTTGCGCCCCACCAGGTCGAGCGCCTGGATGCCGTTGGCGCCTTCGTAGATCTGGGCGATGCGGGCATCGCGCACCAGCTGTTCCATGCCGTGCTCGCGGATATAGCCGTGGCCGCCGAAGACCTGCATGCCGATGTTGGTGACCTCGAAGCCGGCGTCGGTGAAGAAGGACTTGATGATCGGCGTCATCAGGGCGACCAGATCGTCGGCCTCCTGGCGTTTGGCCTCGTCCGAGTGCTTCTCGGCCACGTCGACGGCGAAGGCGACCCAGAGCGCCAGTGCCCGCGCGCCCTCGTTCAGCGCCCGCATGGTCAGCAGGTTCTTGCGTACGTCCGGGTGCACGATGATGGGGTCGGCGGGCTTGTCCGGCTGCTGCGGCCCGGCCAGGGAGCGGCCCTGGAGCCTTTCCTTCGCATAGGCCGCCGCCGACTGGTAGGCGGTCTCGGCCAGGCCCAGACCCTGGATACCGACGTCGAGGCGCGCCACGTTCATCATGGTGAACATCTTGGCCATGCCGCTGTGCGGCTCCCCCACCAGGTAGCCTTCCGCCGCATCGAAGTTCATGACGCAGGTGGAGGACGCCTTGATGCCCATCTTGTGCTCGATGGAGCCGCAGGCCACGCCGTTGCGCGCGCCCAGCGAGCCGTCCTCCTTCACCAGGAACTTCGGCACGATGAACAGCGAGATGCCCTTCGACCCTTCCGGCGCGTCGGGCAGCTTGGCGAGCACCAGGTGGATGATGTTCTCGCTCATGTCGTGCTCGCCGGCGGAGATGAAGATTTTGGTGCCGGTGATCTTGTACTTGCCGTCCCCGCCAGGGTCCGCCCCCATCGGTTCGGCCCGCGTGCGGATGAGGCCCAGGTCGGTGCCGCAGTGCGGCTCGGTGAGGCACATGGTGCCGGACCAGCGGCCGTGGATCATGTTGGGCAGGAAGGTCTGCTTCTGATCGTCCGAGCCGTGCAGCTCCAGCGCGTTGCAGGCGCCGTGGGTCAGGCCCGGGTACATGCCGAAGGAGATGTTGGAAGAGCAGATCAGCTCGGTCATGACGAACTGCAGGGTCTTGGGCAGGCCCTGGCCGCCGTAGTCCGGGTTCAGCGACAGGCCGTTCCAGCCGGCTTCGCAGAAGGCCTCGTAGAGTTCCTTGAAGCCCTGGGGCGTGCGCACCACGCCGTTCTCGAAGGCACAGCCCTCCTCGTCGCCGGAGCGGTTCAGCGGCAGCAGCTCGTTCTCACAGAACTTGGCGCCTTCCTCCAGAACCGCGTCGACCAGATCCCGCGCAGCCTCCTCGCAGCCGGGCAAGCTCGCCACCTGCCCCTCGTAGTCGAGCAGGTCGTAGAGCAGGAAGCGGATATCGTCGAGCGGGGCTCTGTAACTGACCATTTTAGATTTCCTAGTTACGAAGCGGCTTGCCGGTTTCGAGGGTGTGCTCGACCCGCGCCAGGGTGCCCGGGGTCCTGACCAGGCGCATGAAGGCGGCGCGTTCCATCTTCAGGACGTCGTCTTCATTCATGGCCTCGGTGAAATCGGCCTTGGGGCCGCCGGTCAGCACCTGAGCCAACTCGCTCGCCACCACCATGTCGTGCTCGGTGGCCACGCCCTTGGCGTAGAGATCGCGCAGCGCGAAGGCCAGCGAGGCCTTGCCGGAGGGTCCCGGCAGGAACAGATCGGCCGGCTCCGGCGGCCGGTAGCCTTCGCCCAACTCCAGCGCTTTCTGCTTGGCGTCAGCCAGCAAGCGCTCGCGGTTGAAGGTGATGCGGTCGCTGCCGCGCAGGAAGCCCAGCTCCTTGGCCTCGTAGGCCGACTTGGCCACCTTGGCCAGGCCGATGGTCTCGAAGGCGGCCGCCACCGGCGGCATGGGTCCCTTGGGGCGCTTGGGATCCTGGGCGTAGCGGGTCAGCAGCTCCTTGCAGCCGCCCCAGGCCGGCACCACGCCGACGCCGGCCTCGACCAGGCCGATGTAGCTCTCGGCATGGGCCTGCACGGCGTCGGAGGCCAGCAGGATTTCGCAGCCGCCGCCCAGCGCCAGGCCGGAGGGCGCGGCCACCACCGGGAAGGGCGCGCGCTTCAGGGCGGTGTAGACCTTCTGGCCCTCGGCCACCATGTCCTCGATCATCGGCCAGGCGCCGACGTTGGCGGCGAACATCGCCAGACCCAGATTGGCCCCGGCGGAGAAGTGCGAGCCCTCGTTGTAGATGACCAGGGCCTTATGGTCCTTGGGGACGATCTCCACCGCCTTGGCGATGATCTTGAAGACCTCCGGGTCCATGGTGTTCATCTTGGTGTGGACTTCCAGGCAGACGACGCCGTCGCCGATATCCCAGAGGGAGGCCGAGCCGTTCCCGGCCAGCCGCTCGCCCTTCAGCTTTATATCGGAGAGCAGCAGCACGCCTTCGGCGCGCTCGACGTCGGCGTAGTCGCCGCCGACGGTGAGGTACTGCTGGCGGCCGTCCTTCACCCGGTAGAAGCCCTCGGCGGCGGCCGCCTTTTCCAGCAGCGGCGGCACCGGGCGGCCCTCCTCCTTTAGGCGCGCGGCGACGTAGTCCACGCCGATCCTGTCGAGCAGCTCGAAGGGGCCGAATTTCCAGTTATAGCCGGTGCGCAGGGCGCGGTCGACCGAGGGCACGTCGTCGGCGATCTTCGGCAGCAGCGAGGCGGCGTAGCTCAGCACCTGCGACATCACCGCCCAGGCGAGCTGCCCGCCCTTGTCGGCGTGCTCGACCAGCGCCCGGGGGCCGCCCTTGCGCGCGGCGGAGACGGAGCCGAGCGACACCTTGACCGCTGGCGCGTAGTCGCCGGTCGCGAGGTCGACGGCTTCCTTCACCTTGCCGCCGCCCTCGCGGTTCAGGCGGTAGAAGCCGCCCTTGCCCTTGCGGCCGGTGTAGCCCTCGGCGATCAGCTTTTCCAGGATCGGGAAGGGCCGGCGCAGGGCGTGGTAGGCGTCGTCCTTGGGCAGGGTCGCGGCCATGGAGGCGTCGACCTTGGGCATGAGGTCCAGGCCCACCAGGTCCAGCAGCGCGAAGACGCCGGTCTTGGGAACGCCCAGCGGACGGCCCAGGATGGCGTCGGCTTCTTCGATGGAAAGTCCGCGGTCGAGAGTCTCCACCACGGCGCACTGCAGCCAGAAGGTGCCGATGCGGTTGGCGACGAAGCCAGGCGTGTCGTGGCAATGGACAATGGCCTTGCCCAGCACGCGGTCGCCGAAGGCGGCGATCTCCGCGACCGCCTGGCCCCGAGTCTTCTCGCCGGCCACCAACTCCAGCAGCGGCATGTAGCGCGGCGGATTGAAGAAGTGGGTGATGAGGAAATCGGCACGGAAACGTTCCGGCATTCCCTCGGTCAGCAGCTTCAGCGGCAGGGTCGAGGTGTTGGAGGAGACGATGGAGCCGTCCTTGCGCACCGCTTCCAGGCGGCGGTAGAGGTCGCCCTTCACCTCCGGGTCTTCCAGCACCGCCTCGATGATCCAGTCACACTCGGCCAGCCTGTCGAAGTCGTCCTCCAGGTTGCCGGGCGTCACCAGCCTGGCGGCGCGTTTCCACATGAAGGGCGCCGGGTCGGCCTTCAGCATCTTCGCGATCGCGCCCTCGGCCAGTGCGCTGCGGTTCTCCGCGCCTTCCGGCACGATGTCGAGCAGCAGCACCGGCACCCCGGCGTTGGCGAGATGCGCGGCGATGCCGGCGCCCATGACGCCGGCGCCGATCACGGCAGCCTGTTGAATGGGCATCAGGCGGCCTCCAGGATGGTGGCGATGCCCTGGCCGCCGCCGATGCACTGGGTCGAGAGCGCGAACTGCTTGCCCTCGCGCTGCAGCAGCGCCGCGGCCTTGCCGGTGATGCGCGCGCCGGTGGCGCCCAGCGGATGGCCCAGCGCGATGGCGCCGCCGTCCAGGTTGGTCTTCTCCAGATCCAGGCCCAGCTCGTCGGCGCAGGCCAGGGCCTGGGCGGCGAAGGCCTCGTTCAATTCGACGATGTCGATGTCGCCCACCGAAAGACCGGCGCGTGCCAGCGCCTTGTTGGTGGCGGCCACCGGGCCCATGCCCATGACGTCCGGATCGCAGCCGGCCACGGCGATGGATTTCACCTTGGCCAGCGGCTTCAGGCCGTGCGCCTTGGCGTAGGCCTCCGAAGTCACCAGCACCGCCGAAGCGCCGTCGGTCAGCGGCGAGGAGGTCGCCGCGGTGACGCTGCCGTCGGTGGCGAAGGCGGGCTTCAGCTCGGCCAGCGCGTCCAGCGAGGTGTCGGGGCGGATGCAGCCGTCGGCCTCCACCGCCGCGCCGTTCACCTGCACCGGCACGATCTCGTCGCTCAGTTTGCCTTCGTTGCGTGCTACGGCGGCCCTGCGATGGCTGAGCACGGCCAGTTCTTCCTGGCGGGCGCGGGTGATCTGGTGGCGCCGCGCCACGTTCTCCGCCGTCTCGCCCATGGAGATGTAGGCGGCGGGAAAGCGCTCGGCGAGGCCGGGATTGAGCAAGGGATTGAAACCGGCCATGGGCACGCGGCTCATGGACTCGATGCCGGCGCAGATGAAGGCCTCGCCGGCGTTCATCTGGATATTGCCGGCGGCCATGTGGATGGCCTGCATGGAGGAGCCGCAAAAGCGGTTCACCGTGGTGCCCGCGACCGAGATCGGCAGCTCGGCCAGGAAGCCGATGAGCCGCGCCACGTTCAGGCCCTGCTCGCCCTCGGGGAAGGCGCAGCCGACGATGAGGTCCTCGATGTCCTTGGGTTCGACGCCGGTCCTCTCGATGAGGCCGCGCACCACCTGCGCCGCCATCTCGTCGGGGCGCAGCTTCACCATCTCGCCCTTGTGGGCGAAGGTGAAGGGTGAGCGGGCATAGCCGGCAATCACAACATTCTTTTCCATCGTCTAAAGACCTTTCGTCTCTTCCAGCGGAGGCGATTCGCCCGCCGGGGTCTGACCATCCTGCTCTTGTCCCGCGTGCTTGGCACGCTCTTCGGCAATCAGTTCCTTCTTCGACAGCTTGCCGATCATGGTCTTCGGCAGCTCGTCGCGGAACTCCACCTCGCGCGGCATCTCCATGGGGGAGAGCTTGTCCGCAAGGAAATCGCGCAGTTCCTGCTCGTTCAGGCGCTCACCCTCTTTCAGTCGCACGAAGGCCTTGGGCACCTCGCCGCGATAGGGGTCGGGTTTGGCGCAGCAGATGACCTCGGCCACCGCGGGATGGCGGTGAATGGCTTCCTCGATGTGGCGCGGATAGACCTTGTAGCCGCCGGAGACGATGACCTCTTTCAGGCGGTCGATCAGGTAGCTGTAGCCGTCCTCGTCCATGTAGCCGACGTCGCCGGTGTGCAGCCAGCCGTGGCGCAGGGTCTCGGCCGATTCTTCCGGGCGCTGCCAGTAGCCGGCCATGACCTGCGGGCCGCGCAGGCAGATCTCTCCACGCTCGCCCAGCGGCACTTCCTGGTCGCGGTCGTCGAGGGAACGGATGACCACCTCCGTGCCCGGCAGCGGCAGGCCGATGGAGCCGACCTTGGTGGAGCCGGCGATGGGGTTGCAGGTGACCACCGGGGAGGCTTCGGAAAGACCGTAACCTTCGAAGAGGCGCCCGCCGGTCAGGTTCTCGAAGCCTTCGTGCACCGGAGCCGGCAGCCCGGCGCCGCCGGAGATGCAGACCTCGATGCAGGAGAGGTCGTAACGCTCCAGCTTCGGGTAGTGCAGGATGGCGTTGAACAGGGTCGGCACGCCGGGGAAGAATGTCGGCCGGCAGCGCGCTATGGTCTGCAGCAGGGTTTTGATCTCGAAGCGCGGCATCAGGATGATCTCGCCGGCCAAACGGATGCCAAGGTGCATGTTCACCGTCATGGCGAAGACGTGGAACAGCGGCAGCACCGCCAGCACCCTTTGCGTGCCGGGCTCGACGCCGATGAACCAGGTGTGGAGCTGGCTGGCGTTGGCGGAGATCGAGCCGTGGGTCAGCATGGCGCCCTTGGGCAGACCGGTGGTGCCGCCGGTGTACTGCAGCACCGCCACGTCGCCGATGCCGAGCTCGGCGGGCGTGAAGTCGCCGTCGTTGTCGATCAGCTTCGAAAAACGCAGGTAGCGGTCGTCGCCGGCGGGCGGCCTGGCCAGTTCCCCGCGCTTGGCGATGGCAAAGAGCTGGCGCGTGGGAAAGCGCAGGATATCGCCCATGGCGCCGACGATGATCTTCTTCAGCGCGCACTTCTTCTGCGCGCCGGGGGCCAGCGCCGAGATCAGCTTGGGCAGCAGCAGCTTCAAGTCCATGGTGACGGCGAACTCGGCGCCGGAATCGGCCAGCAGTCCGTGGACCTCCTCTTCGGCGTAGAGCGGGTTCACGTTGACCACGATGCCGCCCAGCTTCATCACCGCGAAATAGGCGATCACGTAGTAAGGGGTGTTGGGCAGGAAGAGCGCGACGCGGGTGCCCTTGACGACGCCCAGGTCCTGCAGGCCCTTGGCGGCGCGGGCGACCAGGTCGCCGACCTGGGCATAGGAATAGGGCCGCCCGAGGAAATCCAGGCAGGGACGCTCGCCGTAGGCCGCCACGGCGCGGTCGAGCGCCAGGGCCAGCGGCTCCTGCAGAACCGGCTCGTCCCAGGCGATGCCCGCCGGGTAGCTGCGGTCCCAGGGGTGCGCGCCCTGCGCGGCCCGCGGGTGGTGGGCATCCCAAAGGTCGGTTTCGGGACCCAGGGTCATCTTCCAACCTCGCACCTGCCCCCTGAGGCCCGCGCTTCTGAGCCGTCCGCCGGGGGTGCAGCGGACTGCCGGGTCATAACGCGAGGGTAGCGCCGAAGTCCCTTACGATCGGTAAGGATCGAACGCCTTGGGTTAAGCAGACGTTAACCATAAAGGTCGGCACTTTTCGCCGCGCTTTCAAGGGAGGTCACGCCGTGGGCCCCGTGTCATCGCTGGAATATTCAGGGCCGCAGGACCGCCGCCCCTTGCAGACGCCCCTGGCGCAGGTCGTCGAGGGCCCGGTTGGCCTCGGCCAGGGGGTAGTCACTGACATGGGTCTTCACCGGCACCTTGGGGGCCAGCGCCAGGAAGTCTTCGGCGTCGCGCCGGGTCAGGTTGGCGACCGAGCGGATCTGCCGCTCCTCCCAGAGGATGCGGTAGGGAAAGCTCGGGATGTCGCTCATGTGGATGCCGGCGCAGACCACGACGCCGCCGCGCGCCGTGCGCCGCAGCGCCTCCGGCACCAGGGCGCCGACAGGGGCGAAGATGATGGCGGCGTCCAGCTCTTGCGGCGGCGCCTCGCCGGAGGCCCCGGCCCAGGTGGCGCCGAGGGCGCGGGCGAAGGCCTGGGCCTCGTCGTCGCCGGGCCGGGTGAAGCCGTAGACCTCCCGCCCCTCCCAGAGGGCGACCTGGATCATGATGTGGGCCGCCGCGCCGAAGCCGTAGACGCCCAGGCGTTTGGCGTCGCCGGCCATGCGGTAGGCGCGGTGACCGATGAGGCCGGCGCAGAGCAGCGGCGCCGCCTCGGAATCGCTGTAGCCCTCGGGCAGGGCGAAGCTGTAGCGCGCGTCGGCGACGCAGTAGTCGGCATAGCCGCCGTCGATCTGGTAGCCGGTGTAGCGCGCCGCCCCGCAGAGGTTCTCGCGCCCCGAGGTGCAGTAGCCACAGGCGCCGCAGGAAAAGCCGAGCCAGGGCACGCCGACCCGCTGGCCCGGCGAAAAGCTCTCGACCCCCTCCCCCAGCGCATCCACCGTCCCGACGATCTCGTGACCCGGCACGATGGGCAGCTTGGGCTCCGGCAGTTCGCCGTCGACCACGTGCAGGTCGGTGCGGCAGACGCCGCAGGCCGCCACTTTCACGCGGATCTGGCCCGGGCCCGGTTCCGGCCGCGGCAGATTCGCGGCCTCCACCCGGCCCGCCGCCTTTTCCCGCAGGACCATTGCATGCATGCTATGATCGTCCGCCATGGCCGCAGCATAGCCAGACGGCGGCCCAGGCGCTAATGATGCAGATCAAGCTTCTCACCCGACCAAGAACGACCGCGAGCCGCAGATATGAAAACCATCCTGCCGGAAGTCAGCGACGGCGAACTCCGCAAGATCGAGATGCCCGGTGACAAGACCTTCACGCTGACCATCGAGACTCACGACAAGGACACGCGCATCCTGAAGCTCGAAGGCGTCGAGCACCTGCGCTGCAACAACCTGCTGCTGGGCAACGTCATCTTCGACGTCCAGAAGATCGAGGCGCCGAACCTCAGCGACCTGGCCCGCGTCACCTCGATGGACAACGCCGTCTCCGAGAAAGGCCGCGACTACCTGCGCGACCTGGGCACCGCGGTAGAAAAGGGCGAGCTGACTTTCCTGCGCCTGGAATCCTCCTACGGCTGCCATCTGGACGCCCTCTGCCGCAGCTACACTGCCGGCTGAGGGCAAGGCCCCGCAGATGACGACAGCGATCAGCGCCGGCCTGACCATTCGCCTGGGCCCCGACGACAACGTGGTGGTGAGCCGCGCCGAGATCCTGGAAGGCACCGCCATCCCAGGTGAAGGGATGCCGGGCGCAGGCGTCATCACGGCGAACCGCATCCCGACCGGCCACAAGGTCGCGACCCGCGCCATCGAAAAGGGTGCGCCGGTGGTGAAGTACGGCCAGATCATCGGCTTCACCACCCGCGACATCGCCCCCGGCGAGCACGTCCACGTGCAGAACTGCGGCATGGCCGAGTTCGACCGCGACTATGCCTTCTGCGAGGGCGCGAAGCCGACCGGGATGGTGCCGGAGGCCGAGCGCGCCACCTTCCAAGGCTACCGCCGCGCCGACGGGCGGGCGGGCACGCGCAACTACATCGGCATCCTGACCTCGGTCAACTGCTCGGCCACCGTGGCGCGCTACATTGCCGAGGCCTTCAACAGGACCGGCATCCTGGACGACTACCCCAACGTCGACGGCGTCTGCGCCTTCGTGCATTCCACCGGCTGCGGCATGGCCGACAGCGGCGACGGCTACGAGGCCCTGCAGCGCACCCTCTGGGGCTATGCGCGCCATCCCAACCTGGCCGGGGTGCTGATGGTGGGGCTCGGCTGCGAGGTGAACCAGATCCCCTTCCTGCTCGACGCCTACGGCCTTTCGACCGGCGAGCGCTTCCAGACCCTGACCATCCAGGAGACCGGCGGCACAAGGCGCACGGTGGACGAGGCCATCGAGCGTATCAAGGCCATGCTGCCGGCGGCCAATGCGGCCCGCCGCGAAACGATCCCGGCCAGCGAATTGACCCTGGCCCTGCAGTGCGGCGGCTCGGACGCCTATTCCGGCATCACCGCCAACCCGGCGCTGGGTCACGCCGCCGACCTGCTGGTGCGGAACGGCGGCACCGCGATCCTCAGCGAGACGCCGGAGATCTACGGCGCCGAACACCTGCTGACCCGGCGCGCCGTCAGCCGCGAGGTCGGCGAGAAACTGATCGAGCGTATCCGCTGGTGGGAAGACTACACCCGGCGCAACGGCGGCGAGATGAACAACAACCCCTCGCCCGGAAACAAGGCCGGCGGCCTCACCACTATCCTGGAGAAGTCGCTGGGCGCGGCCGCCAAGGGCGGCACCACCAACCTGGTCGGCGTCTACAAGTACGCCGAGCCGGTGAGCGCCAAGGGCTTCGTCTTCATGGACTCGCCCGGCTACGACCCCTGCTCGGTGACCGGGCAGGTCGCCTCCGGCGCCAACGTGGTCTGCTTCACCACCGGGCGCGGCTCGGTCTTCGGCTTCAAGCCCTCGCCCTCCATCAAGCTGGCCACCAACAGCGCCATGTACGCCCGCCTGTCCGAAGACATGGACATCGACTGCGGCGGCATCGCCGAGGGCAACAAGACCATCGATCAGGTCGGGCGCGAGATCTTCGACAAGGTACTGGCGGTGGCCAGCGGCAGGCCGTCGAAGTCCGAGGCGCTGGGCTTCGGCGACGCCGAGTTCATCCCCTGGCAGATCGGCGCGGTGATGTGAGCGCCGCCGACGAAGAGCAGCAGCAGGATCGGGAACCGGCGGCGCGCGTCGCCGCCGCGGACCTGGACCGCTTCGTCCGCGCGGTGCTGGCCGCCGCCGGGGCCGACGAGGTTTCCGCCGAGGCGACCGCCCGCGCCCTGGTCGGGGCCTCGCTGCGCGGCGTCGACAGCCACGGCGTGCGCCTGCTGCCGCACTACGCCAAGGTGGTGGAAGGCGGCCGCGTGAAGGGTCGCCCCGAAATGCGTTTCGAAAAGACCGCGGCGGCGGCCGGGCGGCTGGACGCCGGCCACGCCCTGGGCACCGCCGCCGGCTACCGCGCCATGGAAGAGGCCGTGAAGCTGGCCGAAGACGCGGGCCTCGGCGCTGTCAGCGTTTCCAACTCCTCCCACTTCGCCGCCGCCGGCTGCTACACCCTGGCCGCCGCGGAAGCCGGCTACATCGGGCTTTCCACCTGCAACGCCACCAGCGCCGTGCTGGCGCACAGCGGGCGCGCGGGTTTTCACGGCACCAACCCCATCAGTTTCGCCGTGCCGGTGGCGGGCGAGCGCCCCTACCTCATCGATATGGCCAGCAGCTCGATCCCGGTGAACCGCATCCTCCAGTACCGCGCCCTCGACAGGGAGCTGCCGGCGGAGGTGGTGGTGGACGACGGGGGCCGCATGACCCGGGATCCCCACGCGGCCAAGTCGCTGCTGCCGCTGGGCGGCAGCGGCTACGGCTACAAGGGCGCGGCCCTGGCCGGCATGGTCGAGATCCTCTCCGCCGGCCTGAGCGGCATGTGCCTCAGCCACCAGATGGCGGAGATGTTCCAGCCGCCCTGGTCGGAGCCGCGCCGCCTCGGGCAGTTCTTCCTGGCCCTGAAGCCCTCGGCCTTCGTCGCCGAAGAGGTCTTCCAGGCGCAACTGCGCGACTACCTCGACAGCCTGCGCGGCCAGGCGGCCCTGCCCGGCGAGCGGGTCATGGCCGCGGGTGACCGAGAGTGGGCGGTAGAGCGGCACCGCAGCACCGAGGGCATCCCGCTGGACGCACACAACTGGCGCCTCTTCGGCGAGGAGGCGGCGGCCCGGGGCATAGCGCCCCTCTCGGCGCTTTAGGGGCGCGGGGTCGTCAGGCCCCCTCGCCTTGTGGCAAGCTGCGGTGAAAATGCATCGTCCCCGGAAAGGTAGAAGACATGGAGTTGAAGCAGAAAGCTCAAAAAGCGGTCAGGGGCATCGAGGAGGTCGCCGGCGCCACGTTCTCGCCCGGCCAGAGAGAAGCCATCGACAAGATCGTCGAAGAACTGGTGATCGAGGCCATGCGCGAGTGCGAGGCCACCTACGGCCATGCAGCGCGAAACTGCTGCAGCGAGGACCAGGACATGTCCCACAAGATCGGCCGGGAGATCGAGCAGGCGCGCGACGCGCTGATCGCCAACCTCAGCGCCCTGCGTTAGAGCTTCACTCCGGGGGCTTGGCGTAGGCCCCCTGCGGCGGTCCCCAGGCCCCCGAAGACCGCCGGTTGGGCGCATGGCCCAGGCAGCCGGGGCCCAGGCAGCCGGGCCCCACAAGCGGTGCCGCCGCTTCTTGCGCCCGGGTGGCCGCGAAGCGCTGCCAGGCCCGCTCGTGGAAGAAGAAGACCACGGTATTCACCGCCGGCTCGATCAAAGCGACGCCGGTCGAGATCGCCACCGAGCCGGTCAGGGCGAAGGTGACGCCGAAGCCGACGCTGAAATGCAGCACGGCGAAACTCAAAGTCTTCACCAGGTCCAGCCTCATCTCACGGTCTCCTCGGACGGGTTCCATGAGCTGAATATATCTTGATTGAGATTGATTATCAACTAGAATAATTCTAATTCGCACTCTAGAACTGGATGCTGGGCCCGCACCCCCAGCGCCGACGACCAGGCTAATCCGCCCCCGCGTCCGGCAGCACGCGGATCGCCTCGGCGACCGCCAGGAAGAGGTGATAGAGGCTGCTGCCGGGAACACCCTCGCGAAGGAGATTGCCTTCGCGGTCGACCTGCTCGCGCCAGCGCGGACGGTCGAGCCCGGCGAAGGTGCGGAACAAACCGCCGAGCAGTTGGCGCGCGCCGTCGGCCGCGGCGTCGTCGCCGCTTCGTTCGTAGACGGCCAGGCAGGCCTTCACCGCCTCGGTCTGTGGCCACAGACGCTTGCTGCCGCCGTTCAGGATCCGCCCCTCGGGATCCAGTTCCTCGTAGGCCACGAAGGACGCGGGGCCGGCGCGGTCGATGCCCTTGTCCCAAGCCCAGTCGAAGAGCGGACGCATGGCCGCCGCGGCGCGGCCATCCTCCGCCAAAACGGCGTAGCGGTGCAGCAGCCAGACCCATTCGAAGTGATGACCCGGTTCGCGCAGCCGCCTGCCGTCCTGTGGAATTTCACGCCAGTCGCTGTCGAAGAATTCGATGAGCTGGCCGGAGGCGGCATCAAAGAAGTGCCGCTCGAAGAGTCCGAAGATGCGCTGCGCCTGTGCCAGCCAGGGCTGCGCGCCGCTGGCTTCGTAGAGCGCCAGGAAGGCCTCCAGCAGATGCATATGCGGGTTCTGGCGCCGCGGCAGCGGCAGCGCTTCGCCCGGCGTCACTTCCCACTCCGCATAGCCGTCGGAAGCGCCGTCGCGAGTGAGACCCAGATGCGCGTCGAGGAACTCCATGGTCTCCTCGGCGCGCCTCAGCACCCGCCTCTCGCCGCCGGCGCGATAGAGCCAGGCCATGGCCAGCAGAATGAAAGCATGGTCATAGCTGTCCTTGCCGCGGTCGAGCGGCGGCCCGCTGCGGCGCAGGCGCCGGAACCAGCCCCCTTCTTCGCGGTCCCAGGCATGGGCCTCCAGGAAATCGAAGGCCTGCTGCGCGCGCGCCAGGCCGGTATCGCTGTAGCCGGCATGGGCGGCATGGGAGAAGACATAGATCTGCCGCGCCTGCACCCTTAGGCGCGTGTAATCTTCCGTGGACGGCCTGCCGTCGGGCCCGAGCTTTTCCACGAAGGCCCCGTTCTCCCGGTCGAATCCGGTGTCGGACCAGAACGGCAGCAGCACCTGTGTCAGCCAGGGACGCAAACGTTCCACGGGAAAGGCTTCGGCAATTTGTGACATTTTTTGGCGGAGCGGGTTCCGGCTGCGAAGAAAGCGGCTTGGCGCCTCCATACTGCGATGCTCTTCGCAACGCAAGCCGCCAGCACCGCGAGTGCCGCCGGAAACCCGCAACGAACGGTCAGTTGCATCCGCGAGGTCGACAGGTACTATTGCGCAGGCGCCGGGGGTTTTCTCCGCTGCCCCGGCGGTGAAAACAGGGTATAGGTGAAAGGACGGACCCTCGGTTGCGATGAGGAGTTCTCTGGCTTTGTGCCACGGTTCAACGGCTGCACGCCCTGCGTTCCGCTTGCGGGGCCGCGCGCCAAGCCGAAGCGGCGTGAGTGGAAATCATGACGGCCAACCAAAAGCTATCGGGCGGCACCGGCTACGCTCTTGAATGCATCGAGATCTTCCGCGATCTCGACCCGCGCGAGATCGAGCGTCTGACGCAGCGCGTGAACTGGCGCAACTACAAGGCCAGCCAGCAGATCATCGGCCACCAGGAAGCCTCGACGGACGTCTACTTCATGGTCTCCGGGACCGTGCGGGTGATCCTCTTCTCCAGCGCCGGCAAGGAAGTGGCCTTCCGGGACATCCACGCCGGCGAGTGCTTCGGCGAGTTCGCGGCCATCGACGGCGCGCCGCGCTCGGCCAACGTCATCGCGCTGAGCGACGTCATGATCGGCTCGGTCTCGGCGGAGACCTTCCGCGCGATCCTGCAGGAGTTCCCGGCGGTCTCCATGGCCATGCTGACCAACCTGATCGGCACGGTCCGCTCGCTGAGCGAGCGCATCTTCGAATTCTCGACCCTGGCGGTGAGGAACCGGATTCATTCCGAACTGCTGCGCCTGGCCCGCGAGAGCGAACGCGACGGCAACACCGCGCGCATCTCTCCGGCGCCGACCCATGCCGATATCGCCAGCCGTATCTCGACGCACCGCGAGGCGGTCACCCGGGAGCTGAACGGCCTGACCAAGAGCGGACTGGTCAGCCGCGACGGCCGCACGCTGATCATCAGCGACATGAAAGAGCTGGAACGCCTGGTCCACGACGTGACCGGCGACTGAGCCGCCCCCCTGCCCTCAGCGACAGCCGTAAAAGAGGAAAGCCCCGTCCGATGGGCGGCGGACGGGGCTTGGGCTCACCTAGAAGGTCCGTCATCGCGGTTCGAGGGAGGACCTCCACGATGACGCGCCCAAGATAGCCGCCGGCGCGCCGCCGCTCTGTGGGTTTTGTCACAGGCCGGCGCAACAACAAGGCGGGGCAAGCGAGAATCTCCGCGCAAACGGCGCCGCCGGGTCGGCCGCCTACCTCCTCGGTGGTACTATGCCTGTGCCAGGGAACGCGGAAGTGCAGCATGCTAGGCTTCTTCCAGCCAGGGTGCCGAAGGGGCCGCCAGCGGCCCGGACGCCCTGCCTTTAGATGTCATCCAAGGTTGGAGGTCAGTCCAGATGAGCGATCCGCAAGCCCGAGATTCCGGAGAAGACAGCGCGCAACGGCTACGCCGCTGCGCCGTGGTGGCGGCCGGCATAGAACCCGGCCCGCTCCTGGAGGCCTTGCGCAGCGTGCCCAACACCCGGATCGGCGACATCTGCATCATCCCCTCCAACGGCCGGGGGGAACCGGAGGCCGACTACCTGATCCTGGCCGCCAACGACGCCAGCCGCTTTCACAGCCTGGAGGACCAGATCGCACGCTGGTCGGGCCGCAGCACGCGGGTTCTTCTGGCGGTGCCTGAATCGAAGTGCGCCATGCTGGGCGACCTGCCAGAGCGCGCCGACGGCCTGATCCTTCTGGACCGCGGCCTCAACTACCTGGAAGAAAGCCTGAAGCTGGCCGAGGACGGCTATTCCGTCATGCCCGCCGCCAGGGCCGGCAGCAGCGACGACGGCATCTGCAGGGAAATGCTGGGGCGCCTGAGCGATGGCGAGAAGGCCATCCTCGCCCTGCTGGCCGAGGGCGACAGCAACCGTAACATCGCCGAATCCCTGGGCGAGAGCGAGGCGCGGGTGAAATCCATGGTCCGCGCCATTCTGATCAAACTGGATTGCCGCAACCGGACCGAAGCGGCGGTGCTGGCCGCCACCGTCCTGCTGCCCCTGCTGGATTCTCTGGATCAGGACGATGCTGATGTCCAGGCCGGCGCGGCCAAGGGCAACGGCAAGGATCACGACGACGGCGTTTGGAACTAGACACCGGGAACCACGGCCCGCAGCCGTGCCCCGGACAGCGGCGCGCCGGACCCGAAGCGGACAGCGCGCCCTCTGGAGGGCGGGAGACGATGGATGGGCTAGGTTCGCCTAGCCCATCATCTGCGACATCACCACTTCCTTGGCGGCCGGCGCGGCGACCGCGGCCCGGTCCGTCTTGCCGAAAGGCAGGCCGGGAGCCAAGCCGTGATTCAGCGCCCAGATCGCCGCCTGGGTGCGGTTGCCGGCCTTGATCTTGCGCAGCAGGCTCTTCATGTGAACCTTCACCGTGGCCTCGGTGATATCGAGGCGGTTGGCGATCACCTTGTTGGCGTCGCCGTTCACCAGGCAGCGCAGGATCTCCAGCTCGCGATCGGACAGGCCGTAGCTCTCGACGCCCTTGCCGCCCACCGGCTGCAGGCCTGCGGCGCCGTTGATCAGCGCTGCGGCCAAGTCGGTCGGCATGACCTTCTGGCCCAGCAGGGCCAGCTTCAGGGAGTGGATCAGCGCCTCCAACGAAATGTCTTTCAGCAGGAAAGCCGCGGCCCCGGCATTGAGGCAGCTCGCCAGGGTGCGCGGGTCCCGCTCGTCGGTCAGCACGACCACAGGCGTTTCGGGCAGGTCTTCGCGCAACTGGTGCAGGTCCTCGACGACGCCGGAGAGATCGTCCCGCAGCTCGATCAGGACGAGACCCGCCGGCGCATCGGTTTCCTCGATCGCACCGACGCACAGCGCCTCGCCGCAGACGTTGAAGGAACTGCCGCGCAGCAGGCTTTTCAGCCCTTCCAGGAACAGCCGGTTTCGGCCGATCAGCAGTGTGTTTACCTCAGACATGATGCTTGCTCTCCCTTCCCCTTTTGCATTCCACCAACCCCGTGGTGTCAGCTTCCGACAGGCGGGATCTCGGGCAATCGCCCAGGGGGCGAAGGAATCCGCGTGTCGCTGATGGGAGAAAGTTACTCTGGCGCCGGGCGAGGGTCTGTGCGGATTACCACATAAGAGAGCGCTTCATCTTTTCGCATGCCGACCAAGGGTTTAGCTCGGTTTTCTTGGCAAAAAGGCGGCGATTTACCCGCAAAAGCCCTCGGAAAAAGGCGCCTGGCGCCCGATTTCCCGCGGCCTCCAGGCCCCAGTCCCACATCCGGCCATGCGCCGAAACCGCAGAGAGCCGGCCACCATGGCCGGCAAGGGTCTCACAGGGGACCGGCGGGGGCCAGCGAGGCCCAAAAGAGAAGCCCGCCGAGCAGCAGCAGCAGCCCCGCTCCCAAGAGGGCCAAGCCCCGGTAGATCGCCTCGACCCGGCGGCTGTCGCCGCCCACGACGGCCAGGGCGAGGCGCTTGGAGAACAGCGTCAGGACCGCCAGCAGGGAAACCGTCACGGCGGTTCCCAGCGACATGGCGAAGGTCGCCGCCACGCCCGCCAGCAGGACTCCATGGGCCAGGGCGAACAGCAGCACCAGCACGGCGCCGCTGCACGGCCGGATGCCGACGGCGAGCACCAGCCCCGCCGCCTCCGAAACGCGATTGCGCCGTGCCCCCGCCGTCGCCGCCGGAGCGCTCAGCAGGGCCGGGTCGGGCACATGGCCGTGCCCGCAGGCCGCGTCAGCAGTGTCGCCGTGATGGTGATGGTGATGGCGATGCCCCCCGCGTAGCTGCGACCAAAGCATCCAGGCGCCGATCAGGGCGACCAGCGCATAGCTGGCCGATTCCAGGTAGCTCACGGAGCGCGTGACCTGTACCCCGGCCAGACCGAGCAGCGCTGCCAACAGCCCCACCAGCAGCACCGCGGAGAGCCCCTGCACCAAGGAGGCGAGGAAAGCCAGCAGCACGCCGCGGCGCACGGCGCTCTCGTTGGCCAGCAGGTAGGCCGAGATCACCGCTTTGCCGTGCCCCGGCCCGACGGCATGAAACACCCCGTAGAGCAGGGAGACGAGAATCAGAGCGCCGGCCGCCGCGCTCCCTTGCTGTTTGAACGCGCGCACGGCGACCGCCAGGCGGCGGTGCAGGTCGCGCTGCGTGTCGCGGACGGCCCCGACGACACGCGGCCACAGGCCGGCGGCGGCCGCCGCCGGGGCGGCGGCGCCGGGAGGCGGAACCAAAGGCGTCTGCGCTCCTGCGGCGGCGGCCAGGCCCAGCCCGCCTCCAAGGCACAAGGCCAGCAAGAAGGTCCTCAGCACCGCCGGAACCTTCACTGAATCGCCTCGGGCTCTTGGCAGGCGATAACGAATTCCGTGGCGTAGAGCGCTCCCAGCCCCTGATTGGCGTCGGGATCGAGGAAGTCCGCTTCGAACAGGGTGAGCGTCTCGCCGCTTTCGCCGGCGACTTCCACCACGTGACACAACGGCGGCGGATCTCCGGCAAAGGACACCGGATCCTTCAAGGGCGGCTCGATGGCGATGTAGAAAGTGGGGTCGTAGCTCTTGAAGCTGACCTTGGCGAGACGAGGGTCGATGGGGTCCTTCAGCGGAAGAACGAAATCGAGAGCGAGAATGCCGTCCTCGAAGGTCGACACATAGTCCGTCACTTCGCCATAGGTGGCCTCGGCGCCGTCGACGGTCACCTGCGTGAAATAGCGGTATTCCTTCAGGTTGGTGATATTCAGATCGGCCAAAGGCCGCAGTTCTTCGGCCTCCAGAGTCCCGTCGCCGTTCTTGTCCAGCCCCTCGATGGCGAAGAGGCTGTAGAACTCGTCGAAGCGCCAGGAAATCCGCAGTGCCGAGACCCGCTGTGCCCCGTCGAAGAGAACCTTGCTGCGCGCATCGATCCAAACGTGGGGATGCGCCACCGCCGCGCCCCCGGAGAGGGCGCCGATCAGGGCTGCCAGCACGGCGCCCGCCGTCCAAGAGATCCGCTTCGTCATTCCGGTCCCCAAAAGCCTTCGCTGCCGCCGCGGGTCGAATCGGCCCGGCCCGGCAACTCTTCTTTACGACCTTAAACTTACGATTTCCTTCCGGCCAGCGGCCTCTCGCCTCCGCCGCGCCGGCGGGCCCCGCGCCGCGGCAAGGTTTCAATTGTTTCAGGACCGCCCGCCGTCGGAGGCACGGGCCGCCGTCCCCGCGCCCTCCAGTCTCCAAGCATAATATTTTGAAATAATTAAACTATTCCGCCGACCGGGGGGAGGAGCCACGGCAACGGCGATCCCCAACGTCGGCCGCCCCGGGCCACGAACAATTGATACCGAAACCCCGCTGTGCCGACATCGGCATGAAACAGCCGCCTTCTATATCTGCAGCCTAGCGGCTGAACGGCGCGCCGAGAGAGGACCCGGCCGCCGCCGGTCCGGGCGAGCAATCAGCAATCGACAAACCTGGTGACGTGACATGAGCAATTCCGAAGTTTTCGGCTCGCCGATGATCCTGACAGGTCAGAGACCCGTCAGCCCGTTCGGCGCGGTCCCCTTCGCCCCGCAGCGCAACACGGTCCCGGCGCGGCTTTTCCGTTTTCTGGCAAGCCTGCTGCGCCAGGCCCTTACGTCCGACGAGAGCCCAAGGCGCATCCGCAAGACCGCCGTGGCGCTGTCCCGCTTGGATGACAGGACGCTGCGCGATATCGGCCTCAACCGGGCCTCGATCATTTCCGCGGCCCACGAGGCGGAGCTGCGCCGCAGCTCCCGTTCCGGGCGCGCCCGAACGTAACCCGAACCCGGACCGGCCGCCGCTTGGGGACGCGGCGGCCGTCCGGCACAGCAGCCTGGGCAGGTCATGGGATGGGAGAACCCTCGAAGTCAACTGACGACGACAAGCCGCGGCACTGCGGTCAGGCGGCGCGGCCGCCTGCCGAGAAGCCGCCTTTCCTCTGGTGTGCCGCTCGGCTAATCTGCTTGACGTCCCCGGCAGGCAGTCCGCCTGCGCCTCCGGACCACCCCAGCGGGAGCGATCCGGCGGTGTGGCAGGGGGCCGCTCAAGGGGGCACCATGTCCGCGCCGAAATCCGAGACCCGACGGCAGGAACCGCAGTCTCCCGTGGAGACCGACCCCGATCTCCTGGCGCTGATGGCGGCACGGCTGCCGGCGGTGTTCTACCGCGGGCGCCTGGAGGCGGAAGGCCTGCGCCTGGAGAGGGTGAGCGGACGGGCCGAAGAGATCACCGGCTATGACGCGGAGCGCCTCTGTGCCGAAGATGCCCCCTTCGAAGCGCTGATCCATCCCGACGACCGGCCCGTCTACCGCCGGGCGCTGAGCCGCGCCGCTGCCGAAGGCGGCGCCGGCCTGGACTACCGCCTGCGCAAGCCGGACGGTACCGTCCTGCGCTGCCGCGACGAGATCGCCGTCCGCGACGGCGCGGTGACCGGCATGCTGCTGAACCTCGGCGACGCCCGCCGGGAGGAGATGGAGGAGGACGAGATCCTGCGCCAGCGCCACGGCATCATCGAGCGGGCCTCCCACCCCATCGTGCTGTCGGATGCGCAAGGGAACATCACCGCCTGCAACCGCGCCGCCCAGTCTCTCTTCGGCACCGCCTGCGAGGAGGTTGCCGGGCAGGACTTCGCCAACCTCCTGCTGGCCCCCGAGAGCCGCGCCGACTACCGCGACACCGTCGCCGGACTGCTCGCACAGCCGGGCGAGGATGCGGCGCCCGGCGCCCTCTCGCTGACCGCCCGCCGCAGAGACGGCAGCCTCCTTCCGGTCGAGGTCATGGCCAGCGTGATCACCCTGGCCGGCGCGCGCAATGTGGTGACCGAACTGCACGACATCAGTCAAAGGATCAACGCAGAGGAGGAACTAGAGCGGGTCTGGCGCCTGCTGCGCGATGCCGTCGACAACATCCCCAACGGCTTCGCCATCTACGGCGAGGACCAGCGGCTGATCCTCTGCAACGCCTCCTACGCTTCGCTCTACGACGCCAGTCCGGAAGACATGGTCGGCTCCTCGACCCTGGACAACTACCTGAGGGGTCGCGCGAAGATGAAGGTTTTCGACGGCAGGCCCGTCGACAGCGGCGAGGACGGAGAGGAAGACAGCCTGTGGCTCGACAAAGTCATCGCCGCCGAGAAGGAGCCGGTCGAATTCCAACTGCACGACGGCACCTGGCTGCAGACCTCGACCCACCCCATCCACGGCGGCGGGCGCGTCTACGTCCGCACCGACATCACCAAGCTGAAGCGCATCGAGGAATCGCTGCGCCAGAGCGAGCAGAAGTTCCGCGTTCTGGTGGAGAACAACCCGCTGCCGCTCTGGCTGACCGACACCTACAGCGGCGAGGTTCTGTACCACAGCCCGGCGGCCGCGGAGCTGCTGGGATACAGCTGGCCCATCACCGAGCTCTACCACTCCGAGCGCTCCTTCGCCTCGCCGGAAGAGCGCGAGGCCTGCACCAACGAGCTGATCGAGAAAGGCCGCCTGGACGGCCGCGTGACACGGCTGAAGAAGGCCGACGGCAGCGAATTCTGGGGCGCCGTGTCCGCGCGCCTGGCCAAGATCGGCGACCGCGCCTTCTCCATCGGTACGGTGGTCGACCTGACCGGACAGATGGCCAAGGAGGCCGAGCTGCGCGAGGCCCGCGAGACCCTGCACGACGCGGTGGAATCGCTCTCCGAGGGCTTTGCGCTTTACGACGCCAAAGACCGCCTGGTGATGTGCAACCAGCGCTACCGGGACTTCAACTTCATGAGCGCCGAGGCCCTGACTCCGGGCGTTCCCTGGATCGACTTCATCCGCAGCGGCGCCGAGCGCGGGCAATACGTCGGCGCCGAAGGCCGCGTCGAGGAATGGCTGGAAGAGCGCAAGAAACTGCGCCAGCAGTTCTCCACCGAGATGGAGTTCCAGCAGGCCGACGGTCGCTGGTTCCAGTTCTCCAACCAGCCGACCCGCCAGGGCGGCATCGTCGTGACCCGCACCGACGTCACCAACCGCAAGGAGATGGAGCGGGCGCTGCGCGAAAGCGAGAGCCTGGTGCGCTCGATCCTCGAGTCCTCGCCGGTGCCGGTGGCCATGGTACGGGCCGAAGACGGCCTGGTGATCTACGAGAGCCCGGCCTCGCGGCGCGTCTTCGGGCAGATGCAGACCTCGGGCGAGCCGTCCTACATCCGCGACCTCTACGTCAACCCGGAAGACCGCCTGCGCTATCTCGAACTGCTGCGCTCCCAGGGCACCGTGGAAGGCTTCGAGGTGCAACTGCGCCGCGCCGACGGCGAGGTGATCTGGGTCTCGCTCACCGCCAGCCTCATCGAATACCAGGGCGAGGAGATGATCGTCGCCAGCGCCCATGACCTGACCGAGCGCCGCGCGGTGGAGGAGCAGATGACCCGCCAGCGCGAGGCGCTGTACCAGAGCGAGAAGCTGAGCGCCCTGGGCGCGCTGCTGGCCGGCGTGGCGCATGAACTGAACAATCCTCTCTCGGTGGTCGTCGGCCATGCCCAACTGATGAAGGAAACCGCCGAGGACCCGCGCACCGTCCAGCGCGCCGAGAAGATCGGCAATGCCGCCGACCGCTGCTCGCGCATCGTGAAGTCCTTCCTGGCCATGGCGCGCCAGCGCCCGCCGGAGCGCCGCGCCGTCGACCTGCGCGACATCGTGCAGGCGACCCTGGACGTCACCGGCTATTCGCTGCGCACCGCCAATATCGAGGTGGAGATGGACATCGGCGCCGCGGTGCCGCCGGTCTGGGCCGACTCCGACCAGCTGAACCAGGTGGTCACCAACATCATCGTCAACGCCCAACAGGCGATGATGGAAGTTCAGGGTCCGCGCATCCTGACCATCAAGGGAACCTATGACACCAAGCACGATGAGGTGCGCCTGAACCTGGCCGATACCGGCCCCGGTATTCCCGAGGAGATCCGCAGCCGGATCTTCGAACCCTTCTTCACCACCAAGGACATCGGCGAAGGCACCGGCGTCGGCCTGGCCGTCAGCCACCGCGTCATCGAGGCCCACGACGGGCGCATCCGGGTCGACAGCACGCCGGGCAAGGGCGCCGCCTTCACCCTGGTGCTGCCGGCCAGCACCCAGGCCAGGGAGGCGCCGGCGGAAACCCCGGCCGCGGCGGCCGACAGCCCCAAGGCCCGCATCCTCATCATCGACGACGAGCCGGAGGTGCTGCAGACCCTGGCCGAGATCCTGACAGCCCAGGGCCACGACGTGATGACGGCCGATTCCGGCATGCGGGCGCTGGGCCTGATCGAAGGCTACAGTTTCGACGTCATCCTCAGCGACGTGCGCATGCCCAAGCTGGACGGGCCGAGCCTCTATGCCGCCCTGGAGCGCAAGGACCCCAGCCTGCTGCGCCGCACCGCCTTCGTCTCCGGCGACACGCTCAGCCCTTCGGCGCGGGTTTTCCTGCAGCGGGTGCAGCGCCCCTTCATCGAGAAACCCTTCAACCTGGACGAGGTGCGCGGCCTCATCGCGCAGATCCTCGCCCAGCAGCCACGGGCCGCGTCGCACGGCGCCCCATGAACACCGCGGCAGAGGCCTTGATTTAAGGAAGCAATGGAATGCAAGGGCAGAAGCACATAGTCGTCGTGGACGACGAACCCGGCATCCGCGAAACCATCCAGGAATACCTGGAGCTGCACGATTTCCGCGTCACCCCGGCAGACGGCGGCGCGGCGCTGCGCGAGGCGGTGGGCGAGAACGACGTCGACCTGGTGCTGCTCGACATCCGCATGCCCGGCGAGGACGGCCTTTCCCTGGCGCGCTACCTGCGCGGCAACTGCGAGGTCGGCATCATCATGCTGACCGCCGCCGGCGAGGTGGTCGACCGCATCGTCGGCCTGGAGATGGGCGCCGACGACTACCTGGCCAAGCCGGTCGACCTGCGCGAGCTGTTGGCCCGCATCAAGGCGGTGCTGCGCCGCGCCGAAAAGACAAAGTCGCCCGCAGGCGGCGACGAGGACGCCGACGCCCGCCTGGCGCGCTTCGGGCGCTTCACCCTCAACCTCGATTCCCACAAGCTGTTCGATGCGGAAGGCGGCGAGATCCCGCTGACAGGCATGGAGTTCGACCTGCTGAAGGCCTTCGCCGACAACCCCAACCGGGTGCTCAGCCGCGACCAGTTGCTGAACCTGGCGCACAACCGCGACTGGGAGCCCTTCGACCGCTCCATCGACATCCGCATCGCCCGGATCCGCCGCAAGATCGAGAGCGACCCCGCCAAACCCCAGGTCATAAAGACCGTGCGCGGCGCCGGTTACATCTACTCGACCGCGAAGTCCTGACCCCGGCTCAAGCGGGCAGCGGCTGGAAGCTCTCCGCCCGGGCCATGTTCCAGAAACGGGTGTAGTCGGCCCTGTCACAGCCGCCGTTGGTGAGCGCGCCCGCCTCCAGGGTCCAGTAGGCCTCCTCGGCGGAGAGCGTCTCGCCGTTCTTCTGGCGCACCATGATGTGACGCGGCTGCAATTCGTCGGGCCGGTCGAAGCCGGCGGCGCCGACGATCTCGGCCAGGGCCTCCAAGGTGTTGCGGTGGAAGCGGGCGACCCGCTGGGCCTTGTCCTCCACCACCAGGGCGCGCTGGCGCAAGGGATCTTGCGTCGCCACGCCGGTGGGGCAGCGGTTGGTGTGGCACGACTGCGCCTGGATACAGCCGATGGAGAACATGAAGCCGCGCGCCGAGTTGCACCAGTCGGCGCCGAGGGCGTGGGCGAAGACCAGGTCGAAGGCGCTGACCAGCTTGCCGCCGGCGCCGAGCTTGATGTCGTCGCGCAGGCCGGCGCCGATCAGCGTATTGCGCACGAAAGTGAGCCCCTCGGCCAGCGGCGTGCCCAGGTGGTCGGCAAACTCCACCGGCGCCGCGCCGGTGCCGCCCTCCTTGCCGTCCACCACGATGAAATCGGGGCGGATGCCGGTCTCCAGCATGGCCTTCACTATGGCCATGAACTCCCAGCGGTGGCCGATGCAGAGCTTGAAACCGACCGGCTTGCCGCCGGAGCCCTCGCGCAGGTCCTGTAGGAAGTGCATGAACTGGGTCGGCGAGGAGAAGGCGCTGTGCCCGGCCGGCGAGATGCAGTCCTTGCCCATCGGGATGCCGCGCGCCTCGGCGATCTCCGGCGTGATCTTGGCCGCCGGCAGCATGCCGCCGTGCCCCGGCTTGGCGCCTTGAGAGAGTTTCACCTCGATCATCTTCACCTGCTCGGCCTGGGCCTGTTCGGCAAAGCGCGCGGGGTCGAAGCACCCGCCGGCGTCGCGGCAGCCGAAGTAGCCGCTGCCCAGTTCCCAGATCAGGTCGCCGCCGCCCTGGCGATGGTAGCGGCTGATGCTGCCTTCGCCGGTGTCGTGGGCAAAGCCGCCCAGCCTGGCCCCCGTGTTGAGCGCCAGGATGGCGTTGCCGCTCAAGGCGCCGAAGGACATGGCGGAGATGTTGTAGACCGAGGCATCGTAAGGCCGCGTGCAGGCCGCCCCGCCGATCTTGACGCGGAAGTCGTGGTGGTTCGGCGGCTTGGGCGCCATGGAATGGGTCAGCCAGGCGTAGCCCGCGCCATAGACGTCGACCCGTGTCCCGAAGGGACGCTTGTCCTCAACGCCCTTGGCGCGCTGATAGACCAGGGAGCGCTCGGCGCGGCTGAAGGGCTCTTCGTCGCGCTCGCTCTCGATGAGGTACTGGCGGATCTCCGGGCGGATGCCCTCGAAGAGCCAGCGCATATGGCCGATGACCGGATAGTTGCGCAGGATGGCGTGGCGCTGCTGCACCACGTCCCAGACACCGAGCAGGCTCAAAGCCAGCAGCGGAAAGAAGCCGGCGAGGAACCAAGCCTGCCAGGCACTGAGGCCCGCGAAGACCACGGCCAGAAAGACGACGACGGCAAAAACCAGGTAACGGGTCAGCATGAGGGCACCCCCGGCAGGGACAGGATCCCTTGCCCTCTAGAGCGATCCGTGAAGCCGGTCAAGGGTCAGGGCGGGTCCAGACGGTCTCCGGGCCCGCCCCGCCCTCTCTGCGGCCTGGGTCTCTTATTGGATGCCGAGGATTTCCTTGGCCTGGGCCAAGGCGTCGACCGAAGCCTGGTGCTCGCCGCCTTGGTGCAGACGTTCACCTTCGTTGCGCAGTTCCATGACCTGCGCCTTCTGATCGTCGCCCAGGCTGGCCGCCTGCAACGCCTGGTCGATCTTGGCGATGTCGGTGGGGCACTGAAAGGCGAAGGCGGGGGCGGCGAAGGCCAGGGACAGAAGGGCCGCGGGAATCAATGCTTTCATCTCGAACTTCCTCCGAGGATGGCTGTGAAGATCAAGGCAGAGCGGCAGGACCAGTGAACCCCATCGACCCGGCTTTCCGCCAGGGCCTTTCGCGGGCCAAGGGGCCGGCGGCCGATCACAACCCCGTGATCACGTCAGCTTTCCGGGAAATTCGGGGCCTTTATAGCCGCCAGCCAGGAAATCTGCCGCCGCGCCTGGGCCAGCGCCGCCGCGGCGCCGTCGAATACCTGGTCGCCGAAGAAGCCGACGGGGAACCAGCCGCGGGGATCTTCCGCATCGCGGCGGTATTCCTCGAAGCCGAAGGTCCCGTCCGGCCGCCGGAAGACGTCGACGCAGCGGCTCCCGCCCGAAGCGCAAGAACCGGGTGCATTGATGGAAGCGACGACGGTGTTCTTACCCGGCATTTGCCGCCGGCCCCAATTCGAGGGTCATGAAGGCGCTGAAGGGGTCGGGGACGTAATCGGCAAAGGGCCCGCAGGCGGTAAAGCCGAAGCGGCTGTAGAGCCCGCGCGCCGCGGCGAAGTCCTCGGTGGCGCCGGTCTCCAGGCTGAGGCGCCGGTAACCGCGGGCCCGCGCCGCGGCCAGGATGTGCTCCACCATGCGGCGCGCCACGCCGCGGCCGCGCGCCGCCGCCGCCGTGTGCATGGACTTGATTTCGCCGTGGGTGGGATCGAGCTGCTTCAGCGCGCCGCAGCCGAGCAGCGCCGCGCCCTCCCAGAGCGTCCAGAAGGTGACTTCCGGTGCGCGCAACGCTTCCAGGTCCAGCGCGTGCACGCTCTCCGGCGGCGAGATCGACCGCATGAGGTCCAGGTGCGCTTCCAGCAGTGCCGCGATCTCGGGCCCGCGCAGGTCGTCTTCACGGATGAGCATGGGTCGTACGGTGACGTTGTTGGAGCATTGAAAATGCCCCAGCCGTACCAATCGAGGCAACCCCGGCGAAGCCTAGCGATACCGTCACCCTCGCACTTGTTGCGAGGGTCCAGGGGAAACATCCCGGTGGCGGCCCTGGATGCTCGGGACAAGCCCGAGCATGACGATAAAGGGGGCCGCTACGCCACCCTTCGGCCCGCCGTATAGACCGTGCGGATCACCGGGTGGCCGCCGACCTGGCGCACCCGCAGCAGGTCCGCGCGCTTGCCCGGCGCGATCGCGCCGCGGTCGTCGAGGCCGGCAGCTTTGGCGGCGTTGAGGCTGGCGGTCTTCACCGCCTCGGGCAGAGACATGCCGACATCGTCCCCGGTGAGGCGCAGCGTGGCGGCGAGCAGGGAGATCGGCACGTAGTCGGAGGCCAGCACGTCCAGCAGGCCCGCCCTGGCGAGGTCGAGGGCCGAGAGATTGCCGGACTGGCTGCCGCCCTTCACCACGTTGGGCGCGCCCATGATGGTGATCATCCCCCGTGCCTTGGCCGCCTCCGCCGCCACCAGGGTGGTCGGGAACTCGGAGAGGGTCATGCCCAGGCGCGCCGCCTCCTCGACATGATCCAGGGTCTCGTCGTCGTGGGCGGCGACGGGGAGGCCGCGCTCCAGCGCCATCTTGGCCACCGCCTCGCGGTAGGTCGGCGCGAAGGTGCGCGAGGCCTCGGCATCCTGCTTGAAGCGCTCGTCCACCTGGTCTTCGGGCACGTGGAACAGCTTCACCAGCACCTCGCGGTATTTCTCCGGGTCGGGGAACTGGCGCTGGCCGACGGTGTGCTCCATCACCGAGACGAGCTGCAGCAGCGGGTGGTCCATCTGCGGGGCAACCTGGTCCAGCAGCGTCGGGTCGGTCACCTCGCAGCGCAGGTGCAAGAGGTGCTGGCTGCGGAAGACACCCAGTTCCTCGCCCTTTTCCACCGCGGCCATGATCTGGCCCAGCAGGTCGCGGCGTGTCTGGTCGGCGTCGCGCAGACCCACCACCAGGGAATCGAAGACCGTGGTGATGCCCGCCGCCGCCACCTGGGCGTCGTGGGCGATGGCCGCCTGCAGGGGGTCCCAGTGGACGCCGGGGCGCGGCACCACGTGGCGCTCGCAGTGATCGGTGTGCAGATCAATGAGGCCGGGGATCAGCAGCTCGCCGCCGCAGTCCAGGGCATCGCCCGCCACGGCGCCGCCGTCCTCCACCGCGGTGATGACGCCGTCCTCCACGGTGACTCTGCCGCGGAAGACCGCGTCCGCCGTCACCACCTCGGCGTTGGCGAGGCGCAGGGAATTGTCCTCCGCCGAATTCAGTCGCTCCGAATCCACTACCTGCAACATCACATCACCCGTTTTGCGTCACGCCAGACCGTTTTCACGATGGGCTGGCCTTCGATCACCGCCACCCGCAGCAGATCGGCCTTGAGGTCCGGCTCGATGCGGCCACGATCGGCGAGCCCCGCGGTCGCCGCCGGGGCGGCGCTGACCGTGGCCACCGCCCGCGGCAGATCCAGGCCGTGAGCCGGATCGGTAAGACGGAAAGCCGCCTGCACCAGGCTTGCCGGTACATAGTCGGAGGCCAGATTGTCGAGCAGTCCTTCGGCGGCCAGCGCCGCCACCGATACATTACCGGAATGGGAGCCGCCACGCAGCAGGTTCGGCGCGCCCATGACAATCTTCATACCATTGTCACGCGCCGCCTTGGCCGCCGCCAGGGTGGTCGGGAATTCGGAAACGGTGATGCCCAGTTCCGCCGCCTCCGCCACGTGCTCCGGCGTCTCGTCGTCGTGGCTGGCCAGCGCCAGGCCGCGCTCCCGGGCGCGCCGGGCCAGATCGCGGCGGTTGCGCGGCACCGTGAACTCCTGCGCCGCCAGCAGGCGCTCGATATGGGCGTCGGCCTCGGCCTCGCTGAGCTTCAGATTCTTCATGCTGCGCTCGCGGAAGCGCTCGATGTCAGGATATTGGCGGTGGCCCGGGGCATGGTCCATCAGCGACATCATGCCGACGGCGGCATGGTCGGCGACCTCGTCGAAGAGATCGACCACCACCTCGTCGGTGACCTCACAGCGCAGGTGGACGATGTGGTCGGCGCGCAGCATGGCCTTGTCGCGGGCCTCGCGCACCGCGTCGATCATCGGGCGGAAGATCTCGCGGCGCTCCGGGTGCTTGATCGAGACTCCGACGCAGACGCAGTCGAAGCTGGTCGTGACGCCGCCGGCGGCCATCTGGGCGTCGTGGGCCATGACGGCGGAGACCATGTCCCAGAGGGTGCCGGGGCGCGGCAGCACGTGTTTTTCGAAGTGGTCGGTGTGCAGGTCGATGAGGCCGGGCAGCAGGAAATCGCCGCCCAGGTCCTCGGCCCCTTTCACGGCGGTGGCGCCGGAGGCCACCTCGGCGATTTTGCCGTCGCGCAGGTGGAGGTTGCCGTGAACGACCTCCTCCGCCAGGACAATGCGGGCGTTGCTCAGGACTCGTTCGGCCATCAGGCGACGGCCCTTTTCTTGGAGAGATCGAAGATCCGGTCGGCCACGGCCTCGCGCACCTCGTCGTCGTGGAAGATGCCGACGATGGCGGCGCCGCGCGCCTTGGCCTCGTTGATGAGGTCCACGACCACGGCGCGGTTGCCGGCGTCCAGCGAGGCCGTCGGCTCGTCGAGCAGCAGCACCGGATAGTCGGCCACGAAGCCGCGCGCGATGTTCACGCGCTGCTGCTCGCCGCCGGAGAAGGTGGCCGGCGCCAGGTCCCACATGGCCTGGGGGATGTTGAGGCGCGCCAGCAGGGCCTCGGCCTTGGCCCGGGCTGTCTCCAGGTCGGCGCCCAGGGCGTGCAGCGGCTCGGCGACGATGTCGCGCGAGGAAATGCGCGGGATGACGCGCAGGAACTGGCTGACGTAGCCGACGGTGCGGCGCCGCACCTCCAGCACCCGGTGCGGGGCGGCCCCGGCCATGTCGACCCAATCATTTTCGTGCCGCACCCAGATGTGGCCGCCGCCGGGCTTGTAGTTGGCGTAGAGCGAGCGCAGCAGGGTCGACTTGCCGGTCCCCGAGGGGCCGTAGAGCGCCACGCATTCCCCGGCGGCCACCTCCAGGGAAAGGTCGGAGAAGACAGGCAGGCGCGCGCCGCCCTGCACATGCAGGACGAAAGCCTTGGAGAGATTTTCGACGCGGATCGCCGGCGCTTTCCGGGGGTCTTTCTTTTCTTCCGTCATATCGCTCATACCTGCAGCACCGAGGAAACCAAAAGCTGGGTGTAAGGGTGGTGCGGGTCGTCCAGCACCTGGTCGGTGAGGCCGCTCTCCACCACCTTGCCGTCCTTCATCACCATCAGGCGGTCGGCCAGCAGGCGGGCGACGGCCAGGTCGTGGGTGACGATGATGGCAGAAAGCCGCAACTCACGCACCAGCCCGCGCAGCAGGTCGAGAAGTCGTGCCTGGACGGAAACATCCAGGCCCCCGGTGGGCTCGTCCATGAACACCAGGCGCGGCTTGGTCACCAGGTTGCGGGCGATCTGCAGGCGCTGCTGCATGCCGCCGGAGAAGTGCTTGGGCTTGTCGTCCATGCGGGAGAGGTCCATCTCCACCTTGGTCAGCCAGTCCTCCGCCTCCCGGCGGATGGCGCCGTAGTGGCGCGCGCCCACGGCCATGAGCCGCTCGCCGACGTTGCCGCCGGCGCTGACGTCCATGCGCAGGCCGTCGCGCGGGTTCTGCATGACCACGCCCCAGTCGGTGCGCAGCAACAGGCGGCGCTCCGGCTCGGAAAGGGCGTAGATGTCGCTGAGGCCGCGGCCGCGCAGGTCGTACTCGACGAGGCCATTGGTCGGCGCGAGACGCGCGGAGAGGCAGTTCAGCAGCGTGGTCTTGCCGGAGCCGGACTCGCCGACGACGCCCAGCACCTCGCCGCTGTGCAGCTCGAAGGAAATGTCGGAGCAGGCCAGCAGGCTGCCGAAGGCGTGGGTCAGGTTGCGCACGCGCAGCAGGGGCGAAGAGGTGTCCATGGTCACGCTTCCTCCCCTTCGGCAGCGCCCACGGCAGCCGCATAGGCCTTGGCTGCCGCCTCCGACAGCTTGCCCTCGTGCCCCTCGGCGCGCCGCCGGGCGCAGTAGTGGGAGTCGGAGCAGACGTACATCTTGCCGCCCCGGTCATCCAGGATCACCTCGTCCAGGAAGGTGTCCTCCGCCCCGCAGAGGGCGCAGTCCTCCTCCCACTGCTGGACCGCGAAGGGATGATCGTCGAAGTCCAGGCTCTTCACCTTGGTGTAGGGCGGGATGGCGTAGATGCGCTTCTCGCGCCCGGCGCCGAAGAGCTGCAGGGCCGGGAAGCCGTCCATCTTGGGATTGTCGAACTTGGGGATCGGCGTCGGCGACATGAGATAGCGGTCGTTCACCATCACCGGGTAGGAGTAGGAGGTGGCGATCTCGCCGAAGCGGGCGATGTCCTCGTAGAGCGAGACCTGCATCAGGCCGTATTCCTTGTAGGCGTGCATCTTGCGGCACTCGGTCTCGCGCGGCTCCAGGGGGCGCAGGGGCTCCGGCTGCGGCACCTGGTAGACGATGATCTGGTCCTCCGCCATGGGGTCTTCCGGTACCCGGTGGCGGGTCTGCACGATGCTTGCCTCCGCCGTCGCCTCGGTGGTCGGCACCTCGGCCACGCGGGCGAAGAAGCGGCGGATGTTCACGGCGTTGGTGGTGTCGTCGGCGCCCTGGTCGATGACCTTCAGGGTGTCGTCCCTGCCGATGATGCTGGCCGTCACCTGCATGCCGCCGGTACCCCAGCCGTAGGGCAGCGGCATCTCGCGCCCGCCGAAGGGCACCTGGTAGCCGGGCAGCGCCACGGCCTTCAGGAGGCAACGCCGGATCATGCGCTTGGTCTGCTCGTCAAGGTAGGCGAAGTTGTAGCCGTCTTCGGCTTCTGTCGCTTTCTGCTGTGCGGCGCTCATCACTCGGCGGCCTCCTGGTGCTCTTCGTCGTGGCGCTTGCGCAGCGAGCGGATGAGCTGCAGCTCCGACTGGAAGTCGACGTAGTGCGGCAGCTTCAGGTGCTGCACGAAGCCGGAGGCCTCCACGTTGTCGGAGTGGTAGAGCACGAATTCCTCGTCCTGGGCCGGGTAGTCCACGGTCTCGTCCAGCTCGCGCGCCCTGAGCGCCCGGTCGACCAGGGCCATGGCCATGGTCTTGCGCTCGCAGTGCCCGAAGGAAAGGCCGTAGCCGCGGGTGAACTGCGGCGGCCGCTCGGCGGAACCGGCGAACTGGTTGATCATCTGGCACTCGGTGACGGTGATCTCGCCCAGCTCGATGGGAAAGCCCAGTTCCTCGGGCACGAACTCCACCGCCACCTCGCCCAGGCGGATCTCGCCGGCGAAGGGGTGGTTGCGGCCGTAGCCGCGCTGGGTCGAGTAACCCAGCGCCAGCAGGAAGCCCTCGTCGCCGCGCGCCAGGTTCTGCAGGCGGACATCGCGCCCGGCGGGAAAGCGCAGGGGCTCGCGGGTCAGGTCCGCCACGCTGCCCTCGTCGCCGTCCGGGGCGACCTCTTCCTCGATCAGGCCTTCGTGGTTCAGGATGTCGGTCACCCGCGGGATGTTCTCGTCGACGCCGGTCTCGGCGGCCTCGGCCTGCGGCGCCCCGGCGCCCTCCTCCGCCGCCAGGGCGAAGTCGAGCAGGCGGTGGGTGTAGTCGTAGCTCGGCCCCAGCACCTGGCCACCCGGCAGATCCTTGTAGGCGGCGGAGATGCGCCGGCGCACCGCCATCTTGGAGGTGTCGATGGGTGCGCTCTCGCCGAAGCGGGTCAGCGTGGTGCGGTAGGCGCGCAGCAGAAAGATCGCCTCCACGAGGTCGCCCTGGGCCTGCTTGATGGCCAGCGCCGCCAGGTCGCGGTCGTAGAGCGAGCCTTCCGTCATCACCCGGTCGACGGCGAGCTGCATCTGCACTTTGATCTGCGCCAGGCTCAACTCCGGCACCGCGGTGTCGCCGCGGCGCTCCTCGGCGATCAGCTTGTGCGAGTTGAGAATCGCCTGCTCGCCGCCCTTGACTGCAACGTACATGGTCTCAGCCCTCCGCCTGGATGCCGCGCGGCAGGCCGATGACGGTCCGCCCGCAGGTGAAGAAGATGTCGACGCCCAGCGGGAACTGCGCGGCGTTCAGGCGCCAGTCGTTCCAGAACCAGTCCGGCAACCCCGCCGGCCGGATGACCGCCGTGTCGCGGATGCCGGGGCCCTTCAAGGTCACCGCCGGGCCGTCCTCCAGGCTCGGCACCTGCAGCAGCAGGCTGGCCGAGCTGTCCGGGTACTGATCGACCCCCTGGGCGAAGACCGTCAGGCGCGGCATGTGCTCCGGATCGCTCACCAGGGCGAAGGCGGCGTCCCGGCTGCGCTCCACGAGGGGACAGCCGCAGTGGAACTTCAGATAGGCGCGCAGCGGCGGCGTGTCGGCGATCCAGTCGATCCACAGCGGGGTGTCGTAGTCGAGCAGGGTCAGCGCCGCCGCCGCGGTCGCAGGGTCCAACGGCTCCGGCCCCGCGACGTCACCCGGCAACGTCACCGGCCGCCCCGGATGGGCCAGCGCCGTCAGCAGGCCGCGGAAAATGTGCTGGGAGTCATGGACCGGGTCGGCGAGACCGGGCCTCAGCTCCGCGGTATCGATACCGCCTGTTGCGGCGTTGGAACTGGACGCCAATGCCATTATTCGTTCTCCCCGCGCACCATGGTGAAGAAGTTGACCTTGGTGGCGTTGGCCTTGCGGCTGCGCCTGCTGCGGCGTTCGGCATGGGCGGCCTCCAGCGGCGCGATCACGCCGTCCTCCAGCGCCCCGCGCCGGGCCTCGTCCTGCAGCAGGGCGTCGAAAAGCGCCGCCAGCTCGGCATGGCGCTTGGAACGCCCCTGGACATAGCCCAGGCCAATGGAAGCGGGGCCCGCCCCCCCGGAGGCCAGCCGCAGGGCGCAGCGGGTCACCGTCATCTGGCCCAGGTTGAAGCGGCCGCCGGTGCCGCCGGTACGGGCGCGCACCATGACCATGCCGACCTCCGGCCGGCGCAGCCAGTCGTAGGCCGGCTTGTCCGCCAGGTCCTCCCAGGCGCTTTCCAGTTCGTCGAGCTTGGCCTTGGCCAGAACCGAGATCCAGCGCTGGCGCGCCGCCTGCGCCGGATCGTTCTGCTCTGAATCCAATTGCCCTGAAGCCGAGTGGCCGCCCCCTTGCGAGGGGGCCGCCTGAGGGACCCTATCCATTAGACAAGTCCTATATTTGTCTAGATGTCTGTATGTTTTGATGTTAGAAGCGGCGCTCAAGCGATGTAAAGCAGAACTTCGTGAAACTTGGATGACGGAACCGCGAAAAGAGGATGGCGGCGATGACTTTAGAAAGGCGTGACGGCGTGGCGCTGTGGCGCCAGATCGCCGAGACCTTGGAAAGCGACATCAAGGCGCAGGTCTTCGCCCCCGGCAAGCAACTGCCGACCGAGGCCGAACTGGCCGAGCGCTTCTCCGTCAACCGCCATACGGTGCGCCGCGGCATCGCCTTCCTGGAACAGGAGGGGCTGCTGCGCGTCGAGCAGGGCCGCGGCACCTTCGTGCAGGAGCGCATGGTCGACTACAAGCTGGGCAAGCGCACCCGCTTCACCGAGAACATCGAAAAGCAGTCGCGCATTCCCTCCGGTGAGCTGGTGCGCGCCATCGTGGTCAGCGCCGACGAGACCCTGGCCAGGAACCTGCACCTCCGCAAAGGCGCCCCGGTGGCGCTGATCGAAAGCGTCGGTAAGGTGGACGGCCGGCCGATCTCGGTCGCCGCGCACCACTTCCCGGCCAAGCGCTTTCCCGAAATGATCGATGTCTACAAGAAGACGCGCTCGGTCACCAAGGCGCTCGCCCACTACGGCGTCGCGGACTATACGCGCAAGGAAACCCGCATCACCGCGCGCCTGCCCACCGCCAGCGAGTGCCGCCTGCTGGAACTGCCGCGTAGCCAGCCGGTGCTGGTCACCGAATCGATCAACGTCGACGCCGAGGGGCGCGTCGTCGAATACGGCTGGGGCCGCATGGCCGCGGAGCGCGCCCAGCTCGTCGTGCAGCCCTGATCACATCCCCTCTCGCGCCAACACCCCGGTCGCCTCTGGGCCCTCGGCACAAAGCCGAGGGTGACAAGAGGCGCGGTCGCTATGTCGCCGCCTAGACCGCCACAAGTTCGATGACCGAGCCGGAACTCGTCTCGGATCGGGTGGCAACGGACTCTCACATCAGCGCATTCCCGAGACCGGCCCTCTCATACAGGCAGACCACCGACCCCACAGACAGTGTCCGCCCATGTCAGGCAAGTACCGGGAAGCGGAGCAGTCCGTGGGGCGATGACGACAGCCGCCGAGCACCAGGACGACCGATTGGCGATTGCCGGAGGATGTCCGCTGAACGGATGAAGCGGACGCTCCCCCGGGTGCGCCTGCTCAGGCAAATGAAACCCCGACGGGGAACGTCGTCAGCGGGGCCGCGCTATGCCCAGCCAAGCTGGGCCAAGGAATGCCCGTCGTTCCAGATCTTCGTCATGTGCCGGATCTTGCCGCCGTCGAACTCCATCGAGTAGACATAGTCGGCCGCCAGGGACTTGCCAGTCGGCGAAACCGGTCCGCCGTCACCGGTATGCGTGCCGTGAAACACACCATAGGCAAGCACAACATTTCGGGCTTCGTCCGCGGCAAATCCCCTCAAGTCATAATCCCCGTCCGGGATCGGGGTCAGAAGCCCTCTCATCCAGTCGGTGTAGCCTTCGAGCGTCGTCGTCTCGGACAGCGCGCCCGACTGACAGGCAAAACTGGCCGTGTCGTGGCACCAGGCTTTGCAGACCTCCCAGCCCTTACCGGTTTCGCAGGCTTCAAAGAAATTCTTTGCGGTATCGGTGATCGACATGCTCGTGGTCTCCCCTGTCCTAAACTGCCTCGTCGCCACGTTTCCAAGTCGCGTCAGCAGCGACCGGAACCTGGTAGGATTATTTTAGAACGACCATTTTAAAATGTCAATTTTACAAATTTCCGATGTCCGCACCGGCGGGAATCACGAGAGAATTGCATGACGAACAGTGTCATAAAGTCTTGGTATTTCGGCTTTTTTCTTCTGATGCCGTCCATAGAGCACAAGGCCGTGGACACAGCACATGACATAGCTCGCAAGAGCTGCCGGATCCTTATCCTCGGACAATTCGCCGGCAGCCTGCGCGCCCCGGAAAGCCACCTCAAGATGTGATTCCATCGCGACGCAGAAGTCATCGATCATCTCTGCCGCCTCGGAGCTGATCGCATGTCGCTGGGCCAAATGATTCATCATCAGGCAGCCCTTGTACTCGTCCCTCGACGCCCCCGTCACGACGCTCTGGAGAAATTTGAACACCCCGTTCAAATTCGGCTCCTTGGACAGCATCTCGAAGCGAGGTGAAATGACGTTGCCCCGGTAATGCTCCAGGGTATTGGCGAACAGTCCGTCCTTGTCGCCGAACTCCTTGTACATGCTTGCCGTATTCATTCCGGTCGCCTGAGCCACTTCACCTATCGAGGTGGCTTGGAAACCGTTTCGCCAAAACAGATGCATTGCCTTTTCCAGCACGTCTTGACGCCCGTATTTTCTATTTCTTCCCATAGCAATAAAATAGAATACTCGTTTTAATATTTCAACGGCGCTGCAGAGATTGTGTCCGGGTTTCGAAAGGCAGTACGGTGTCGACCGGACAGAAGCCTTGCCAAGTCGGCATCGGGCTCGAAGCGGTCACGAGAATAAAACCCCATATTGCCGCTCAAGATCAAAAGCCGCCGTTGCGTAAACCGACAGCAAATGTCTGCTGAGCAGCGGGGAGCAGCCAGCCGGTGCTGGTCACCGAATCAGTCAACGTCGGCGCCGAGGGACGCGTCGTCGAGTACGGCTGGGGCCGCATGGCCGCAGAGCGTGCTCAGCTTGTCGCGCAGCCATAGCGGGTTACCCATCTCCCTAGCGGGTCTTCGGATCATTTGACCACACGGCGCACCGCTGTCTTCCCGGAGCTTCTCAGGCGGTTCAGGCTGGGGAGTGCCGGACCCTCACATCAGCGCTTCCTGAGGCCGGTCGTGTCACACGGGCAGACTACCGGCCTCCACAGACAGCGTCCGCCCATGCCAGGTATGCACCAGGAAGCAGAGCTGTCCATGAGGCTATGAGGGCAGCCGCCGAGTGCCAAGCATAAATATAAGCCCATCCGGCACCCTCTAGAGTTCCGAAACTGCTTGGCCCATAATCCGCCCAAGATGGGAGAAAAGCCTTGGAACGCAGGCTCGCCGCCATTCTTGCCGCTGATGTGGTCGACTACACCCGGATCATGGGCACGGATGAGACGGAAACGCTTCGGCGTATGACCGAGCTGCGCCAGGAAACCCTGGAACCGCTTATCGTCAAGAACCATGGCCGCGTGGTCAAAGTGATCGGAGATGGCCTATTGGTCGAGTTCGTCAGCGTCGTCGATGCTCTCACCTGCGCGGTGGCTTGGCAAAGAACAGTGATGGCGCACGAAGCGGAGGTCGATGACGACAAGCGGCTTAGCTTCCGCATTGGGATCAACCTGGGGGACGTGATCGTCGAGGATGACGATATTCACGGCGATGGGGTTAATGTTGCGGCGCGCCTGGAAAGCCTGGCAGAGCCCGACGGGATCTGGGTCTCCGGCGATGTCTTTCGCTATGCGAAGGGCAAAGTAGAAGCCGATTTCGATGACATGGGCGAACACTATCTCAAGAATGTCGCTGAGCCTGTCCGGATTTTTCGCGTCGCGCGTGGCCGTTCCGGCAGCGGCGCAGGTTCGACAAGAAAGAGCCCCTTGCGCCGCGCCGAGCACCCCTCGATCGCGGTACTGCCTTTCGACAATATGTCTGGCGACCCGGAACAGGACTACTTCTCGGACGGCATCACTGAAGACATAATTACTGAGCTATCCCGCTTCCGCTCTCTATTCGTGCTTGCACGAAACTCTTCCTTTGCTTTCCGCGGTCAGCAGATCGATATCGCCGAGATCGCGCGCAGATTGAGCGTGCAGTATGTCGTGGAGGGGAGTGTACGCAAAGCGGGCAACCGGGTCCGCATCACTGCACAGCTTATCGACTCAGCCAGCGGCGCTCATCTCTGGGCCGAGCGCTACGACCGGGAACTCGAAGATGTCTTCGCTGTCCAGGATGACGTCGTGCGGACCGTCGTGGCGGCCGTAGCCGGGCAAGTGGAGGCGGCAGGCACCCAGCTCGCGAAGCGCAAACCACCCCAGAACCTCGTCGCCTACGACTACGTCCTGCGCGGTCTGGAGCAACTGCGCCTGGTCGGCGAAGAACACAACGCCGATGCTCAGCGTCTCTTCAAGAAGGCCGTCAACCTTGACCCCCAGTACGCAGCCGGTCACGCCTACTTGGCCTTGGCGATATATGTTCAATGGAACCACAACCAAGACCCTGGCGAACTGGAGCGCGCCCTTGCCAGCGCCCGCCGGGCTTTGGAACTGGACGAGAACGACAGTCGCTGCCACCGCATCCTGGTTCCTATTTACACTCACATGCATCAATATGACTTGGCGGAGCTGCACTCAGATAAGAGCATTGCCCTGAATCCCAACGACGCGCTCGGCGCCATCTATCGGGCTATCCTGTTTCGTTATGTGGGGCGGGCAGAGGAAGGCGTTGAGTGGGCCCGCAAAGCGATGCAGCTCAATCCCTATCACCCGAATTGGTACAAGACCGTACTTGCTCACGTGCTGCATACCGCAGGACGCTATGCCGAGGCTCTCGAAGCCTATAGTCAGATTACCGAACGCCCGTCGTTCTATCACGCCTATGTGGCCGCCTGTCATGCCGAACTCGGCAACATGGACGAGGCGCAAAAAAATGCTGCCTTGGCGCTTCAGGTGAGGCCCGACTTTTCGATCGCGGCCCAAGGCAAGAAGCTGCCCTTCAAGAACGAGGCAGACTTGCAAAGCTTCCTTGCCGGGCTACGCAATGCGCGCCTACCCGAGTGACCGATCCCGCTATTCGGCGGGCTTCTTGCGCTCTGCCAAGATAGCAGCGTCTTCAAAGCCTTCGCTCTCCGACAACAGCGTCTGCGCCTGCCGCAAGATCTCCAGCGCCTGATTTCGATCGTCAGCAGTCATGGCATCGAGATCGAACTCCAGCTTGACGGCGGGGTGCTCGGCGCAGAAGCGCCGCCGCTGCTTGTCCGGGGGTTCAAGGGTATCGATAACCCGGAATGTAGCGATGGGATAGGCAAGCCCCTTGACCTCGACCTGCCCGTATTCCTCGCAGCGAATGCGGTCGCAGACATGTGCATAAGTCTCGTACGAAATGAGTATTTCGCCCGGTGTTGCCAGCGACTCCAATCGCGAGGCGGTGTTCACTGAACTTCCAATGATCGTGTAATCCAGGCGATCCTCGCTGCCGAAGTTACCTACCGTGCAGTATCCGGTATGAATCCCCATTCGGCACTGGAGCGGATTCTCAATTCCGGCCCCTCGCCAGATCTCGGAGAGCTCGGCCAGCCGTTGGCGCATGGTGAGCGCCATCTCTACGCAGGCGACCGCATCTTCCTTGACTCCTTTGCTTTCGGGATCGCCGAAGAAAAGCAAAATGGCATCCCCCACGTATTTGTCGATCGTAGCACCGTGGCTCAGTGCGATGCGCGACATTTCGGTCAGATAGTGGTTCAGCAGCTGGGTCAGCTCCTCGGATTCCATCCGGTCGGCGGTCTGGGTGAAGTCGGCGATATCGGAGAAGAACACTGTCAGCTTTTTCCGGGTGGCGGCGACCTTCACCTCCTGGCGGCCAGAAAAGATGGACTCGTAGACCTGGGGAGAGAGGTATTTGGCGAGTTGGCTGGAGAGCTGCTCCATCTGCCGGCTCTTGCTTGCCAGTTCCTCCGTTCGCTCGGCCACTTTGTCCTCCAGCGTGTCCCGAGCCGCCCGTAATTCCGCCTCGTAACTCTGCTGCTGTGCCTGCATCTGGTTGTAGGCGTCAATGACTTGGCCAAGCTCGTCCGTGCTGTGCCAGGTCACCGGCTGACGTTCTTCTTCCGTGCGCGCCTGGTTGATCGATGCGAGCAGCCGTGCCAGCGGCCTGCCAATGATACTGCGCAGCGCATATAGCGCAGCAGCGACCTCGATCGACACCGCGACCAGCGCGATGACGGCGGCGATAAGAAGTCGATTGCGGGTCTGCTCCCACAAAAATCGCCGGGTGGCCGTAAACTCCAGTGTACCGATTACCCGGTCTCCGCTCCCGGCATTGAAGATGATGTTGCGGCTGAGCGGGATTAGGTCCTCACGCGAGACTTCCTCCGGCGCCGCACCCGCCGCGCTCATCACTTCGCCCTTCTCGCCCAGAACTTGCGCAAAAACGATCTCACGGTTGGTGACAACGGCTTCCAGGCTCAGACGAATCTGCTCGCGGTCGAGATTCCAGACCGGGTTGGCCAACGCCGCCGCCTGTGTCCGGATCATACCTTCAAGGTTCTCTTCCAGACGGGCGACCGCATTGCGATGGGCCAGAAGCTCAATCAGGGCGAAGACCCCGATGACCGAAAGAAAGATCAGCGGAATGGTTACGCGAAGGAACTTGCCGCGCAGGGTCTGGCGCCTTCCGTCCCTCGGACGCATCACCTGGGTCCTCCGGCGTCGTAGCGCGATCCGAAGGCCGCTTCGGATCGGCGCTGTGTCGGTAGCCAATCATATGGTAGATTGGTGCCGCGAGCCATGAAGCTTTTGCGTCGTGGCCGCGAGACTGGCATGAGAGGCCACCCAAGATGCGCCACCTCTATGTCATGACCATTGCTGCCCTGCTTGGCCTCTCAGGGCCGGCTGCCGAGGCGCAGAATGTGCTTCGGATCGGCTACTTCGACATCCCGCCCCATGTGACCGGGGCGGAGGGCGGGCGGCCGCAAGGCGCCGCAATCAGCTACTTCGAGGAGTATATCGCGCCGCATTTCGGTGTACCTTTCGAATGGAACGCTGAAGTCACCGCGCCGACGCGGCTCATGAACCAGCTCGGCGACGGCGAGATCGACGCGATGATCTTTCTCGGCAGGACGGCCGAGCGAACCGAAATCTTCCACTACCCCAATCCGTATCTCGTGATCCCGGAAACCATCGCGCTGAAGGCGGACCATCCACTTTCATCGATAACAACGGTCAGCGATCTTTACGGCTTGAGGTTGGGGTTTCTGGTGGGAGGGCGCATTCCGGAACCGATGCAATCCAATCGGATTACCTACGATCTGATTGCCGGGAAGCGGCTCATGGAGCGCAATGTGGAGAAGCTGCTGTTGGGGCGCATCGACGGCATCTATGCGCCACTATCCACTGCACTGCTCAGTATCATCGAGGACATGGGCGTCCGCGACGAGATCAAACTCGTGCCTATCGAGTTCCTTGGACCAGTCGAAATCTACAGCGTCTTCTCGAAGAGAACAGTTACGATAGAGATCGTAGATCGTTACAATATGGCATTGGAAAGGGCGCAAGCCGAAGTCGGCTACAAGGAGTTCCTGGAGAACTACCTGAAAGCGCGCCGCAACTGAGATTCCCGGTTTGCGGCCTAGCGCTTTCATGGTGCCCGCCGCATTTCTACCGAGCATGCACGTTGGGCGGAGGAAGTGTTTGGAACGCAGGCTCGCAGCGATAATGTCCGTTGACGTAGTTGGCTACAGCCGCCTCATGGGTCAAGACGAGGCCGGCACCCTGGCCGCACTGAAGGCGCATCGCGCAGAACTGATTGATCCAACCATCGCCAAGCATAAAGGCCGCCTGGTGAAGCTCATGGGCGACGGCGCCCTGGTGGAGTTCCCCAGCGCTGTCGATGCCGTAGTCTGCGCAGCGGCGCTGCAGCGGGGCATGGCCCAGCGGACAGCAGAGCATCCTGAAGACCGCAGGATCGTCTTCCGTATCGGCATCAATATCGGCGATCTCATTGTCGAGGGCGACGACCTTTATGGCGACGGGGTGAACATCGCCGCCAGGCTGGAGGGCTTGGCCGAACCCGGTGGTATTTGCGTATCGCAGCACGTAGTGGGCCAGGTCAAAGGCAAGGTAGACTTCGGCTTCGAGGATTTGGGCAATCAACACGTCAAGAATATCGCCGAACCGATCCGGGTCTATCGCGTAAGTCTGTCGCCCAAGGCTGCCGGCAAAAATGTGAGGTTGAAGAAAGGTGCACGAGGGGCATGGAGAAAAGCGGCAGTGGCGGCGGCTGCGGCCGTGGCGATCGCAGCCTCCGGCGCGGTTGCTTGGCTGAAGCCTTGGCAACCGACTGTCGAGCCGGCTTCTGTCGATCGAATGGCGTTCCCGCTACCTGAAAAACCCTCCATCGCGGTTTTGCCATTCGTGAACATGTCAGGTGACCCTGAGCAGGAGTACTTCACCGACGGCCTGACCGAGGATTTGATCACCGACCTTTCGAGCATTTCGGGACTATTCGTCATCTCCCGAAACTCGACTTTTGTGTACAAGGGACGCTCGGTACCCGCCCGGCAAGTTTCGGAGGACTTAGGCGTGCGCTACGTGCTGGAGGGCAGCGTTCGCCGGTCAGGCAATGAGATCCGCGTCAATGCTCAGCTTATCGATGCAACCACCGGCGGCAACCTTTGGGCGGAGCGCTACGACGGCCCTGTTGCCAGTGTCTTCGAAGTGCAGGATCTCTTCATCAGGGAGATTGTCAGCGCCTTGGCGCTGAATCTTTCCGAAGGCGAGCGGAAGGCCTTTGCCAGCGGACAAACCACCAACATTCAAGCGCGCGAGGCGTTTCAGAAAGGCTGGGAGCACTATCTGCGCTACACGGCAGAGGACAACGCCATTGCCGCAGAGCATCTTGGGAATGCGCTCGAAATTGATCCCGGTTATGGGCGCGCTTACGCCGCTCTGGGCTTGGTCTATGTAAGAGGCTGTCAGTGGCGATGGCACGAGGAGCTGGGCACAAGTCCGAGTGGCGCCTTTGACACCGCGGTCGCCTATGTGACGGAAGGTGAGGCGAACAGCTCGTCACTGACCAAAGTGGCGGCCTCGCAAATTTCGCTTTACGACAATCAGCACGACGCAGCGCTTACCGAGGCTGCGCGTGCGGTAGCACTCGATCCGAATGACCCTGAGGCCCAGGTTGCCATGGGCCTGGCAATGATTACGACCGGCAAGCCGGAGCCGGGCTTGGCGTTTATCGAGACGGCGTTGCGGCTCAACCCAAACCACCCAAGCCACTATGCCCTGGCCAAGGCTTTGGCCTACTTTGCAATGAATGACCTGGACCAATCAGCTACCGTACTGACTCAGGCCCTAACACGAAACCCGGACTCCGACGACTTGACGCCCCTTCTGTCGGCAAGCCATGCCCGTCTCGGCCGCAGGAAAGATGCCAGAGACGCGCTCCTGCAATGGCGGCCCGAGGCCAATCAGGCTGAGCTCGAGAGAAGCGTTCTGGAGTATCACTTCCCTTACAAATGGAGCCCCGAGGCGCGCGATGTTGAGCAGCGACTGCAAGACGGCCTCAAGCTTTCTACGCTGCCGTTGGATGTCACCGTCGACACACTGATCGAGCGGCTACACAGTGGTGACGCTACGGAGCGCAGATCCTCCGTTGAAGAACTGGGGCTTTTTGGCCCCTTGCGGCCAACGCGGTACCGGTCTTGATTGAAGCTCTGGGCGACCCGGAGTTTCGGGTTGTCGGCGCGGTGCTGAACACACTAGGAAAGATCGGGCCCGCCTCGAAGGCTGCAATTCCGGCCCTTGAGGACATGCTGGCCAAGGGGGTTGACGAGTTTCGTGTGAAGCGGGCGCTGAACTACATCAAAGAGCTATGAGAGTGCCGCGTAGGCTCCTGCGATCTCGGCGGCCAGGCGGGCGTTGTTCAGAACCAGGGCGACGTTGGCCTCCAGGCTGGCGCCGCCGCTGAGATCTTCCAGGCGGGCCAGCAGGAAGGGCGTGACCGCCTTGCCCTGGACGCCCTGCGCTTCGGCTTCGGCCAGCGCGGTTTCGATATGGCCGGCGATCCGGGCGGCGGGAATCTCCGCCTCTGCCGGGATGGGATTGGCGACCATCAGGCCGCCGCCCAGGCCCAGCGTCCACTTGCACTGCATAACTTCGGCAATCTCTTGCGCGCTGTCGCGGCGCAGCGGCACCGCCAGGCCCGAGGCGCGGCTGTAGAAGGCCGGCAGTTGGTCGCAGCCGTAGCCGACGACCGGCACGCCCAGCGTCTCCAGCACCTCCAGGGTCTTGGGCAGGTCGAGGATCGCCTTGGCCCCGGCGCAGACCACCGCGACCGGCGTGCGCGCCAGTTCCTGCAGGTCGGCGGAAACGTCGAAGCTCAACTCGGCGCCGCGGTGCACGCCTCCGATGCCGCCGGTGGCGAAAACCCGTATGCCGGCCAGGTCGGCGCAGATCATGGTCGCCGCTACGGTGGTGGAGCCCGTGCCGCCGGCCGCCAGCACGGCGGGCAGGTCGGCGCGGCTCACCTTGGCCACGTCCCGCTCCCCGGCCAGGCGCTCCAACTCCTGTGGCTCCAGGCCGATGCGGATCCGCCCGTCGAGGAGCGCGATGGTGGCCGGCACGGCGCCGCCGGCCCGCACCGCCGCGGCCACCGCCCGCGCCGTCTCCAGGTTGCGCGGCGCCGGCATGCCGTGGGTGATGATGGTGGATTCCAGCGCCACCACCGGCCGGCCGGCCGCCAGGGCCTGTTGCACTTCCGGCAGGATTTCGACGAAGGGCTTCATCACGCGGTGATCTGCTCCAGTTTCTCGGGCGTCAGTTCGGCACTGACGCTGTCGTTGCTCTCCACGGTCAGGCGGGCCGCTGCCAGGGCGCGCCGCCCGGCGCTTTCCAGGTCCCGCCCCTCCAGGCGCGCCGCAAGGAAGGCCGCCGCCAGGGCGTCGCCCGCCCCGGTGACGTCGGTCAGCGGGCCGGGCAACTTTGCCAGTTCCAGCACCGCGCCACCCCCGGCAAGGCAGATGCCCGCCTCGCCCAGGGTGATGACGACCTCTCCGGCCCCGGCGGCCAGCAGCGCCCGGGCCAGGGCCGTCGGGGCCGTTTCCGGGTCCAGCCCGGCCAGCACCGCGGCCTCGCGGCGGTTCACCACCAGGAAGTCGCAGGCCGCCAACAGCGGGCGCAGGCGCTCGACCTTGGCCGGCGACACGCCGATGGCCGCCATCCGCCGCCCCTTTTGCCGCAGCCCGGCCAGGAAGGCCAGGGTCTCCTGCGGCAGGTTGCAGTCCGCGACCAGCGCCTCCGCCTCCCAGAGCGCCGCCGGCAGGGCGCGCAGCAGCGCCGGGGTGATCTCGTCATAGATCCGCATGTCGGCGACGGCGACCAGCATCTCGCCGTCGGGCTGCAGGGCGATGAGGTGAAAGGCCGTCGGCGCCGCCGCCGAACGGCTGACGCCCGCCAGCCCCAGGGGCAGGGTCCGCAAACCCGCCAGCAGGGCGTCGCCCTCGGCGTCCGGACCCAGCCGCGTCACCAGCTCGACCCCGAGCCCCAGGCGCAGGAGGTTCTCCGCGAGATTGCGCGCCACGCCGCCTGGGCAGCCCCGCAGCTCCACCGGGTTGGAGGCGCCCTCCACGTAAGGCGCCGGGGCCCGCGCCTTGCGGTCCAGATGGCAGGCCCCGATCACGGCAACCCTCGGCGGACTGTCGCTTCCCAAGCCTTCGACTCCTTCGACTGCGGTTGCCGGCGCAGCTTCGCCGAGCGGAGGCTCCCAGGCAACCAATGGGGCAACCGCCAAGACAGCGCCCGAAAATCCGCCATAATCATCGGCATTCTGGACACCTGCCGGGGGTCCGGCGGTGGCCGGTGGCCGGGGGGCCGGCAACTTCGCCATGGATTGCAAGGACGCTGCGGGTTATATCGGACAGGGAATGAACTCTGAGTTGAAGTCAGACGCGGGGCGGCACGTGCGGACGCGGCCGATCGCCGGTGACGGCGTGCGGGGCCTCCGGCCCCGCGGGCGCGTTGAGGCCGTCAAGAGCTGGGCCGGACGAGTGCTCGTGATCGCCGCCTTGGCCTGCGCCCTGCCGCTGCCGCTCCCCTCGGCGCCTGCCCTGGCCCAACAAAGCCCGCACGCGCCGGAGGACGTCGCCGCCAGCCGCGACCGGGTGCTCGACGATCGCCGCTACCAGACCGAAAAGCCGGAACCCGAGGTTGTGCCGGAGATCAATCGATGGAGGATCCCGCCCTGGCTGGCGAAGACCATCCTCTGGTCCCTGGGCGCGGTGGTCGCCGCCATCATCCTCTTCTTTCTCTTCAATCTGGCCCGCGAGCTGCTGGAAGGCCGCTTCGGCATCAAGCGCAGCCCCAAGGCGGCGCCGGCCGAGCCGGCCAAGGTGCAGGCGGTGCCGCCGGCCCAGCGCGAGGCGGAGCACCGTACCCTGGCCGAGGCCGACGCCCTGGCGGCCGAGGGACGCTTCAGCGAGGCCATTCACCTGCTGCTGCTGGTCGCCATGGAGCGCCTGCGCCGCGAGCTGGGCCCGCGCATCGCCCCGGCCATGACCGGCCGCGAAGTGCTGCGCCTCAGCGCCATCCCCGGCGAGGCCGCGGCGCCGCTGACCCGCATGGTGGCGGCCTCGGAGATCAACCACTTCGGCGGACGCAGCGCCGGGGAGCCCGACTACCGCAACTGCCGCGACGACTTCCTGCGCTTCAACGGCATGGAAGGGGTGCCCGCATGAGGATGTGGGCATGAGCGGCCGGACGCCGGGCGGCGACGCCTTCTCCCCGCGCGCGGTGGCCCTGCTGGTCGCCGCCGGCCTGATGGCCTTCACCGCCGCGGCCCTGGTCGCGATTTACTCCGACCCGCAGACCGAGGGCACCTACGGGGCCAATGCCTTCTCCTATTCGGCCATCGGCCACCGCGCCTGGACCGAGATCCTGCAGGATCTCGACGTCCCGGTCCTGCTCAGCCGCAACGACTCCGCCGCCAAGGCCTATGACGGCGATGGGCTGCTGGTTCTCGCCCAGCCCAACAGCAGCGCCGACGCCCTGGAATCCCTGGAGCTGATGTTCGACGCTGACCGCGTGCTGCTGGTGCTGCCGCGCTGGTCCGGCCATCCCGGCTACGAAAACCGCACCTGGATCAAGGTGCTGCGCGAGCTGGAGCCGGACTCCGTCGAGAGGATCCTGCACGTCGTCGACGAAGGGGCCTCGATCGTGCGCAGCGACGAGACCCCGGAGTGGCGCCGCACCGCCTGGGACAGCGCCCCCAGCCTGGGCGGCGCCCAGCTCATCAGGTCCGACACGATCACGCCCATCGTCCACAGCGACGCCGGCGTGCTGCTGGGCGAGTACAAGATCGCGGACACCACCGTCTGGGTCCTCTCCGATCCCGACATCATCAACAACAGCGGCATCGACGAGGGTGACAACGCCGTCTTCGCCGTGGCCATGGTCGACGCCCTGCTGCGCGGCGGCGGCGCGGCGGTCTTCGACGAAACCGTGCACGGCTTCACCCTCTCGCCCGATCTCTGGAAGGCTCTGCTGAGCTTCCCGCTGAACCTGGCGGTGCTGCAGGGCCTCTTTGCCGCCGCCGTCCTGGTCTGGGCCGCCGCCGGGCGCTTCGGCGCACCGCTGCCGCCGCGCCCGCGCCTCAAGGCCGGCAAGCAGGTGCTCATCGCCAACACCGCCAGCCTCTTCGAATTCGCCGGCAATCTGGCCGACATCCTGCGGCGCTACCACGAAACCTGCCTGCGCGACCTGGGCCGCCAGATTCACATTCCCCGCGACATCCGCGGCGCGGCGCTGACCCATTGGCTGGACCAGGTGGGCGAGGCGCGCGGCACCAGCGAGAGCTATAACGAGGTCCAGGCCGCCGTCGCCGCCGCCCTCGACGGTCCCTCTATCGCGGTGCCCGCCCTGCTGCGCGCGGCGCTACGCCTACACCGATGGAAACAGGAGATGATTCATGGACATAGAGCCGATCCAAACGGTCTGCGACCGGGTGCGGGAGCAGGTTCGCAAGACCGTGGTCGGACAGGACGCCGCCCTTGACCTGATGCTGGTGGCCCTGCTGTCGGAGGGTCATGTCCTGCTGGAAGGGGTGCCCGGCACCGCCAAGACGCTGCTGGCGCAGTCTTTCGCCAGGTCGGTGAACCTCGACTTCGGGCGCATCCAGTTCACGCCCGACCTGATGCCGGGCGACGTGCTGGGCACCAACCTCTTCAACTTCCAGACCAGCGATTTCAAGCTGACCAAGGGGCCGGTCTTCACCCAGATCCTGCTGGCCGACGAAATCAACCGCACGCCGCCGAAGACCCAGGCGGCGCTGCTGCAGGCCATGCACGAGCGTGCCGTGACCATCGACGGCGCGACCCACCCGCTGGGCGACGACTTCATGGTCATCGCCACCCAGAACCCCATCGAACAGCAGGGTACCTATCCCCTGCCCGAGGCGCAGCTCGACCGCTTTCTCTTCAAGCACATCCTCGACTATCCGGCGCGCGACGAGGAGCGCGCCATCGTCGCCCGCCACGGCCACCGCACCGTGATGCCGGACCTGGCCGACTTCGGCCTGGAAGCCGTGGCCGACGCCGCCGCCCTGGCGGACATCCGCAAGGTGATCGCCGGCCTGCGGCTTTCCGACGAACTGATCGACTACATCGTCGACATCGTGCGGGCGACGCGCGAGCACGAGTCCCTGGAATTCGGCGCTTCGCCGCGCTCGGCCAACATGATCGCCACCGCCGCGCGCGCCTTGGCCGCCATGCAGGGCCGCGACTACGTGATCCCCGACGACGTGAAGTTCATCGCGCTGCCGGCGCTGCGCCACCGCGTGGTTCTTTCACCCGGCGCCGAGATCGAGGGGCTGGCCGCCGACGCCGTGATCCGCCAGGTCCTCGACCAGATCCCCGCGCCGCGATGAGAGACCTTGCCGCCTCAGCGCGCGCCGGAGCGCCGCCAGCTCAGATCGTCACCCTTGGGCTTGACCCGAGGGTCCAGGGCGGCCGCTCCGTCACTTGCCCCTGGATTCTGGCTCGCGCTCGCCATCGCTCGCTTGACCGGGATGACAGCCAGAGTGAACGGCACAGTCGAGAGCGCGCGTTAGGATGAGGACGCCGAAGGCATGAAAGGAAGCTCCGCATGATCCGGCCGACGCCGCGCGCCGTGGCGGCCTTCGCCGCCGGCATCCCGCTGGCCTTCGCGCTGCTGCTCGCGGACCCGGATCTCTGGCCCTATGTTCCCGCCTACCTCTTCCTGGCCTGCTTCGCGCTGCTGGCCGACGCCGGCCTGGCCCTCTCGCCGCAGCGCCTGAACGTCCAGGTCAACCTGCCGCCGGCGCTCTACATCGGCGCGCCGGAGGGCTTCCAGGTGCGCCTGGAGCCCACTTCCTACCGCCGTCCGGTTATCGAACTGCTCTGCGACGTGGACGACAACCTGGAGCAGCCGCCGCGGGTGCTGGCGCCGCTGGACGCGGAAGAAGACACCCTGGTGTACTTCCCGCTGCGCGCCAGGCGCCGCGGCAAGGCGCGGGTCGAACGCCTGTGGCTACGTTGGAAGGGGCCGCTGGGCCTGGTCTACCGTCTGCGGGTTATCGAGCTGGGCAAGGACATCGCGGTCACGCCCAACACCAAGGCGGTCAAGCACACCGCTTTGCAGTACGCCGATCCCATGGCGATCTTCGGCATCAAGCCGCAGCGCCAGCAAGGCGAAGGCTCGGAGTTCGAGGCGCTGCGCGAGTACGTACCGGGCCTCGACCCCCGCTCCATCGACTGGAAACACTCGGCGCGCCACATGAACCTGCTGTGCAAGGAGTTCCGCAGCGAGCGCAACCACCAGGTCGTCCTGGCCTTCGACTGCGGCCACCTGATGAGCGAGCCGCTGGAGGGCCTGACCAAGCTGGACCACGCCGTCAACGCCGGACTGCAGCTTGGCTACATTTCACTGCGCGCCGGCGACCGCATCGGCGTCTACGGCTTCGACTCCCGGGTTCGCCTCTTCAGCCAGCCGACCGGCGGCGTCGGCACCTTCTGGCGTTTGCAGCGCGCCGCCGCGGAGCTGGACTACAGCGTCGACGAGACCAACTTCACCCTCGGGCTCTCCTCCCTCGCAGCGCGCCTCGACCGCCGATCCCTGGTGATCCTGCAGACCGAGTTCGTCGACACCATCACCGCCGAGCTCATGCTGGAGAACGTCGAGCGCCTGGCCGGGCGCCACCTGGTGGTCTTCGTCTGCCTGCAGGACCCGCAGCTCGAAGCCACGGTCGACGGGGAACCGGGCAGCCTCGACAGCCTCGCCCGCTCGGTCATCGCCGAGGAGTTTCTGCGCGAACGGCGGGTGGTCTTGGAACGGCTGCGCCGGCTTGGGGTACACTGCCTGGACGTGCGGGCCGACCAGATCGGTCCGGCGCTGATCAACCGCTACCTCGACATCAAACGCCGCGAGCTGATCTGATGGAGGCTGGGAGGAACAATTGATTTCCAATCCTGACGCACCCCGGCGCCATCCTCTCCGGCCGTCACCCTCGGGCTTGACCCGAGGGTCCAGGGCAACCGCCGAGAAGGCCGCCCTGGCTGCTCGGGAAAAGTCCGAGCATGACGATATAAGACGGACCGGCTAGCATGGACTTCACCCCGGCATGAGCACCTCCAACAGCAGCCTGAAGAGCTATGAGTTCCGCCGCGAGCGGGAGAAGAGCTGGCGCGCGCTCGAGGACATGGTCCGCCGCGCCGAGAAGCGCGGCCTGAAGTCGCTGCCGGCCGAGGACCTGCTGCGCCTGCCGACACTCTACCGCGCCACGCTGTCCTCGCTGTCGGTGGCGCGCGCCATCTCCCTGGACCAGAACGTCCTGAACTACCTGGAAAGCCTCTGCGCGCGCGCCTACTTCCAGGTCTACGGCCCGCGCGCCAGCCTCATGGAACGGATCGCCAGCTTCCTGCGCCACGGCTTCCCCGCCGCGGTGCGCGAGACCAGGGGGCCGATCCTGCTGGCCACGCTCTGGATGGTGCTGGGCATCGTCATCGGCTTCCTGCTGGTCCAGAGCAACGCCGACTGGTACTACACCTTCGTCGGCTGGGACATGGCTGGCGGCCGCACGCCCGCCGCCTCCACCGAAAGCCTGCGCAACGGGCTCTACGACGGCGCCGACAGCGCGGCCGAGGGCCTCTACATCTTCGCGACCTACCTCTTCTCGCACAATGCGGGGATCGGCATGTTCGCCTTCGCCCTGGGCTTCGCGCTGGGCATCCCCACGGTGCTGCTGATGTTCTACAACGGCCTCACCCTGGGCGCCTTCCTGGCGCTCTACGACTCCCGCGGCCTGACGTGGGACCTGGTCGGCTGGCTCGCCGTGCACGGCACCACGGAACTGACGGCCATCGTGCTGTGCGGTGGCGGCGGGCTGGTGCTGGCCAGCGCGATCATCTTCCCGGACCGTCAATCCCGGATGGAAAGCCTCGCCCGCCGCGGGCGCGCCGCCGGCACCCTCATCATGGGCGCAGTGCTGATGCTCTTCGTCGCCGGCCTGCTGGAAGGCTTCGCCCGCCAACTGGTGACCGACATCACGGCGCGCTACGTCATCGGCGGCGCCATGCTGGTTTTCTGGCTGAGCTACTTCGCCCTCAGCGGCCGGGGATCGGGCGGGAGGAAGCAGCACCTTGACGATGACTGACGCCGCACCCCCGCCCCAAGGCGCCAAGTCCCCCGGCGCCGTCCCGACGGTCCAGGCCCGCGCCCGCAGCGAGCGCCGCATTCTGACGCCGGAGGGCGTGCCGCTGATCTTTCAGCTCGCCGAGCGCGGCGAACGCGCCGCCGCCGTCATGATCGACCTGGTGATCATGGTCATCGCCCTGGTCGTCTTCGTGATGGCCATCGCCTTCACCCTTTCCGAACTCGGCATCTCGGGCGCGGCGATCGGCCTGGCGATCCTGGTGTCCTTCCTGATCCGCAACTTCTACTTCATCTTCTTCGAGCTGCGCTGGCAGGGGCAGACGCCGGGCAAGCGCGCGCTGGGCATCCGCGTCATCGACCGCAAGGGCGGCTACCTGCGCCCCGGGGCCGTGTTCTCCCGCAACCTGCTGCGCGAGGTCGAGCTGTTTCTGCCGCTGACGCTGTTCTTCGGCGTCGACCTGAGCGGCAGCAGCGGCTGGGTCAACTTCCTGACCCTGGGCTGGGTCGCGCTCTGCCTGCTGCTGCCTTTCTTCAACAAGGACCGCCTGCGCGCCGGCGACCTGGTGGCGGGCACCTGGGTCGTGTCCTCGCCCAAGGCTCTGCTGCTGGACGACGTGGCCGCGGGGAGTCAGCGCGACCCAGGAAGTATCAAGGGGGGAAGTATCAAGGGGGGAAGTATCAAGGGGGGAAGCGCCAAAGGGAAAAGCGCCAAGAGGGGCGGCGCTGTGGTACTGGACCCCGAGTTCCCCTTCACCCGAGACCAGCTCGAAATCTACGGCATCTACGAGCTGCAGACTCTGGAGGAGGTGCTGCGCCAGCGCGGCCCGCAGAGCGGAGAGACCCGGCGCGAGGTGGCCAAGCGCATCCAGCGCAAGATCGACTGGGCGCACGGCGACGCCGCCGCGCGGAACGACATCGAGGCCGAGCTCTTCTTGAAGGCCTTCTACGCCGCCCTGCGCGCCCACCTGGAGGCGCGCATGCTGTTCGGCGAGCGCCGCGAGAACAAGTACGCCGGAAAGACAGGGGGTAAGCTGGGGGGCAAGACGGGACCGAACGGCAACGGCACCCCTCCGGGCAAGAGCTAGTCGAAGACCGCGGCAATACAAGGAGCGGTGCCGGGTTGCTGGCCAGCGCTTGGAGCGAGTCGCCGCACACCTGCCCGGCGCGGAGCTTTGGATTGACCTCCACGCCGGCCATGGTCATCACCGGAGTACGGGGCGCGGCTGTCTAACCGCACCCCGTCCCCTGCCTATCAGTCGAACACCGCCGCGATCTGCGCCGAGCTGACGCCTTCCTTGGCGACGCGCAGGTCGTGGTAGAGGACCGCGATCATGACCGAGGCGAAGGCGCCCGAGATGGCCGAGATCACGTAGTTGACCACGACCAGAAGCTCCAGGCTGTCCAGGAAGAAGATAGCGAAGCCTGCTGCGGCGCCGACGATGAAGCTGAAGACCACCAGGATGACGAAGAGGATCAGCAGCAAGCCCAGAACCGGCCAGCGGTAGCCTTTGGTCAGCTCCCAGCTGCGCTTGAAGCTGCCGATGATGCCCGGACGCTCGACCACGGCAGCCGGAATGACCACCGAATAGACGACGACGAGAAAAATTCCAGGGACGACCAGCAGGACGAAGCCGACGGTCACCGCGATCGACAGCAGAATCGCAATCACGATGACCGGAACGACACGCGACAATCCCCGCCCGATGATGTCGCCGAGACTGGCACTGCGGCCGGTTAGGTGCTGCACGGTGCCATAGACCAGGGCGCCGATCAGGATGTAGCTGAGAACCACGGAAAGAGCCATGACGGCAAAATCCGCAGGAGTGTATTGCGGCGCCACCGTTCCTGCATCCAGATCGCCCATCGAGCCAAAGCCGAGCAGCAGCGACGGCAGGTAGAGGATCAGCGCCAGAACAAGGAAAGGAACGAAATTCGCAAAGAATGTGCTGAAGCTGCGCTTGAGCACCCCGCCGACGGAAAAGTCTCCCCTGCCGAGTGACGGCTGTGTCGCCATGGAATCAGTCATGAAAAGATACTCCCCACTGTGTCGTTCACCCCGAACGCGGCACGCCAAAGGGAGCTTCGGCCGGACCCTCCGCGAACCCGTCCTTTTCCTCCCCCCTTTCGCAACTATACCGGCAATGCAATCTGCGGTCGATCCTTTAGAGACGACCCAACCTTCCGGCTAGCTTCCTGCCGCCACTGCCGCAGCGATGCGCTCGGCGAAGGCGCGGGTGCCCAGGGCCCCGCCCAGGTCGGGCGTGCGGGTCTCGGGGCTGGCCAGCGCCGCGTCCACGGCGCCGTCGATGGCCCGCGCCGCCGCGCCGTAGGCCGCGAGGCCGCGCCTGGCGGCGATCCAGTCCAGCAGCATGGCCGCCGAGAGGATGAGGGAGGAGGGATTAGCCTTGTCCTGCCCGGCGATATCCGGGGCCGAGCCGTGCTGGGCCTGGGCGCAGCAGAGGTCGTCGCCGGCGTTGACCGAGCCGGCGAGGCCCAGGCTGCCGGACAGCTCCGAGGCCAGGTCGGAGAGGATATCGGCGTGGAAGTTGGTGGCGCAGATCACGTCGTACTTTTCCGGGTGGCGCACCAGCAGCGCGGCCATGGCGTCGACGATGGCCTCGTCGGTCTCCACCTCGGGGAAGTCCTTCGCCACGTGGTAGCAGGCTTCCAGGAACAGGCCGTCGCTCATGCGAAAAGTGTTGGCCTTGTGGATCAGCGTCACCTTCTTGCGCCGCTTCATGGCCAGTTCGTAGGCGCGGCGCGCGATGCGCTCGGAGGCCCCGCGCGAGATCTTGCGGATGGTCAGCGCCGTGTCGGCATCCGGCATAAACTCGGCGCGGCCCATGTACATGTTGCGGTCGGGATAGAAGCCTTCCGTCGCCTCGCGCATGATCACCAGGTCGAACTCGCCGCCCTTGGCCGGCAGGCCGGGGCGCGTGCGCGCCGGGCGCACGTTGGCGTAGAGGTCCAGTTTCGTGCGCACCACGCCCGAGATGTTCACTCCGCCGGCCTCCGGGGCCGGATAGTCCAGGTGGGAGATCGGGCCGAGAATGATACCGTCGCTGGCCCGGGCGCGCTCCAGCACGCCCTCGGGCATCGTGGTGCCGTGTTTGGCCAGCGCCTTGAGGCCGATCTCCGCATCCTCGAACTCGAGACCCAAACCGAAGCGCTTATCCGCTGCCTGCAGCACCTTGAGCGTCGCCGCGGTGATTTCCTCCCCGATGCCGTCGCCCGCCATGACCAGAAACTTCACTGACCCCATGCCCCTCTATCCTGCTGCGTTCCGTGCGGCACTATAGAGGGCCGGCGGCCGGGGCTCTAATCGAAAACGGCAGCTGTTTCGCCGAACAAGACACTGCCGTCCGATCCGGCCAAGCTGGAATGAATGACCGCCGGCAGAGCAAGCAAGAAAACGCTGAACGCAGGAACTACAAGAAAGGTCCAAACCTCCCACAAGACATCCACCTGTAGTTCAGGTCCATACAACACCAGTGCAGTCCAGGCGATCCCGCCCGGTATCATTGCCAGCAGGAATGCCGCCACGATGCGCAGCCGCGAGCCGCTCGAAAGGGCCAGGCTCCGCTTGAAGCAGTCGGTTGCTCCGCCATTTTCTCTGATCGCGCAGGGAATCGCCATGCAGAACAATACCACGAGGATGAAGTAGGCTATCTGCAGCGCAATCGGCGCCCGAGGATGCAGCTTGAACAGAGGGTTATCCAGGGCCACGATACCCATGACGACGGCGGTCGTGACAATGCTGACGCTGAGGACCGTCGCCGACCGCTCGATGGTGTCGCTGAGGCTTGGCAGAACGGTTCGAACCTCTCCTCGCCTGTCACGGTCCAAGGCAGCCGACATGACGGCGATGATCAAGCAGTCGATCAGGATTTCACTTGTCTTGACGGCGAAGCTCATCTGCCATTCCGGCCACTGCAGGAAGCCGTACGCAAGGTACGGTAGGCTGGACAGGATGCATAGCAGATAGAACGCCGGGAAATGACGCGCACCGAACACCCAGGTCGTCTTAAGCGCAGCTGCGACACTGAGCCTCATCGCAACGGCTCCTTTGTGCCTAATCGAAAACGGCGGCTGTTTTGCCAAGCGGCAGGCGATCATCCAACTCAGCGAGCTGCTCGTGGATCGCAACTGGCACCGGATAGAGGAAGGCGCTGCCGATGGAGCCTCCCAAGAGGATCCACAGCATAGGTAGGTTGCCGGCCTGCAAATCGGCTCTTGCGTCGGCCGGCAGCAACGCCACGGCAATAACGGCGATGATACCAAAAGGCAGAAGCGTCAGAGCGTAAACGGCAAGGATGCGCAGCCGGGAGCCGGCACTGAGGCGCGCGCTCTGCCACAGGGTGTCGAACACCCCGCCCTTCGAGACCGCCGCGCAGGGAATTGCCACGCAGAAAATGATCTTCAGCACGAACATGACCACAGACGGCGCGGCCGCTGCGAAGGGATGCAACGTTCCGAGATAGTAGCCCAGGCCGCCAAAGCCGAGCGATACGCCGGCGATGACAAATGCGACACCAAGGATCATCGGTGCCCGGCCGAAGGCATCGCCGATGCTCGGCACGACCGTCCAGCTTTCGCCACGGCGGTCCCGAATCATCGTCCACACCATGATGCCCGTGACCATGGCGGCGAGCAGGATCTCGAAGAACGACACGACCACGCTAACCTGCCACGTCGGCTTTGCCGTTTCGCTGAGGAGATAGCGCGGTGCGCCGACCAGCAGGCACAGCAGATAGAACACCGGCAGGTGTCGCAGGCCAAAACCGTAGCAGCGGCCGACCGCCTTTATCACACCCAGTTTCATTGCATCGACTCCTTCTCGGACGCACGACAGGGGCTTCTGCATAAGCCCTAATCGAAAACGGCGGCCGTTTCGCTCAGCTCGACGCCGTCATCGAGACCGGCGAGCTGTTCGTGCATGATCACCGGCAGGGCAAAGAAGAACACGTTGCCGAAGGGCAGGAGGTAAAGGTATGCGCTGGCCGGCAGCTCCGCCCGCTCCATGCCGGGGGCGTAGACTCCGATCAGCACGGCCCCGGCGATGCCCACGGGAATCAGGAACAGCACGTAGATCGCGACGATGCGCAGGCGCGAACCCTGGGCCAGCGACGCGCTCTGCCCGAAGCAGTCGACAACGCCGCCATCGTGCAGCGCCGCGCAAGGCATCACCACGGCGAAGATCAAGGTCAGGACCGCCATGATCAGCAAAGGGGCGAAGGCCAGGATCGGGGCAATTTCCGCAAGAACGGCCACCAACACGGAAATCAGCGTCACGCCGACGGAAATGCAGAACGATACGCCGAGGACCGCCGGCAGGTACTCGACGGTATCGCCGATCGCCGGCAGAACCGTCCAGCTTTCTCCCTGTTGGTCGCGCAGGCGCGTGTGAACCATGATCGCGGTGACGAGACCCAGCAGCATGACCTCCAGCCCCGTCACCAGGTCGGTTTCCCAGCTCTCGCCCTCCAACATGGCGGCCTGAAAGTCCTCGGGCCGCAGCAGGCCGTAGAGGCTGGTGGGCAGATTGGCCAACAGGCACAGCAGGAGGAAGGCCGGAAAGTGGCGGAGACCGAAGACGACGGTCCGGCCCAGGGTCGCGAAGACTCTCAACGTCATGGCATCAGCTCCTTCCTTGCCGGGCCGGGCAAGCAGAAGGATAAGCCGTGACAGGCGGTCCCCTCTGCTCCCCGCACCGAGGCAGGAGCCTGCCGCTAAAAACTTAAGAAATCACAACCGCAAGTCGTTCTAATTTCGGTCAAATTCGCTGGTTTGGAGCTGCCCGACACAGGCGGCGCGGCTGCCGTGAAGGGCTCTAGTCGAAAACCATGGCCATCTTCTGCGCGGCAGGCCCTTCCTGCAGCGTGACCAGAGCTTCGTGCACCACGGCGGGAAGGGCGAAGAAGAAAGCGTTGGCGATCGCCCCGGCCAAGAGGCTCCAAAGCGGCGGGAAGTCTTCGATAACGAAGTCGGCGCCGACCGCGAGGACAAAGGCCGCCGCGGCGCCGATGAGGGGCAGCCCGGGCAGCACGAAGATCGCGGCGATGCGCCAGCGCGATCCCTTGGTCAGCTCGCCGCTGCGCTCCAGGGAATGGAAGATGGCTCCCTGGAAATCACCGTCATCCAACGCCGCGACCGGCACGGCCACGCTGAGAATGACGGCCCACCAGACGACCACACCCATTCCTGCCAAGGCGGCGATAGCGGAAAACAACCCCAGGAACTCAGCCAGCAGCAAGCCGCCCTCGACGATAATTGAGAAAACCAGCGCCGCGCCGCAGACGCGCGGCAAGCGGGTGAAGGATTCGGCGAGGCCGGCGAGCATCGACCAATCCTCGCCGAGGCGGTCATGCAGCAGGGTTCGCGTCATCACCGCTATCACGAAGCCGCCGAGCAGCGATTCGATGACCGCCAGGGCGATATTTTCCTCCCACCAAGGACGCGCACCGGCCAGGTCGAAAGAGCCGTCCAGGACCAGCAGGCTGTAAAGATAGCTCGGCAGATTGACGAGCAGGCCCAGGAGATAGAACCCGACGGCGTGGCGCAGGCAGAAGCTGAGGGTTCCGGTGATCGACTTGGCGACACTGAGCTTCATCGCCGTCGTGACCTCCCGTCGGCGCAGCGGTTCTCCTCGCCAGTGCGGAGGCCCCGGCGAAGGGCGCCCTCATCTCGGCAGCGAAGGCGCCATCCTATCACCGGGGGGCGGAAGATACAATCTTAAGTAGATTACACTTTGGCGTAATCGCGATAACGAGCGATCACACCGCCTTGCTGTAGCGGGTATTGGCTCCCTTGGCGCTGCCGAGATAGGCGTCGAAACAGGAGGCGATGAGCCGCACCGCGCGCTTGCCCTCGCCGGTGACCCGGACCTTGGAACCCGCCACCGTCACCAGCCCCTCGCCGGCCAGCGGGGTCAGCCGCTCCAGGGACTCCGAAAAGTCGAAGCCGGGCTGTCCGTGGACCTCGGCCTCGGCGCGCAGGTCGACGGCGAAGCTGCACATGAGGGAATTGATGACGTCGCGGCGCAGCCGGTCCTCCGGCGTCAGGGCGATGCCGCGCACCACCGGCAGTTGGCCGGCCCGAAGCGCCCGGGCATAGGCGACCAGGTCCTTGTCGTTCTGAACGTAGCCCTGCGGCAGCGTGCCGATGGAGGAGACGCCCAGCCCCAGCAGCACCTCGGCCTGGTCGGTGGTGTAGCCCTGGAAGTTGCGGCGCAGGCGTCCTTCGCCGGCGTAGCGGAACAGCGGATCGTCGGGCAGGGCGAAGTGATCCATGCCGACGGCGCGGTAGCCGCGCTGCAGCAACACGCTTTCCGCCATCCCGGCCTGGGCCAGGCGCTCTTCGGCTCCCGCCAGCGCCGCCGTGTCGATCATCTTCTGATGCTTCTTCATCCAGGGCACATGGGCATAGCCGAAAACCGAGACGCGGTCGGGATGCAGCTCGGCGGCCAGGGAGGCGGTTTGCTTCACGTCCTCCAGGCTCTGGTGCGGCAGGCCGTACATGAGGTCGAAGTTCAGCGCTTCGATGCCGCAGGCGCGCAGGGCTTGCGCCGCCGCCGCGGTCACTTCGAAAGGCTGCACCCGGTTGATGGCTTCCTGGACATGGGAGTTGACGTCCTGCACCCCTAAGCTGGCGCGGTTGATGCCGGCGGCGGCCAGGGCCTCGGCCTTCTCCACCGTCAGGTGGCGCGGGTCGATCTCGATGGCCAGTTCGGCCTGCGGCTGGAAATCGAAGACCCCGCGCAGTTGCCCCATGACCGCCGTGAAATCCTCGGCGGAGAGGATCGAGGGAGTGCCGCCGCCCCAATGCAGCCCGGTCACCGGCCGCCGCCCGGCGCCCTCGGCCGCCAGCACGCGGCCCAGCAGGTCGATTTCCTGGCGCAGCAGCCCGACATAGGCGGCGATGCGCTCGTAGTCCTTGGCCACCGCCGTATGGCAGCCGCAGTACCAGCAGAGCTGGTGGCAGAAGGGCACATGGAGATAGAGCGACAGCGGCGTGTCGGAGCGCAGCTCCCCAAGCCATTGCCGGTAAAGGCTGCCGCCGACCGCCACGCTGAAGTGGGGAGCCGTCGGATAGCTGGTGTAGCGCGGCGCCTGGGCCTCGGCGAGCCGGATCGGGATGCTGGTCATGGCGCAAAATCTAGCCGCACCGCCGCACCGCCACATTGACCGATGTCAATCGGGCGGAATGCCGGAAAGTGGCGAAATTTTGCGGTTTTCCACCTGTTCGGCGGCGCGGCGCGGCGGCGCACCTCCGGCGCCTCAAGACAGCTGTCACCCTCGGGCTTGACCCGGGGGTCCATATCGAGGCCAGGCGTCTGACCCTCCCATGGATCCCGGCTCGCGTTCGCTGGCGCTCACTTGGCCGGGATGACGGCCTGAGATGCGGGATGAGAGTGCGAGCGAACCTCGGGCCGGCTACCTTGCCCGCCGGTCCTCGCGGATCATGTCGGCGGCCTTCTCGGCGATCATGATGGTCGGGGAGTTGGTGTTGCCGGAGGTGATGGTGGGCATGACCGAGGCATCGGCGATCCGGAGCCCCTGGAGCCCGAGCACCTTGAGGCGCCCGTCCACCACCGCCCGGTCGTCGTCTCCCATCTTGCAGGTGCCGACGGGATGGAAAATGGTGGTGCCGATGTCGCCGGCGGCCTTGGCCAGGGCCTCGTCGCCGTCGATCTGGGCGCCGGGCTTGTATTCTTCCGGCTTGTAGCGGGCCAGCGCGGGCGCGGCGCAGATGCGCCGGGTCAGGCGGATCGCCTGGGCCGCCACCTGGCGGTCGCCCGGCGCCGAGAGGTAGGCCGGCTTGATGACGGGCGCGTCGCGGAAATCGGCGCTGCGGATGTGGATGCTGCCGCGGCTTTCCGGGCGCAGGTTGCAAACCGAGGCGGTGAAGGCCGGGAAGTCGTGCAGCGGGTCGCCGAACTTGTCGAGGCTCAAGGGCTGCACGTGGTACTGCAGGTCCGGCGTCTCGCGCGCCGGGTCGGACTTCACGAAGGCGCCGAGCTGGCTGGGCGCCATGGAGAGGGGTCCGCTGCGGTTCAGCAGGTATTCCAGGCCCATCATCGCCTTGCCGAACAGGCTGCCCGCGCGCTGGTTCAGGGTCACGGTGTTCTCGACCTTGAAGATCATCCGCATCTGCAGGTGGTCCTGCAGGTTCTCGCCCACGCCGGGAAGGTCGTGGGCCACGTCGATACCGTGCTCTTTCAGTACAGCCGGGTTGCCGAGGCCGGAAAGCTCCAGCAACTGCACCGAGCCGACGGAGCCGGCGGCGAGGATCACCTCGCCGCGCGCGGTGATGCGGCGGGGCGAACCGCCCTGCAGGAAGTCGACGCCGGTGACGCGCCTGCCGTCGAGGACCAGGCTTTGCGCCTGGGCGTGGGTGATGACGCTGAGGTTCGGGCGGTCCATGACCGGCTTCAGGAAGGCTTTGGCGGTGGACCAGCGCACGCCGCGCTTCTGGTTCACCTGGAAGTAACCGCAGCCTTCGTTGTCGCCGCGATTGAAATCGTCGGTCGGGGGAATGCCCGTCTCCGCCGCCGCTTCGCGGAAGGCGTCGAGAATCTCCCAGGACAGCCGCTGCTCCTCGACGCGCCACTCGCCCTCGCCGCCGTGGAAGTCGTCGCCGCCCTGAAAGTGATCCTCGGAGCGCTTGAAGTAGGGCAGCACCTCGTCCCAGCTCCAGCCCGCGTTGCCGAGCTGGCGCCAATGGTCGTAGTCACGCGCCTGACCGCGCATGTAGATCATGCCGTTGATCGAGGAGCAGCCGCCCAGCACCCGCCCGCGCGGGTAGTTCAGCGCCCGGCCGTTGAGCCCCGGCTCCGCCTCGGTCTTGTAGCACCAGTCGGTGCGCGGGGTGTTCTGGGTGTAGAGGTAGCCGACCGGGACGTGGATCCAGAACCAGGAGTCCTTGCCGCCGGCCTCCAGCAGCGCGACCTTCACCTCGGGGTCGGCCGACAGCCGGTTGGCGAGGCAGCAGCCGGCGGTCCCGGCGCCGACGATCACGTAATCGTACTCTCCGGCGTCCTGCCGGGCTTGCCCTGAAGCCATTTCCTCGCCTCTCGCCCGCTTGTCCTCAGCGACTTTTCGGTCGGGGAACTATAGCCCGCCGTTTCCAGCGGCGAAAAGCTTCAGTCCAGCGCGGCCTCTTCCAGCAGCACCGCCCAGCCGGCGCCGTGCATGTCGCGGTCCTCGCGGCTGCCCTGCACCACCGGGCGCGGCAGGCTGAACTTCACCACGTTGAGCTCGGGAATGTCGAAGCGCTTGAGGGTCTCCAAGGGCACGTCGTAGAGCTGCGCGACGCGCTCGGTCTTCAGCGTCGTGGAGACCTCGCCGAAGGCCTCGCTGGAACCACAGAAGACGTCGATGGTGACCCAGAAGGGGCCGGCGTTCTTGGAGCGGACCTTCAGGACCTTCTCAGACAAGCGCCCCTCAGACGAATTCGGCATGGCCGATCTCCTCCAGCTCCAGGCGGAAGGCCGCCATGGGATCGTCCAGCGCCAGCACGTGGTTCAACGCGAACTCGAACAGTTCGCCGCGGTCCGTCGTGGCGGGCGAATAGGGAAAGGCGAAGGTCGGCAGTTCTTCGTCTTCCGTCAGCGGATAGTGCAGCACGAAGGGGTTGATGAGCTTGCCGATCTCCGCGGCGGTTTCCTGGGTCTGCGCAGTGACGATGCCCAGCACGCCGACTTCCACCGGATCACCGTTGCGGTTCTCCACCGCGCCCAGCGCCGAGTCGACACCGATGAGACGGAAGTCCATGTGGTAGTCGCCCGGCTTCAGGCCCATGCGCGTGTCGATCTCGCCCTCGAGGAAGGCCGTAAGCTTCGCCACCCACTCGCGCGCGTGCTTGACGTAGTGGGCGTTGCGCAGCACCGCCAGGATGGTGGTCTGATAGCCGGCGACGCGCGCGCCTTCCAGCTTCACCGTGTAGGGGCCGGGAATCCAGCGGGAGCCCTCGACCCGCACGCGGCGCTCGTCCAGCGCCCGGTATTGGGCACCGCGCACGTCGAGGCAGCCGCCCGGCTCGTAGAGCAGGAAGGGGTCGGCGTTCTCGTAGAGCATATGCGCGGAGACCGAGTGCGGCGTGCAGCACGCGCTCCCGGCCAACGGCTCCACCGTGAAACCGGTCTCGTCGAAGTCCACCATGATGACGCCGGAGGTCGGGTTGGTGGAGCACAGCGCGCCGCACTCGGCGATCTTGGCGCCGTGCCAGGCGCCGCCCGCGTGGTCACCGCGCGCCAGCGGCAGCGCGGCGATGGTCGCCGTGTCGGTGGTGCGCCCGCAGAGCACGATGTCGGCGCCGGTGGCGAGCGCGGCCTGCACCTGCTCGGCCCCGGCCAGCGCCACGATGTTGGTCATCTCCAGCACCCGGCCCGCGTCCACCTCCGGCGCCGGCGTCAGCGGCGTCACGCGGCCCGCGCGCAGCGCCTCCGCAATGCGCTCCTTCGGCTGGCTGGAATAGAGCTTCGCGACCTTCACGCTCTGGCCCAGTTCCGCCGCCAGCTCACGGGTGATCTCGGCCATCCATTCGACCGTCGCGTCGGTGCCGCAGGTGCCGGCCGTGCCGAGGACAAGGGGCACGCCCGCCTGCGCGCGCGCCTGCATGAGTTGACGCCACTCCGACTTGGTGGCCGCGCGCGAATACTTGGAAACGCCCCCGCCCAGGCTGAAAGGGCCGCTGTCGGTCGAGCCGCCGTCGATGGCGATGATATCGGGCTTGGCGGCGACGCCGCGCGCCAAGGCTTCGCGGTCGAAGCCGAGGCCGAGCACGCCGGAAGGAACAAGCACGCGGGTCGGCACCGCAAAACCTCCTGTAGTTCCGCTGCGGCCGGCTTTCGGCCGTCAGTCGGGGTCGTTGGGCAGCGCCGTCGCCGGCTGAGGCGGCCGCTTCAACAGAGTCCGCAGGAACATCGGCGCGACGAAGCCGGCAATCGCGAAGATCCACAGCCCGATGGCGATGGGCGAGGAGAACAGGTAGACCCAATCGCCGTCCGAGATCACCATCGCCCGGCGCAGGTTGTCCTCCATCGCATTGCCGAGCAGGATTCCGAGGATCACCGGCACCGTCGGCACATCGAGCTTGCGCAGAAAATAACCCAGCACGCCGAAGCCCACCATCATTAGCAGGTCGAAGTAGGAACCGCTCAGGGAATAAATACCTACAAACGACACCATGGTGACGCCCGGCAGCAGGACCCAGCTCGGCACGGTCAGCACCCGCACGAAGATCTTCACCAGGGGCACGTTCATCACCAGCAGGACGATGTTGGCGATGAACAGCGAGGCGATGAGGCCCCAGACCACCTCCGGCCGGTCGGTAAACAGGGTCGGCCCCGGCGTGATGTTGAGGGTCATCAGCAGGGCGAGCAGCACCGCCGTGGTGCCGGAGCCGGGCACGCCCAGCGTCAACATGGGCACCAGGGCGCCGCCGGCGGCGGCGTTGTTGCCGGCTTCCGGCGCGGCGACGCCGCGCGGATTGCCCTGCCCGAAGGTTTCCTTGTCGCGTGCGAGGCTCTTTTCCGAGACGTAGGCAAGGAAAGAGCCGAGCGAGGCGCCGGCGCCGGGCAGAACGCCGGCGATGAAGCCGATCGCCGAGGAGCGCAGCATGGTCCAGCCCGAATCCAGGATATCGCGGACCGGGATGGTCACCTTTTCGAGCTTCACGCCGATGGCGCTCTCTTTGCCGTGACTCTCGATGAAGAAGAACACCTCGGCGATGGCGAAAAGGCCGACGATGGCGACCAGGAAGTCGACGCCGTCCAAGAGGTGCAGGTTACCGTAGGTGAAGCGCGGCATACCCGTGGTGTTGTCCAGCCCGATCATCGCGAAGCCAAGGCCGATGCAGGAGGCGAGCGCCGCCTTGGCCTGATTCTTCGAGGCGATGCCGCCCAGGGTGCAGAAGGCCAGCAGGTAGAGCGCGAAATACTCGGCGGGGCCGAAGAGATAGGCGACACGCGCCAGAATCGGCGCCAGCAGCATCAGACCGATGGTGGCCAGGAACGCGCCGACGAAGGAGGCGACGCCGGAGATGACCAGCGCATCGCCCGCCCTGCCCTGCCGGGCCATGGGATAGCCGTCGAGGGTGGTCATCATCGCCGGCTCGTCACCGGGGATGTTTAGCAGGATGGAAGAGATTCGCCCGCCGTACATGGCGCCGTAGTAGACACTGGTCAACAGGACCAGGGCCGCGGTCGCGTCCAGGCCGAAAGTGAAGGCCAGGGGAATCAGTATGGCGACGCCGTTGGAGGGGCCGAGCCCCGGCAAGGCGCCGATGATCGTGCCAATAAAAGCGCCGCCGACGGCCAGCGCCAGCGTCCAGGGCGTCAGCGCGACGGAGAACCCGAGCGCGAGGTTGGACAACAGCTCCATTTCAGCGTCCAGTCAGCGTCAGAACCAGCCCAGCCAGCGCGGAAAGGCGAAGAGGCTGAGGCCGAGAAGGAATTTGAAAACAGCGAAGAGGCCGACCGAGAGGCTTGCGCCGGCGATCAGCGCCGGGACCGCGCGCGGGCTGATCTGGTAGCTGAGAACCGCCCCCGTCACCGCGGTCGGCACCAGAAAGCCGAGCGGCTTCAGCGCGTAGGCGTAGAGGACCAGGACAACCACCGCCGCGGCCAGCGAAAACCAGCTCTTCAGGGCCGGCCACTCGGGGTCCGGGTCCGGGCGGAAGAGGAACACCAGGCCGCAGATCAGGGCCACCGCCCCGATCAGGTAGGGAAAGGTTCTCGGTCCTACCGGGTCGGAGAGAAAGCTCGTCTCCAGTTGCGCGGCGCTTGCGAGGTACGCAAGCGCCGCGACAACCGTGACCAGACCCAGGATCCGGTCGGAACGGGTCACTTACTTAATGACTCCGATTTCGCGCGACAGCTCTTCGGTGTCCGCCACGACCTTGTCGATCCAGGATTGGAAATCGCCGCCGACCTTGGTGAAGGGGGCGAGGCCGTTGGCGGCCATGGCTTCCTTCCATTCCGCGCTGTCGGCCACCGCCTTCAGGCGGCCGGCCCACTTCTCGAAATCGCTATCGGAGATGCCCTTCGGCACGTAGAGGCCACGCCAGTTCACGGCGACGACGTCATAGCCCTGCTCGCGGGCTGTGGGGATGTCCTCGAAGCCGGGCACCCGCTCTTCGGTCAACACCGCCAGGGCGCGCACCTCGCCGGACTTCAGGAAGCCGACGATCTCGGACATGTCGCCGGTCATCGCCTGCGTGTGGCCGCCGACGGTCTGGGTGATGGCGTCCGCACCGCCGTCGACACCGATGTACTTGACCTTGCGGATGTCGGTGAAGCCGGCCTCGCGCAGGACCATCAGGGGCTTCAGGTGGTCGAAGCCGCCGGCCGCCGAGCCGCCGGCGAAGGTGACGGAGCTGGGGTTGGCCTTAATGGCCTCGACCAGGTCCTTCAGGCTCTTGTAGGGGCTGTCCGCCGCGACGACGATGACGCCCGGATCGGCGCCGATGGCGCCGACGAAACGCACCTGGTCCGCCGTCGCGTCGCCGTAGGCCTTCTGCGCCAGCCGCGTCGTGGTGGCCGAGGAGGCCGCGACGATCAGGTCGGAGTCGTTGCTGCGCTCGTTCACCACGTTGGAGAAGGCGAGACCGCCGCCGCCGCCGGCCATGTTGGTGACCTGCACGGGCTGGTCGACCTGCTTCAGGTCAAAGAGGATCTTGCCGATCTGCCGGCAGGTGAAGTCCCAACCGCCGCCGGGGTTGGCCGGGGCGATACACTCGGTCGCCGAGGCAGGCAGGGCGACGGTAGCGGACAGAAGGGCTCCCGCCGCGAGGCGGGTCAGGTAATTCTTCATCGGGTTCCTCCCAAAGTGGTCTTAGTCGGCCGGGGCCATTTTTATCTGTGGATCGGCCTCTTACGCGAAAGTACGAAGCGGCCGACGAGAATTGTCAATCGGTTGTTCGGTTCGAAGAAAGCGGTGCAACGGCACCGGCCCGGCCAAGCCGGGGCACTCAGGATGAATTGTGCGGAGTCTCCCCGCTGTGGCGCGCCCGGCACCAAACAGCACGGGAAAGGGTCGCATTTGTTCCTCCCTGTACTTTATTATCGGGCTTTCGCCCTTGTTTACCGGCACGGAGCATAACTTAGAAAGCTGTCGCCAACCTGTCGCCGGCCCGCCATGGGCGCGCGGCTCGAGAAGTCGCTGGCGGATCAAGAACATGAGGTAGACTAGGCGCCCATGCGGCTGCTCTTGGTAGAAGACAACGAAGACCTGGGCGACGCGCTGGAGCGCCACTTTCGCGCCGACGGCCATGCGGTGGACTGGGCGCGCGCGGCCCCGGAGGCCGAGGACTATCTTCATGCCGGCGGCGGCGGGTACGACCTGGTGGTGCTGGACATCATGCTGCCCGGCGGCGACGGCCGCCAGATTCTGCAGCAGATCCGTGCCGGCGAGAACGATCTGCCGGTGCTGGTGCTGACCGCCCGCTCCCAGGTCACCGACCGGGTGCACCTGCTCGACCTGGGCGCCGACGACTATATGACCAAGCCCTTCGACGTGGCCGAGTTGGACGCGCGCTGCCGCGCCGTGGTGCGCCGCCGCCACGGCATGGCCCAGAGTCTGGTGCAGGTCGGCGCGCTGGAACTCGACGCCGCCGCCTCCACCGTTACGGCCGCCGGCCAGCCTCTCGACCTGCGCAGCCGCGAGCTGCGCCTCCTGGAAGTGCTGCTCTCCTCCCCCGGCCAGGTCTTCAGCAAGGCGCAGCTCATGGACAAGCTGTTCGGCCTGGCCGAGGATCCGAGCGAGAACGCCATCGAGGTCTACATCGGCCGCCTGCGCCGCAAGATCCACAACGGCGGCGTGGTCATCGAGACGGTGCGCGGCCTCGGGTACCGCCTGCGCGAGGCCACGCCGGAAGACGACCGCGGGAACGGCGAATGAGCGCTGCCCCTCTGAGAGAGACCTGGTCCCTGCGCCGCCGCCTCCTGGGCCAGTTGCTGCTGGTCTTCTCCGGCCTGGCCGTGCTGCTCTACCTCTCCGTCCAAGCGGTCGCCGGACGCGCGGCGGACAGCACCCAGGACACCATCCTCGGCGCCTCCGCCATCGCCATCGCCGAACAGGTGCGCGTCACCGAGGGCGAAGTGACCGTCGACCTGCCCTATGCCGCCCTGGAGATGCTCGGGCTCGCCGGCGAGGACCGGGTCTTCTACCGTATCGCCACCAGCGGCGGCCAGCTCATCACCGGCTACCAGGACCTGCCGCCCGGCGCCCAGCCGGAACAGGAGGACACGCCGCGCTTCTTCACCACCCGCTACCGCGGCGACACCGTGCGCGTGGCGACCGCCCGGCGCTCCATCCTGACCAGCGACCAGCGTGCGACCGTCTTGATCACCGTGGCCCAGACCCGCGAGGCCTTCGGCACGCTGACCACCAACATCGCGCTGTCCGCCGCGGGTGTCGGACTCGGCTTCCTGGCCCTGGCCGGCCTTCTGACCTGGGTCGCCATCAACCGGGCCCTGAAGCCGGTGCACGAGATCGAGCGCGCCATCGCCGAGCGCGCCAGCGACGACTTCTCGCCCCTCGAAACGGCCGCGCCGCGCGAGATCGAGCCGCTGGTCGACGCCATCAACGACTTCATCGAGCGCCTGCGCAATACCCTGGACACCAGCCAGCAGTTCATTGCCGAGGCGGCGCACCGCATCCGCACGCCGCTGGCCGCCTTGAAGGCCCAGGCTGAGGTGGCGCTGAAATCCGGGGCCGGCCCTTCAGGAGAAGCCGGGGCCAGCGAGGAGAGTCTGCGCCGCATGCTGCGCGCCGCCGACGAAACCTCGCAGCTCACAACCCAGATGCTGACCCAGGCGATGATCGCCTACCGGGCCGAGCGGGCCGAGCGCCAGCCGCTGTCTCTCGCCGCCCTGGCGCGCACGGCGGCGCGCGACCTGGAAGTCACCGCGGAGATGCGCGGCATCGACTTCCGTCTCGACCTGGACGAGACCGCCGAGACGCTGGGCGACGAGATCGCCCTTCTGGAGGCCATTCGCAACGGCCTCGACAACGCCATCAAGTACGGTCCGGCCGACGACTACGTGGAGATCATCGTGACGGGCGGCAAAGCGCCGGAGATCATCATCGCCGACCACGGCCCCGGCATTCCGCGCCAGGACCGGGACCTGGTCTTCGAGCGGTTTCGCCGCGGCGGCGGCGAGAAGGCGATGGGCTCCGGCCTCGGCCTCTCCATCGTCCGCCAGGTCATGCTGTCTCACCGCGGCCGGGTGCGCCTGGAGGACAACGAGCCCCAGGGCCTGCGCCTGCGCCTGACCTTTTCCGCCCCGAGAAAACGCTGATGACCCGGAAAGCGAACGTAGTTTCCCTAGCCGCCATCCCCTTGGCCCTGCTGATCGCCTGTCCGGCCGGCGCCATGGAGATCGAGGACCGCCGCAGCTATCCGGCGCGCCACGACGAGGGTGCCGCCAGCACCCTGCACATCATCGGCACCACCGAAGCCGAAGTCATGGACGACCTGATCCGCGGCTACCAGGTGTTCTCCCCGAAAGTGGCGGTGGTCTACGACCAGGCGACCAGCCGCGTCGTTTACGATGCGGTGGAACAGGACGCGACGGTCGACGAGAGTCCCTACGATCTCGCCATCTCCTCGGCCATGGACCTGCAGATCAAGCTGGTGAACGACGGCCGCGCACGGCGGCACATCTCCACCGCCACCTCGCGCCTGCCGCGCTGGGCGACCTGGCGTGACCGCATTTTCGGCTTCACGCAGGAACCGGCGGTCATGATCTACAACCGGCAGGCCTTCGCCGGGACCGCGGTGCCGCAATCGCGTTTCGAGCTGCTGAACCTGCTGCGCCGCGCGCCCGAGCTCTTCAAGGGCCGCATCGCCACCTACGACCCCAACGTCTCGGGCCTCGGCTTCCTTTTCGCCACCCAAGACAGCCTGCAATCGGATACCTACTGGCGGCTGATGGAGATCTTCGGCAACCTCTCGGCACAGCTTTCCTGTTGCTCCTCGGAGATGCTGGACCGCGTCGCCGAGGGCGAGATCGCACTGGCCTACAACGTGCTGGGATCCTATGCCCAGGCCCGCCGCGACGCCGGCGCGCCCATCGGCATCGTGCTGCCGCGCGACTACACCCTGCTGATGGTGCGCACCGCGCTGATCCCCGCGCCCAGCGACAATGCCGGCGCCGCCGGGGACTTCATCGATTTTCTGGTCTCGGAAGATGGCCAGCGGCTGATCGCCAACGAGGCCATACTAAGCCCCGCCCTGCCGGAGGGGGACGACGGCAACCTGATCCCCATCCGCCTGGGGCCCGGCCTGCTGGTCTATCTGGACGCCTTGAAGCGGAAGGCCTTCCTCTCGGAATGGGCCAGCGCCGTCGAGGAACGCCGTTAGAGCAAGTGCGAAGAGTCCTTGGCAGCGGGCTTCCAGGCCCTAGATAATCAGCAGCAAGACTTTACTACGGTCGTCAGGAGAGAGATTTGCCCCTATTGACCCGCCGCCGCCTGCTGCAGGGCGGCCTGGCGCTTTCCGCCCTCGCGCTCGGCCTGCCGCTGGCGCGCGCCAGGGCCGCCGAACCGCGGCTCCTGACCGCCGGGCCGGGCGAGGCGCTGCTGCTGGAAGCCGGCCAGCCAGAAACTCGCACCTGGCTTTACGACGGCGTCTCGCCCGGCCCCATCATCCGCGCGCGCCAGGGCGAGGAAGTCTTCGTACGGCTGAAGAACGAACTGCCGCAGCCGACCACCATCCACTGGCACGGCATCCGCATCGACAACGCTATGGACGGCGTCGCCCACCTGACCCAGGAGGCAGTGCCGCCGGGCGGGACCTTCGACTACCGCTTCACCGTCCCCGACGCCGGCACCTTCTGGTACCACCCGCACGACCGATCCTGGGAGCAGGTGGCGCGCGGCCTCTATGGCCTGCTGATCGTCGAGGAGGCGGGACCGATTGCGCAAGCCTTCGACCAGGACATCGCCATCGTCGCCGACGACTGGCGGCTGGGCGAGGACGGCCAGATCGAGGAGGCTTCCTTCGCCCATATGATGGACTGGAGCCACGCCGGGCGCCTCGGCAACACCCTGACCCTGAACGGCCAGGATCAGCTCGACATTCCCGTCACCAAGGGCGAACGTATCCGCCTGCGCCTGTGCAACACCTGCAACGCGCGCATCCTGGAGCTGCGCATCGAGCATCCGGACATCTGGGTCGTCGCCGAGGACGGTCAGCCGGTGCCGCCACGTGAGCTAGACGACGGCTACATCGTGCTCTCACCGGGCGAACGCGCCGACCTGATCGTCGATATGACTCTGGCCCGCGGCAGCACCGCGGCCATCACCGAGGTCAGCGCCGGTCAGAGCCTGCTGGCCGGACAACTGACCTATCACCCGGCCAACGAAGTTCAGCATGTCGCGCCCTGGCCGCTACCGCCGCGCGCTTTGCCCGACAACCCGCTCTCGACGGACCTCGACCTCGCAGGCGCGCAGGCCGTCGAACTGCTGCTGGAAGGCGGCGCCATGGGCAACATGGCCCAGGCGACCTACCAGGGCGAGACCCTGGCGATCCGCGAGCTGGTCGGCAAGGGTCAGGTCTGGGCGCTGAACGGCACCGCCGGGATGACCGATAGGCCGCTGTTCACCGCGCCGCGCGGGCAGACCGTCACCGTGGACCTGCGCAACGACACCGCCTGGCCCCACGCCATGCATTTCCACGGCCATCACTTCAAGGTGGTGGAGAGGAACGGCAAGCCGACCAACAGCGAAGCCTGGAAGGACACCGTCCTCCTGGAGCGGCTGGAGAGCGCCAAGATCGCCTTCGTCGCCGACAATCCGGGCAAGTGGATGATCCACTGCCACATGCTGGAACACCAGGCCGCCGGCATGACCACCTGGTTCAAGGTCGAGGCCTGACAAAAGCCCACCCCCCTCCTAACCTCCCCCATCAAGGGGGGAGGAAAAATTTCTACGTAGCTTGAAAAATAGAGTTCCCTCCCCCTTCGATGGGGGAGGGTTAGGGTGGGGGTGACACCTTACCCAACGCAAAGCCGTCAGGTAGGCGGAAAAGCCTGCACCGCGGACCAGGGCCATCTAAGTCCGCGGTGCAGTGAAGCACGGGGTCAATGAGTGGGGGATTTCGCCCGCGCCTCGTCAGAAAAACCGGCGCGGCGGTCAGCCGTTGTCGCCACCGTCCGGCTGCGGGGCGTTCGTGGGGCCACGCATCTGGCCGGGCCCCATACCGTGACGGCGGAAGTCGTTGCGGTCGATAACGCCATCGCCGTTGCGGTCCTTGCGCTGCACCATCTTGGCAAAGGGCCGCTTGAACTCTTCGGCGGTCACCTGGGCGTCTCCGTCCCTATCCAGCCGCTGGAAGGCGCGCACCATGCGCTCGCGCATGGCGTCGAGCCAGAGCTGCTCATACTCCTGCAAGGTCAGGCTCTGGTCGCTGTCGCCGTCGAACCTGCCGAAGCGCTCGGCGCGGGAGGTATCGATCTCCTCCTGGCTCAGCTTGCCGTCGCCGTTGGCGTCGAAGGACTCCATCATGCGGAGCATGCGGCCGCCGCCGTGGCGCTTGCCGTAGTGGCCGCCGTGGAAACCCTCGCCGCGCATGTGGTGGCCGCCGTAGGCCTGTTGCATCATCTGGGGCGAAGCGCCTTCACGGCCCTGCCAGCGGCTGTCGGCCTGGGCGGAGATCGCCGCCGCACCGACACCGGCCAGGGCCACCAGGGCCACGGCGACTTTCGTGGTTGTCTTCATCGGGGGATACCTCTTCGTCTGTTTAGTGCGGCCGGGGGGAAGGACCGCAGCCTGTCTTGAGCTTCTGATTACGCTACGCAGCAGACCCCGGCGGCATCCCCTCCGGCGGCTATTTTTCCCCGCAGCGGCCGGGCGGCAGCGCCTGCCGCCGGGCCCCGGAGCCGGCCAAACGCCGTGGCCCGTTGCACGGCGCAGCCTCAAAGCGCAGACTTGGGGTCATGGACCCGTCAGCCTCGCCTCCGGCCTCCAGGGATCCCCTGCTGCAGCCCTACCGGCTGAAGCATCTGACCCTGCGCAACCGCATCCTCTCCACCGCGCACGAACCGGCCTACTCCGAGGGCGGCCTGCCCAAGGAGCGCTACCGCCTCTATCACGCGGAAAAAGCCAAGGGCGGCATCGCCCTGACCATGACCGCCGGCTCCGCCGTGGTTTCCCGCGACAGTCCGGAGGCCTTCGGCAACCTGCACGCCTACAAGGACGAGATCGTCCCCTGGCTGCGGGAGCTGAGCGAGACCTGCCACGAGCACGGCGCCGCGGTGATGATGCAGATCACCCACCTGGGCCGGCGCACGAACTGGAACAAGGCGGACTGGCTGCCGGTGCTGGCGCCCTCGCCGATCCGCGAACCGGCCCACCGCGCCTTCCCCAAGGCGGCCGAGGACTGGGATATCGCGCGCATCGTCGCCGACTACGCCGACGCCGCCGAGCGCATGCAGGCCGGCGGCCTGGACGGCATCGAGCTGGAGGCCTACGGCCACCTGCTGGACCAGTTCTGGTCGCCCGCCACCAACGCCCGGGACGACGACTGGAACGGCGCCCTCGACAACCGCCTGAGGTTCACGTCGGCGGTGCTGGAGGCCATCCGCGGGCGCGTCGGCCCGGACTTCATCGTCGGCCTCCGCATGGTGGCCGACGAGGACTGGGAGCAGGGCCTGAGCCGCGCCGAGGGCGTCGAGATCGCCCGCCGCCTGGCGGCCTCCGGCCATATCGACTTCCTCAATCTCATCCGCGGCCACATCGAGACCGACGCCGCGCTCTCCAAGGTGATCCCGACCCAGGGCACCCCCGCCGGCCCGCACCTGGACTTCTGCGGCGAGGTGCGGGCGCAGACCAGGTTCCCGGTGTTCCACGCCGCGCGCATTCCCGACGTGGCCACGGCCCGCCACGCGGTGGCCGAAGGCAAGCTCGACATGGTCGGCATGACCCGCGCCCACATCGCCGACCCGCACATCGTCACCAAGATCGCCGCCGGCCGCGAGCAGGAGATCCGCCCCTGCGTCGGCGCCACCTATTGCCTGGACCGCATCTACGAGGGCCACGAGGCGCTCTGCATCCACAATCCGGCGACCGGCCGCGAGGCGACCATGCCGCACGTCCTCCGCCCGGCGGGAAAGCCGAAGCGCGCGGTGGTGGTGGGCGCCGGCCCGGCCGGGCTGGAAGCCGCCCGCGTGCTCTCGGCGCGCGGCCACAGGGTGACGGTCTTCGAGGCGGCCAGCGAGGCCGGCGGCCAGCTCCGCCTCGCGGCCCGGGTGCCGCGGCGGCGCGAGCTGATCGGCATCGTCGACTGGCGTCTTGCGCGCTGCGCCGACAAGGGCGTCGCCTTCCACTTCAACAGCTACGCCGGCGCCGCGGAGGTTCTGGCCGAGGACCCGGAGGTCGTGGTGATCGCCACCGGCGGGCTGCCCAACACGGAGATCCTGGCCGGCGCCGAGCTGGCCGTCAGCTCCTGGGACATCCTCTCCGGCGACGCCCCCCTGGGGGAGAACGTGCTGCTCTACGACGACAACGCCAGCCATCCGGGCCTGGCCGCCGCCGAGATGATCGCCGAGAGCGGCGCGGCCCTGGAGATCGTCACGCCGGAACGCTTCTTCGCCGTCGACGTCGGCGGTCTGAACCACGTGGCCTACGCCCGCTGCTTGGATGAGCACGGCGCGCGCATCACCATCAACAAGCGGGTGCGGGCGGCCGAACTCGCCGGCAACCGGGTCAAAGTCACCCTGGGTTCGGACTATTCGGAGCGCACCGAGACCCGCGAGGTGGACCAGCTCGTGGTCGAGCACGGCACCCTGCCCCTGGACGATATCTACTTCGAGCTGAAGCCGCTCAGCGCCAACCTTGGCGCCGTCGACTACGAGGCGCTGCTTTCCGGGCGCCCGCAGGAGTCGGTGGGCAACCCGGAGGGGCGCTTCCGCCTCTACCGCATCGGCGATGCCGTCGCCAGCCGCAACGTCCACGCCGCCATCTACGACGCCCTGCGTCTCTGCAAGGATGTCTAGGGCAAGTCCTCAACGGCTACGATTCGCGACCTGGAACATCCATTCCGGCATCGGCGGCGACCGCCATTTCGACATGGGGCGCATCGTCGAAGTACTGGACGAGATGGACGCCGATGTCGTCGGCCTGCAGGAGGTCGGCTGGCACCGCCGCAGCCATCACCGCCTCGACCAGTTCGCCTACCTGCGCGAGCACACCGGCTACCGGGTGATCGAGGGACTGGTGCGCGACCCCTTGCGCGCCCAGTTCGGCAATGCCCTGCTGACCCGCCTGCCGGCCGGCAAGACCCGCTGGATCGACCTCAAGGTGCGCGGCCACGTGCCGCGCGCCGCCCTGGTCGCGGAGCTGCAGGCCGAAACCACGCCGCTGCAGGTCGCGGTGCTGCACCTCGGCCTGACGGTATGGGAGCGCGAACGCCAGACGCAGCGCCTCATGGCGGCGATGCGGGAGGAGGAGAAGCCGGCGGAGCGCGGGCCGCCCGCGGTGCTGCTGGGCGACTTCAACATGCTGCGGCGGCGCACCCGGGCCTCGGAGATCCTGGCCGGCCGCTTCCCGGCCTGCGTGCGCCTGCCGACCTATCCGGCGCGCGGGCCGCGCCTCAGCCTGGACCGAATCTACCTCTCCGCGGAGTGGGACGTGACGGATGCCCGGGTCTGGGACAGCGATCTGGCGCTCCATGCCTCCGACCACCTGCCGCTGGTCGCCGAGGCGCTGTGCGGGCCGGATCGATCCCGGTAAAGTTGCGATCGCACGATCTGGCTGCACGCGAAGGGTTCGGGCTACCATGCCGCCAGGTTTCGATCCCGCGCAGACAGCGGCGAGAGGCTCGCCACCGGTTCGAGACATGGCAGAACAGTCGCAGCTCTACGAGGTGTCCGGCCTGGCGCCGGACTGTCTGGAGGCCCTGGTCAGCAGCGGCCTGGTGGATGACGTCGCCGACCCTTCGAGCCTCGACCCGCGACCCTACCGCTACGCCGAGGGCGAATACATCTGCCGGCGCGGAGACCCGGCCCGCTGCCTCTGGGTCATCGTCACCGGTTCGGTCGCCATCAAGGAGCATGACCGCACGCTCTTCGTCCGCCGGCGCAGCGAGGTCATCGGCGAGCAGCACCTGGTCGGCAACGGCTATCAGCGGATCTACGACATCGTCGCCAACGAAAGCTGCGTCGAGGTTCTGGTCATCGACCGGGAAAAGATCGAGAGTCATCCCGAAGTCGGCGTTCTGTGGAAGAACATCGCCAAGATCATCTCCCTGAAGCTGCGTAACGCCAGCCACAAGACCTCTTCGCTCAGCCGGCAGCTGGCCGACGACACCCGCATCCTGCATGCCTACACCAACGAGTACGCGCTGAGCCGGCGTCTGCGTGCGGGCGGCGAGCACCAGACCGCCTACGCCGTCGAGCGCGCTATCATCTGGTTCTCCGACATCGTCGACTTCAGCCGCCATACCCTGAACAGTACCCCGGACCGCATCGCCGATATCGTCCAACGCTTCTTCAACGCCCAGACGCTCCCGATCCTCCGGCGCGGCGGCCATATCGACAAGTTCATCGGCGACGGCCTCATGGCCTTCTGGATGCTGCCGGGCAACGGCGGCAACGCCCGCAGCGAATGCGTGGAAGCCCTGCGCGCCGCCGAAGAAGCCGTCAAGGCGGTCGCCGCCATCAAGATCGGCACCGCGCCGCTGTCACTGCGCGTGGGCCTCCATATCGGCCTGGTGCTGAGCGGCGACTTCGGCTCCACCACCCGGCACCAGTTCACCCTCATCGGCCGGGAGGTCAACAAGGCGGCCAGGCTGGAGCAGCTCCATGCCGAGGATATCCTGGAAAGCCCGGAGGACCTGGGCGCGATCCGCATCAGCCGCGAATTCCAGGAGGAACTGGGCAGCCTCGACCGCAAGAAGTACGCCAGGCGCCTCGTCGCCCGCGCCAAGAACATCGGCGAGATGGACGTCTTCACCGCTTAGAGGCCGGCCGCCAGCCGCCCGACCTCCAGCACCAAGACCGCGGCGCAGACCAAGCAGCCGCAGAGGCTGATCCAGCGCGGAAAGGTCACGGCCCCGGCCGGCGCTGGGGCGCGGGCCTTGAGGCGCCATAGCGCGAGGTTCACCGTGGCGAAGATCACCAACGTCACCAGGGAGGTGCCCCGCGCCAGAGTCTCCAGGGGCAGCAGCAGGGCGAAACCGGCGGTCACCGCCGCGACCGCCAGCGTCGCCACGACGGGGGTGCGCCGGCGCGCATGGATCTCGGCGAAGAGAGAGGGCAGCCAGCCCTGGGCGCTGAGGCCGTAAAGCACTCGCGCGGCCATGATGATCTGGATGAGGGCGCCGTTCAGCACGGCGACGATGGCGACGAGACTGATCCAGGCGCCGGAGCCGCCGGAGGTGCGCTGGATGAAAAGGGCCAGCGGCGCCGGACTGGCCGCCAGTTCGTCGGCCGGCACCGCCAGCACCGCCGCCAGGCCGACCAGGAAGTAGAGCACCGAGGTCAGGCCGAGGGTCAGCAGGATCGCTCTCGGCAGGGTGCGCTGGACGTCCTGCACCTCCTCGGCCACGTTGACCATGTCCTCGAAACCGATGAAGGCATAGAAGGCGACGATCCCGGCGGAAAGCAGGCCGAACCACACGCCGCCTTCCAGGGAGGGAACGATCTCCGTCCAACGCTGGGGCAGAGTCGCCAGGGCATCGTGGCCGCTCCAGACGACGAAGACCAGCCCGCCGGTCTCCAGCAGCGTGACCGCCGCCGCCAGCAACGCCGATTCGGTAATGCCCCAGGCCGCCACCGCACCCAGCAGCAGGACCACCGCGACGATGCCGAGCCAAGCGGGAATGTCGACCAGTTCCTGGAAGTATCCGACGAAACCCCGCGCCAGGGTGGCGCAGGACACCACGCCGGCCAGAATCACCAGCAGGCCGACCCCGAGCGCCAGCCAGCGCAGGCCGAAACCTTCGTGGACGTAGACCGCTTCGCCGGCGCTGCGCGGCAGGCGCGAGGACAGCTCTGCGAAGGAGAAGGCGGAAAACGCGACCAGAGCCGCCGCCATCAGGAAGGCAAAGGGCGCGTGCAGTCCGGCGTTGCCGGCCACCTTGCCGACCAGGGCGTAGATCCCGGCGCCGATGGTGGTGCCCAGGCCGTAGAGCACCATCAGCGGCAGGTTGAGGCCCCTTTTCAGGGATGGGCCGGGTTTCAGCGATGGTTCACCGGCCATGCGCTGCGCGGCCCCCGGTTACTTTGCCGGTCTGGGCAGGGTGCAGCCGAGGTTGCGCAGGCGCCCGTCGCTGAGGCCGTAGACCAAACCGTGCACCAGCAGGGGCTGGCCGCGCTTCCAGGCGTCCTGGACGATGGGGGTTTCCGCCACCCGCTGCACCTGGGCCATGACGTTCAGCTCGCACAGCCGGTCGAGGCGGGCGCGCTGGTCGGTCAGCTTGTCCAGTTCCGTGGAGCAGTGCGCGGCGGTGTCGCGGATCGGCTGCAGCCAATGGTCGATGATGCCGTGGCGCTCTCCGTCCACGGCGGCGGCGATGCCGCCGCAGCCGTAGTGGCCGGTGACGATGATCTCCTGCACCTTCAGCGCCTCTACGGCGAACTGTAGCACCGAGAGGCAGTTGAGGTCGCCCGGGTTCACCAGGTTGGCGACATTGCGGTGGACGAAGACCTCGCCCGGCTCCAGGCCGGCGATGACGTTGGCCGGCACGCGGCTGTCGGAACAGCCGATCCAGAAGTAGTGCGGCCTCTGAATCTCGGACAAGCGCTTGAAATAATTAGGATCATCAGCAACGTGCCTGGCCGCCCACTCGGCGTTGCGCTGTAACAGTTCTTTCAAGGCAGAGCCTCCCGTTGCCGTCCTCTCCGTGCTTGGAGGGCTTCATAGCGGAGAAGCGCCGCCGGGGCCAGCCCCGAGGTCGCCGGAGAAGAAGAGAAAACGGACCCGCCGCCGGCCAACGCGGGCGGTGGCGAGATCTATCCCTTCCGCCCCAGGCGGTCGAGCAGGCGCAGCAGGTCGCGCTGCTCCTTGTCGGTGAGACCGGCCAGGGTGTCGCGGGAGATTTCCGGACCGACCTCGACCAGATCGCGGGCCAGTTCGTGGCCGTCGTGGGTGAGTTGCACCAGGCGGCGGCGGCCGTCGGCGGGGTCGGTGCGCACGGCGACCAGGCCGCGCTGGGCGAGGCGCTGCACCACGCCCAGCACCGTGGCCGGGTCCATGGCCACCAGATCGCCCAGCCTGGTCTGGGCGATCTCGCGCCGCTCCAGCAGGGTCACGAGGACAGAGAACTGCTGCGGCGTCAGGTTGCGCGCGCCGATCTTCGACTGGAAGACCTCGCTGGCGTACTGATGGGCGCGGCGCAGCAGGAAGCCGATCTGCCGCTCCAACCGGTAGTCGGAGGGCGCCTCTGCCTCCGGCGACTCGACCGCCGGCGCGTCTGTGGGAGGCCGGCTCACGCGACCGCCGCCCCAACGACTTCGGCCAGGGTTTCGGCCGGCGGCGTGTTGCGCGAGCGCCCGCAGCGCACCACCCCGTCGATGATGACCATGGAGATGCCCGGCAGGTCGCCGAGGCGCACCGAGTCCAGCAGCGTCTTGCCGGCGGTGTGCTGGGCCTTGTCCATGATGACGAAGTCCGCCGCCCGGCCGACCTCGACGAGGCCGCAGTCCAACTCGCGCATCCGCGCGGTGTTGCCGGTGGCAAAGCAGAATACCGTCTCCGCCGGCACCTCGCCGATGGCGGACAAGAGAGAAATCACCCGCAGGATGCCCAGCGGCTGCACGCCGGAGCCCGCCGGCGAGTCGGTGCCGAGGATGATGCGCTCGGGCTGGCCCAACTCCATGGCCGTGCGCATGGCATAGAGCGCGGCCAGTTCGTTGCCGTTGTGGACGATCTCCACCGCGCGGCTGCAGCTCTCGCAGAGGCAGCGAATCTGGGTCAGCGGCAGGGCGGTGTGGCCGCCGTTGATGTGGCCGATGACATCTGCATCCGCTTCCAGCACCACGTCGGCGTCGATCAGGCCGGAACCGGGGATCGAGGGGCCGCCGGTGTGGATGGTGCTCTGGATGCCGTACTTGCGCGCCCAGGCGACCATCTTCTTGGCCTCCTCGCCCTGCTTCACGCCGCCCAGGCCGACCTCCCCCAACAGCTTCACGCCGGACTCGGCAAGCTGCTTGAAGTCCTCCTCCTCCATGCCCTTTTCGATCACCGGGGCGCCGGCGTGCACCTTCACCCCGCCGAAGCGCATGTTGGAGAAGGCGCGCTGGGCGGTGATCGCCAGGGCTTTCAGGCCGACGATGTCCTTGGGCCGGCCCGGCAGGTGCACCTCGCCGGCGGAGATCATGGTGGTGACGCCGCCGTTCAGGAAGGAGTCGATCCAGTTGATCTGGCTCTGGCGCGGCGTCCAGTCGCCGAAGACCGGGTGCACATGGCTGTCGATCAGGCCCGGCGCCAGGGTGGTGCCCTTGGCGTCGATGGTCTTGTCGGCACCGCTCGTGTCGACCTCTGCGGCCTTGCCGACCTCGGCGATGCGCCCGTCCACGGCGACGATGGTGTCGGCGTCGAGAATCGGCTGCCCCAGGTCGCCGGAGAGCAGCAGGCCGATGTTCTTGATGACTAGCTTTTCGCTCATGGCAGGTCTCCCTTACACCGCCAGATACTGCTGGCGGACCTCGTCGTTCTCTTCCAGCTCGCGCATGGAGCCTTCGTAGCGGATGTGACCGGTCTCGATGACGTAGGCGCGGTCGCTGACCAGGCCGGCGAAGTAGAGGTTCTGCTCCGACAGCAGGACCGGGATGCCCTGGGCCTTGATCTCCTTCACCACCTTGATGATCTGCTCCACCACCACCGGTGCGAGGCCTTCCGAGGGCTCGTCCAGCAGGATGCAGCCCGGGTTGCCCATCAGGGTGCGGGCGATGGTCAGCATCTGTTGCTCGCCGCCGCTGAGCGTGCCGCCGGGCCGCCGCCGGGCTTCCGCCAAGTTGGGGAAGAGGTCGAACATGTCGTGCACGGTCCAGTTTCGCGTGCCCGCCCGGCCCGGCTGCCGGCCGCAGTCCAGGTTCTCCTGCACGGTGAGACGGGTGAAGATGCGCCGCTCCTCCGGCACGTAGCCGAGGCCGCGCCGGGCGATGCGGTGCGCCGGCTCGCCCAGGATCTCCTCGCCGTCGTAGGCGATGGAGCCCTGCGTGACGCGCACCATGCCCATGATCGACTTGATGGTGGTCGACTTGCCGGCGCCGTTGCGTCCCACCAGCACCACGATCTCGCCCTTGGACAGGGTCAATGAAACGTCGGTCAGGATGTGCGCCTGTCCGTAGTAGCTGTGAATACCCCTGATCTCGAGCATGGCCCTCAGTCCTTGGGCTTCTTGTCTTGGCCGTAGACCTGACCCTCGCCGAGGTAGGTCTTGAGCACCAGCGGATCGCTGCGGATCTGCCCTGCGTCACCCTCGGCGATCAGCTCTCCGCGGCTCAGCACGATGATGCGGTCGGCGTGGCTGAAGACGATGTCCATGTCGTGCTCGGTGAACAGCACGGCGACGTCCAGCTCGTGCGCCAGGCGCGCGGCGAGCCCCATGAGTTCCACACGCTCGCGCGGCGCCATGCCCGCCGTCGGCTCGTCCATCAGCAGGACGCGCGGCTCGTTGCCCAGCGCCACCGCCAGCTCGACCCGCTTCAGATCGCCGTAGGCCAGCACGCCGCAGGGCCGGTCCGCCTGCCCCGCCATGCCGACCAGGTCGAGCAGTTCCAGCGCCTTGGCGCGGTGACGGTTTACCGCGCTGCGCGTGAAGGAGAACAGCTCGCGGTCTTGGCTCATCAGCACCATGGCGACGTTCTCGGCCACGGTCATGGAGGGGAAGGTGGCGGTGATCTGGAAGGTGCGCCCGACGCCGCGCCGCCAGATCTGCGCCGGCGAGCGGCCGACCAGCTCCTCCCCGGCCAGCTTCACGCTGCCCCGGTCGGGCCTGATCTGGCCGTTCAGCATGTTGAAGCAGGTGCTCTTGCCGGCGCCGTTGGGACCGATGAGGGCCAGCAATTCGCCCTCCGCCACCTTGAAGTTCACGTCCTTCACCGCCTGCACGCCGCCGAAGGCCTTGCTGAGGCCGCTGACTTCCAGAGCGGGGACGGCCAGTGCCGGCATCCCGGCGGTTTTCGCTTCGGTGAGGCTCATGCGCGCTGCTCCTTCCGGGGGGCGGCCGAGCGCAGCTCGCCGGGCGAGACTTCCAGCTTCAGATACCGCCCGGCGTAGTGCCGCGCCGCACCGCCCAGCCCTTGCGGGAAGAGCAGCACCAGGGCGACGATGACCACGCCCAGCAGCAGGCGCCAATACTCGAAGGTGATCAGCTCGTCGTGCAGCCAGGTGAAGGCGGCGGCGCCCACCACCGGACCGGAAAGCGATTCGATGCCGCCCAGCAGCACCATGAGCAGGGCGTCGAAGGAGCGTGGGATCGACATTTCGTCGGGAAAGACCGAGCCCTTGGAAAAGGCGAAGAGCCCGCCGGCCAGCCCGGCCATGACACCGGCGAAGACAAAGGCGGCGAGTTGCTGGCGCTTGATGTCGATGCCGATGGCCGCCGCCCGCAGGGCAGAGTCGCGGGTCGCGCGCAGGCCGTAGCCGAAGGGGGCGAAGACCACCCGCCGGATGAGGAAGATGCCGGCCAGCGCGACCACGAAGGCGATGTAGTAGTAGGCGACGGAGCCCGAGGCCCAGGCCGCCGGCCAGATGCCGAGCAGACCGTCGTCGCCGTTGGTGACGTCCGACCACTGGAAGACCACCGACCAGGCGACCTGTGCGAAGGCCAGGGTCAGCATGGCGAAGTAGACGCCGGTGAGGCGCACGCAGAACCAGCCGATCACGAGGGCCAGCAGCCCCGCGCCCAAGGGCGCCAGCAGCAGCGCCAGCTCGAAGGGCGTGGCGGCGTAGGTGACCAGCAGGGCCGCCGCGTAGGCGCCGCCGCCGTAGAAGGCGGCATGGCCGAAGGAGACCAGCCCGCCGGTCGACATGAGGAAATGCAGGGAGGTGGCGAAGAGCGCCAGCACCAGGATGTCTGTGGCCAGGACCAGGACGAAATCGTCAGCCAGCAGCGGCAGCGCCGCCAGCAGCGCCACCAGCGCGGCGACGAAGATCTTGTAGTGCGGGCCCGCCGGCAGCACCACCTGGACGGCCCCGGTTTCGGCCTTCTGGCCGATGGTCTCCGGCCGGCCCAGCAGGCCGGTGGGGCGGACGATGAGGATCACCGCCATGAGGATGAACATCAGCACCAGGGTGCCGTTCGGCCAGACCAGAATGCCGAAGGTGTTGAGCTCCGAGATCAGGACTGCGGCCAGAAAGGCGCCGAAGATGGAGCCCATGCCGCCGACCACGGTGACCACGAAAACCTCCGCCAGGATGCCGAAGTCCATCAGCAGGTTGGCGTCGCCCTTGGGCAGCTGGATGGCGCCGCCCAGGCCGGCCAGCGCCGAGCCCAGCACGAAGACGCCGGTGAAGAGCAGCGACTGGTTGACGCCCAGGGCGCCCACCATCTCGCGGTCCTCGGTGGCCGCGCGCACCAGCACGCCCCAGCGGGTGCGGTTGAACAGCATCCAGAGTGCGAAGAGGACAAGGGGTCCGATGGCGATCAGCGCCAGGTCGTAGGTCGGCATGGGAACGTCGAAGATCCGCACGATGCCGGTCAGCCCCGGCGCGCGGGGGCCCAGCAGGTTCTCCGCCCCCCAGAACCAGAAGACCACGTCCTGCACGATAAGGATCACGCCGAAGGTGGCGATGAGCTGGAACAGCTCCGGCGCCTTGTAGAGGCGCCGGAGAACAATCGTCTCGACCAGCAGGCCGACGAGGCCGACCGCGAGCGCGGCAACGAGTAGCGAAAGCCAGAACCCCAGGGCGCCCCCGCCCAGGGCAGCGCCCAGATTGTGCACCAGGGAATAACCGAAATAGGCGCCCAGCATGTAGAAGGAGCCGTGGGCGAAATTCACCACGCGGGTCACGCCGAAAATGATCGACAGGCCCGAGGCGGCGAGGAAGAGCGCCGAGGCGCTCGCCAGCCCGGAAAGGAACTGAACCAGATAGACACCCATCAGGCGGTCTCGATCATCGATGGTGAGTTCATGAAACGTAAGAAGCCCGCGGCGGAGCAGGCGCCCTCCTGGCGCCCGCTCCCCAAGCGGCGGCGTGGCCTCAACCGCCGCTTGCCGGCCGCAGAGTCTTCACCACATCGTCGGGCGGCAGGTAGTCGCCGCCTTCCTTGTAGCTCCAATCGATCATGACGCCCTTGCCGTCCTGCAGCGCCGTGGTGCCGACCCAGGCCCCCATGGTGGACTGATGGTCGATGGCGCGGAACGCCACCGCGCCCGAGGGGGTGTCGAGTTCCAGACCCTCGAAAGCTGCGACCAGCGCCTCGGTCTCGGTTCCGCCGGCCTTCTCGATCGCCGCGGCGATCGACAGCATGGCGTTGTAGCCGACCAGGGAGCCGACGCGCGGATAGTCGTCGAACTTCGCCTGATAGGCCTTCACGAAGGCGTTGTGCTCTGGCGTATCGATGGCGTACCAGGGGTATCCGGTGACGATCCAGCCTTCCGGCGCCTCGGCGCCGAGCGGATCCAGGTATTCCGGCTCACCGGTCAGGAGGCCCAGCACCGTGCGGTCCTTGAACAGCTCGCGCAGCGTGCCCTCACGCACGAACTTGGCGAGGTCGCTGCCGAAGGTGACGTTGTAGATGCCGTCGGGCTTCATCGCCTCCAGGGCCTGCGCCTCGGCGGCGGCATCGATCTTGAAGAGCGCCGGCCACTGCTCGCCGACGAACTCAACGTCCGGCATCTTGGCCTTCAGCACCTCCTTGAAAGCGGCCACGGCGTCCTTGCCGTAGGCGTAGTTGGGCGCGATGGTCGCCCAGCGCTTGGCGCCGCTCTTGGCCGCGGCCTCGGCCAGCATGGCGGCCTGCATGTAGGTGCTGGGGCGCAGGCGGAAGGTGTAGCGGTTGCCTTCCGCCCAGACCAGGGAGTCGGCCAGCGGCTCGGCCGCCAGGTAGAGGCGCTTCTTCTGCCCGGCGTAGGAGCCCAGCGCCAAGCCGACGTGGGAGAACAGCGAGCCGGAGATCAGCACCACTTTTTCCTTGGTGAAGAGCTCCTCGGCGTAGCGCACCGCCTCGCCCGGCTTGCCCTGGTCGTCGCGGGAGACGATCTCCAGCGGCTTGCCCAGGACGCCGCCCTTGGCGTTGATCTGCTCGACCGCCAACTCGGCCCCCTGCCTGTAGGGAATGGTAAACGCCGGCAGGTTCTTGTAGCTGTTGATGTCGCCGATGCGGATGGTTTCCTGTGCGGCGGCGGCACCCGGCAAGACGAGAGAGGCGGCAAGCGCCGCCGCCCCTAAAATCCTTGTGATCCCCATAAACTGCCTCCTGTTGGTCCGTTTGCTGTTCGCTTGCCGGTTCTTTCTGTGCCCCCGGCCTTCATGAATGTCATGCCCGAGCTCGTCTCAAGCATCCAGGGCGACCGCACTCGTCGTTTGCCCCGGACCCCCGGCACAAGGCCAAGGGTGACGATTGGCGGTGTTGCCCCTTCATAACGTCATGACACCGCCTGCATGGCTTCCTCGTCTTCCGAAAGCGCGCGCTCCTGCGCCGCCATCTCGGCGATGATACGGCGCAGGTGATTTGGTCCGCGGTCGATGGCGATGCGCAGCGGCCGGCGCGCCGGCGGCTTAGCCTCGCGCGCCTGGATCGCCTCCAGAATCGCCTTGTCCTCGGCGAAGGCGATGCGGAACTGCTCGTTCATGCGCTCGCCCATCTCTTCGTCGTCCAGCGCGATGTTGCGCAGGTGCATCCAGTGGTCGACCGTCCGGGTCTCGGAAACCGGCGTCAGAAAATGCAGCGCGAAGAGCCGCAGGCCGCGGTCGCGCTCGGCCTCGCCGATGGCCTCCTCGGTGGCGGCGCTGCCGAAGTCGATGACCGCCACGTTGGGCGCGTGCAGATAGTAGTAATGCCAGCGGTCGACGTTGCCGGCGAAGTTGCCGAAGGCCTTGAAGAAGCCGACCGGTGGCGCGTCGCGGATCCAACGCCAGGTCGTCACCATGCGGCCCTCGCGCGCGCAGTCGATGGGGACGTCCTCGCAGGCTGCGTTGCCCAGGGTCGTCGGGTGCACGAAGCTGACATGGGCGGGATCGCAGAGATTGTCGGCGACCGGCAGGTAGTTGCATTCCAATTCCAAGGCGTCGCCGTGGTGCGGCATCCACTTCGGGTCGGTGAATTCCGGCATGTCGAAGACCCGTGAGACGTCGGCCTTCTCCGCATCTCCCATCCAGATCCACAGGATGCCGTGGCGTTCGTGCAGCGGATAGGCGCGCACCCAGGCCGAGGACGGCAGGTTGCTCTGACCGGGAATCCTCACACATTTTCCGTCGCAGCCGAAGGTCATGCCGTGATATCCGCATTCCACCGCGTCGCCCTTGAGCCGCCCCCTGGAGAGCGGCAAACGCTTGTGCGGGCATTCGTCGGTCAGCGCCACGGCTTGGCCCGTTTCCGTGCGGTAGACGACGATGTCCTCGTCCATGATGGTGAGGGGCGTGAGCTGCCGGCCGAAGTTCTTCGACCAGCCGGCGACGTACCAGGCGTTGCGGACGAACGTCATGATCTCTCCCCTCCTCGCCGCTAATCGAAGTCCGGCGCGATGGTGGCCTCCATGCCGTCCAGCGCCGCGGTCAACAGGATCTGGCAGGACAGCCGCGAAGTCGCCTCCACCTCGAAAGCTTCGTCGAGCATGGAGAGCTCCTCCTCGCTCTGCGCCGGCAGCTTTTCCAGCCACTGCGGAGCGATATAGACGTGGCAGGTCGCGCAGGCGCAGCAGCCGCCGCATTCGGCGCGAACGCCCAGATCCTCGTCCGTCAGCACCTGCATCAGGGTGTCACCCTCCTGAAAAGGCAGCTCGTGCGTCGCCCCCGCGCGATCCCTCACCTTTACCTTCATGCCACCTTCAGCCTCTGTTGCAGTTCGCTGGAGGAGGTTGTGTACTGGAAACGAAGCTTCTTGTCAGGATGAACATAGTGAAAGGCCTGGTGAGCCATCAGCGCGGCCTCGTGGAAACCGGACAGAATGAGCTTCAGCTTGCCGGGATAGGTGTTGATATCGCCGATGGCGAAGATCCGCGGCACCGAGGTCTCGAACTTCTGCGTATCCACCGTGATGTGGTTCTCGTCGAGGTTCAGCCCGAAGTCGGCGATGGGCCCCAGCTTCATGGTCAGGCCGTAGAAGGGCAGCAGGGTGTCGCAGGGCTCGACCCACTCGCCCTGCTCCGGGGATTTCAGCTTCACCCCGCTCAGCTTTCCGGCCTCGCCCTCCAGGCCGGCGATCTGCGCAACCCGAAACGCGATCTTCCCGGCCGCCGCAAGGGCGCGCATCTTCTCCACCGAATCCGGCGCGGCGCGGAAATCCGCGCGGCGGTGTACCAGCGTGACGCTGGCGGCGATGGGCTGGAGATTGAGCGTCCAATCGAGGGCCGAATCGCCGCCGCCGGCGATTAGCAGGCGCTTGCCGCGAAAGTCTTCCATCTTGCGCACGGCATAGTGGACGGAGCCGCCTTCGTAGGTGTCGATCCCGGCGATGGGCGGCTTCTTGGGCACGAAGCTGCCACCGCCTGCAGCCACCACGATGACCGGCGCCTCGATCTCCATGCCCAGGTCGGTGGTCAACAGCCAGTTGCCGCTCTCCAGCTTCTCCAGCTTCTCCCCCATCTGGCCGAGATGGAACTGCGGCTCGAAGGGCTTGCACTGCTCGAGCAGACGCGCGATCAGCTCGCCGCCGGTCACCACCGGCAGGGCGGGGATATCGTAGATCGGCTTCTCCGGATAGAGCTCGGCGCACTGTCCGCCGGCCTTGTCCAGGATGTCGACGACATGACACTTCAGACCCAGAAGGCCCAGCTCGAAGACCGCAAAGAGACCGACCGGGCCGGCGCCGATGATCACCACATCCGTTGTCACGCGTTGTTCCGTCATCTCGTCTCCAATCCTTCGAGGGAGCGGTTCAGCGCAGGCCGTCTTCGCCCTTCACCTCGTCGGTGGTCAGGCCGCCGACCCGCGGCAGAGGCCGCCCGGAATCGGTGACCGCGATGGCCACCACGATCTCGCCGTGACGCGGCGCGTCGGGCACCCTTACCTCCATGCCGTCGAAATGACTGCGCACGTAGGCGGCGTCCTTGTGCCCCAGCGGCACGTCGATGGCGCTGCCGATACCGCCCATCTTCTTCGACGAAGGCACCAGGGCCGCGCCCTTCTCCACGGCCTGGCGCAGCGGCTTGCCCATGCGCGGATGCAGGATCGCCGCGGCGTGCTCCAGTTCGCCGCCCTCGCCGACGATGGCCGCCTTACCGTAGCTCTCGATGCGCGACGGCGCCACGCCCAAGGCCGCCACCGCCTTGTCGCCCAGGATCTTGCCCAGGTCCTCGCCCGCCTGCATGAGGACCTCCAGATCCTGCTCGTAGCGGTCGCTGAACGGATTCTCGATCACCGCCAAAGCGGCGGCGCGGCGCGTCGGCGGCGAGATCGCCTTGCCGATCTCCTTTTGGGTCTCCTCGACGATCACCACGTATTTGCGGACCTTGACGTTCATCTTCTCATCCTCATCTCAGGCCATCCTCCCCCTTGATGTCTTCCGCGCGCAAGCCGCCCATGCGGTCGTGGATGCGCCCGCCGCTGGTCATCGCCAGGATGAACACCAGCTCGTCGGCCTCCGGCGCGCCGGGCACGCCGACCTCGACGGCATTGAAGTGCCCGCGCACGTAAGAGGCGTTGATATGGGTGATCGGCACGTCGATGCGCGCACCGGCGGGGCCGACCTTCTTGGCCGAGGGCACGATGGCCCTGGCGTCGCCCAGCAGTTCGCGCATAGCGTAACCGCCGGGCACGTGCCACAGCGCACCGTGCTCCAGCTCGCCGGCGCCGCCGACGATGGAGGCCTTGCCGAAACCGGAGATGCGCGCCTTGTTGCCCCCCATGGCGCCGACCAGCCGTTCGGCCATCTCCAGACCCAGCGGCTTCAGTTCCTCCATGTAGGGCTGCAGCTCCTCGACGTAGCGCCCGGAGAAAGGATTGGCGATGACCACGGCGGCGGAGCCGACCAGCAAAGGCTCGGCAGCAACCGGCCCGCCCTCGTGGTGGATCTCCTCGACGTTGGTCACGACTTTGCGAACTTCGACAGTCACCCCGACTCCTCCTTTACGCCGCGCTCGGCAGGCTGGACAGCAGGGGCAAAGCCCCGATTGCCTCGGCCCGCCCGCGCAGGAACAGCGCCGCCGCTTCGATGAGGCCTTCGGCCTGCATCTCGGCGCTCAGCGCCTGCCCGTGCCGCAGCGCCGTGGCGACTTCCGCCTCGGTGAGCTTGCCGACCGCGACGGTCGCCAGGCGCTCCCCGAGATCGCTCTCCGGATCGATCTCCACGGCCCGGCGGCGCATCACCAGCGGGTGCCCGGGCAGGTCTACCGCATTGGCGATCAGCGTCGCGGCAACGTCGGCCTGCGCGGCGCTGCGTGCGAAGACCGTTACCGCGTCGGCGATGCCCAGCGAAAAACTGCGCCCGCCTTGTCCTTTGGTGGCGCGCCCCGAGGTGGCGATACCGCGGACCGGCAATTCCGATGTCACCACTGCGCGACCCCCAAGGGACAATGGCTGATGCGGGGCGGCGACCTGGGCGACCAGGCCGCAGGCGAGGCTTTCGCCGGGCGTCAGGTACAAAGCGATGTCGCCGCCGTTGTTCACATAGGCGCGGGTGAGATCCGCGGCTTCGCTCATCGCTGCCAGCACATGATCGGCCACGGCGCCGGCGACGGCGGCCATGGGCGTGACGAACACCGCGCGGTGGGGATGACAGGCCGCCGCCATGCGCTGCGCCACCGGGCCGGAAAACGACGGCGTGTCCCTGCGCAGCGGCCGGCGCAGCGCCGTCAGCTCCGCCACCAGGTCGGGCAGCACCTCCCGGAAGCATTCCGCCGCCGCGTCATAGGCATGCCGCACCTCGGCGCGCGCGCCGAAAGCCTCGATCATCAGGTCGATGGGCCCCTCCTGCAGATGCAGGCGGCCGTCCGGCAGGTCGCGGCGGAAAAAGCTGGGTCGAGTCATTCAGAGCCCCGCCTTCTTGCCGGGAAGCTTGTTTAGGGGCGACAGCGGCCAGGGGTTCTCCGCCTTCAGGTCGGTCACGCGGATGCGCTCCCCGGCGCCGCGGGTCTTGACGACGTCGGCCAGCGACTGCACCGACTTCATGTGGCCGCCCAGTTCGGCGTAGACCTCGTGCGGCATGGTGAATTCGATGGGTCCGACGATGGCCGGCGTCGGCACGTAGCCGAAGGCGTTGTCGGGCATGTCCAGCACGTCGACCATGATGGTGATGCCGCCGCCCGGCCAGACATAGGCCTTGGCGCCGCCGGCGGTGACGCGGGTCAGCGCGTCCTTCACCGAGCGCGTCAGGCGCACCGGGTTCTCCGTCGCCCCGGCGCGCAGGCTGCCGCCCGCCCCGGCCATGAACAGCACCGAGGACAGGGCCGGTTCGCAGTTCTCGCCGATACGGTCGACCACCACCTTGACCGCCGCCGGCATCTCGGCCTCTTGGGGTTTCAGGTCGTCGTCCAGCTCGAACCAGGCGGCGTGCTCGCCGGTGGTGCTGACCATCAGCAGGCGCAGGCCCGGCCAGGCGGTCTTGGGGTCGATCTTGTCGATGATCGACAGGGGATCGCTGATGTTGGTGCCGCCCCAGCCGGTGCCGGGCTCGGCCACCTGGAAGTAGCGCCCGGGCGTCGAGCGCCGCCCGCGCACGCGGATGCCGCTGGGCTTCATGTCCAGGAACTTGCCGGCCTGGTGCTCGGTCAGTACGCCGGTGATGTGGTCGTCGACCACGATGACCTCGTCGACGTGGCCGATCCATTGCTGGGCGAAGATGCCGATGGTCGCCGAGCCGCAGCCGACGCGCATGCGCTCTTCCTTCACGCCGTTGATGATCGGCGCCCGGCCCGCCTGGATGGTCAGCTCGGCGCCGCCGTCGATGGTGAGGTCCACCGCCTGCTTGTTGCAGAGGTCGAGCATCATCTGGCAGGTGACGTTGCCTTCCTTCTTGCTGCCGCCGGTCAGGTGGCGCACGCCGCCCAGGGCCAGCATCTGCGAGCCGTATTCCGCCGTGGTGACGTGGCCGACCTGCTCGCCCTGGCAGCGCACGGCGGCCTGCTCCGGGCCCAGGTGGCGGTCGGTGTCGATCTTCACCTTCACGCCGCAGTAGCTGAAGATGCCCTCGGTCACCACGGTCACCATGTCGACGCCTTCCACCTTGGACGACACGATGAAGGGCGCGGGCTTGTAGTCCGGATAGGTAGTGCCGGCGCCGATGCCGGTGACGAAGGCTTCCGCCCCCTGGACCAGGCTGCCGTCCCACTCCGCCCCCGCGCCTTCGGTGGCCAGGAAGGGCACCATCTCGGCCTCGCGCTCGGCCGCCTGGCGCGCCAGCAGGAAGGGGTCCATGCGCACCAGGGCGTTGTCGACGTTGCCGTAGCGGTCGCAGGCTCCGGTCTTGCCCGGGCGGATGCGGCACAGCACCGGACAGGCGTCGCAGACGACGATGCCTCCGTCCTTGTTGTCGGCGTTCTTGCCCCCCGCGTCCTTGCCGCGCGCTTCGGTCTTTTCGGCTTGCGTCGTGCTCATCTCGTCATCCTCACACTGCGCCCGCTTCGCGCAGGGCCGCGCGCACCCGGTCCGGCGTCGCCGGCGTCCGCGTCAGACGCAGGCCGGTCGCCTGGTAGACGCCGCCGAAGATCGCCGGCGCGGTCGCGATCAGCGAATGCTCGCCCACGCCCTTGGCGCCGTAGGGGCCCAGCGGCTCCGGGTCTTCCACCAGAATGCTGGTGATCTCCGGCATGTCGCCGAAGGTGGGGATCAGGTAGTCGTGCAGGTTCTCCGTGCGCCCCGGCAGGTATTCCTCCATCAGCGCCAGGCCGAGGCCCTGGGCGATGCCGCCGTGGATCTGGCCTTCCACCAGGGTCGGGTTGACCGCACGGCCGACATCGTGGGCGGCGGCCATGCGCAGCACCTTGATCGTGCCCAGCTCCAGGTCGACCTCGACCTCGGCGATCTGGGCGGCGAAGCCGTAGGTCGCGTAGGGGTCGCCCTGGCCGTTCCCGTCCAGCGGCGAGGTCGGCGGATCGAAGGTGCCGCTGCCGCAGAGCACGTCGCCGCGCGCGTCCTCCGGCAATTCCGCCAGGTCGATGCGTCGCACCTCCCCGCCGTCCTGCACCGACAGCTTGCCGTCGCTCAACTCCAGGCGCGCATCCTCGCCGGCATTGGCGAGGCGCAGGATCTGGGCACGCAGGTCGCACCCGGCCAGTTCCGCCGCCTTGCCGGAGATGAAGGTCTGGCGCGAGGCCGAGGTCTTGCCGGCGTCGGCCGTCAGCGCCGTGTCGCCCATGACGACGCGCATCTGCTGCACCGGCAGGCCCAGCGCATCGGCGGCGATCTGCGCCATGACGGTGTTGGAGCCCTGGCCGATGTCGACGGCGCCGTTGTAGAGCGTGAGCTTGCCGTGCCTGTCGAGCGCCACCGACAGGGTGGAGGGATTGGACATGGAGGTGTTGCCGCAGCCGTACCAGACGCAGCCGATACCGACGCCGCGGCGCCGCCGTCCCCCGTCTTCGTTGAACAGGTCCGCCGCCGCACGCCAGTCCTTCCACGTGGGCCGCAGGGCGTCCAGGCAGTCGGCGAGACCGGCGGAAGCCGTCAGCACCTGCCCCGTCGCCGTGGCGTCGCCGACGCGGATCGCGTTGCGATAGCGGAACTCCAGCGGGTCGAGACCGAGCTGCTCGGCCAGGTCGTCCATCAGGGCCTCGTGCGCCAGGGCGGACTGCGGCACGCCGAAGCCGCGGAAGGCGCCGGCCGGCGGCGCGTTGGTGAAGCGCCCGGCCGAACGGGCCAGCACGTTGGGGATCTTGTAGGGGCCGCTGCAGTGCACCGGCACCCGGTCGGCCACCGTCGGCCCCCAGGAGGCATAGGCCCCGGTGTCGAAGTCGCCGTCGAAGACCAGCGCCGTCAGCCTACCGTCCGCATCGCAGCCGGCCCGCGCCGTCACCCGCGAGGCGTGGCGCTTGGTGGAAGATGCCATGGACTCCGGCCGGGTGTACTCACAGCGCACCGGCCGCTCCGTGAGCCAGGCAGCCAGCCCGACGAGAGGATGCAGCGAGAGGTCCAACTTGCCGCCGAAGCCGCCGCCGCAGGCCGAGGGGATGATGCGCACCTTGTCCTTGTCGAGGCCCAGGATCGCCGCCGTCTCGTCGCGGTCCATGTAGGGCGCCTGGGTGGTCACCCAAACCTCAAGCTTGCCGCCCTTGCGCTCGGCGTAGCCGGCTTCGGGCTCGATGTAGGCATGCTCGATGAAAGGCGTGGCGGTGCTGATCTCGGACGTCAGCGGTGAGGCCGCCAGCGCCGCCTCGGCGGCGCCCTTGTTGACGAAGCCGCGCGCCAGCACGTTGTCGGCGCGGCCTTCCTGCACCAGCGGCGTATCGTCGGCGCAGAAGTCGGTGACGGCGTCTTCCGCCTGCCAGGCGATCGGCAGGTCTTCTTCCGCCAGCGACCAGATCGCGCGGCGCTCGCCGACCAGCGCCAGCACCGCCTCGCCGCGGTAGCGCACCCGCCCCTGGGCCAGCACCGGCTGGTCCTTGATGTGCGGATAAACGCCGAAGCACATGTTGCCGGGCCCCGAGTTGCCTGGAAGGTCGGCGGCAGTGAGGATACGCTCCAGGCCGGGCGTCCGCGCCACCACCGCCTCGAGGTCGCCCAGGGTGAAAGTGGCGCGGGCATGGGGCGCGCGGACCACGCGCAGCCACAGCGCGCCTTCCGGCGCGGTGTCGGCGCCGTAGAGCTCGGCGCCGGTCACCTTGGCGAGGCCGTCGGTCTTGGCGAAGCGCGCGCCCACGGCGCAGCCGACCTCGGGGTCGGTGAGCGGCGCGTCGGTCGACCGCATCTCCGCCGCGGCGCAAACCGCCTCGACGATCTTCTGGTAGCCGGTGCAGCGGCACAGCACGCCGCCCAGCGCGTCCTGCACTTCCTGCTTCGCCGGGGCGGCGGTCTGCTTCAGCAGCGAGGCCGCGGCCATCAGCATGCCCGGCGTGCAGATGCCGCACTGGGCCGCGCCGTGATCGAGGAAGGCCCGCTGCAGGCGCTGCCCATCCGGGTCGCCCATCAAGCCTTCCACCGTCGTCACCTGCCGCCCCTCGACCTGGCCGCAGGCCATGAGGCAACTGCACATTTGCTCGCCGTCGACCAGCACCGTGCAGGCACCGCAGTCGCCGGCGTTGCAGCCCACCTTGGTGCCGGTGCGGCCCAGCGCATAGCGCAGCGCGTCACTCAGCCGGTCCAGGGGATCGACGCTCACCGTGACCGCCTGGCCGTTGAGGGTGAAGCGGATCTGCTGCCCACCCTCGGCGAGGCTCTGCTGCAGCGCGGCGTCCATCACGCGGCCTCCTGCGACAGCAGGGCCTCGACCCCGCGGCGCAGCAGCGCCACCGCGGCCTCGCGGCGATAGTCGGCGGTGCCGCGGATATCGTCGATGGGCGTCAGGGGCCCAAGTGGCTCTACCAACTGTTCCTCGCCGATGCGCGGCAGCAAATCCTCATCGAAGGGCCGGCCCTCGAAGGCCGCCTCGACGGCCGGCAGGCGCAGGGCGCGCGCGGCGCAGGAGCCGACGGCGACCCGGGCCTTGGCAACGTTGCCCTTGTCGTCGATGTCGACCAGCAGCGCCGCCATGACGATGGAGATCACCAGGTATTTGCGCGCGCCCAGCTTCAGGAAGGTGCTGCGCGCCCCGGGTGACGGTTTCGGAATGTAAAGCGCCGTCACCAGTTCGTCGGGGCGCCTGGCGGTCTTGCGGTTGCCGAGGATGAAGTCGTCGAGGGCCAGGCGCCGCGAACCGACCTGCGAGGCCAGTTCCACCTCCGCGTCCATCGCCAGCAGCGGCGGCACGCCGTCGGCGGCGGGCGAGGCGTTGCAGAGGTTGCCGCACAGGGTGCCGGCGTTCTGGATCTGCACGCCGCCCACTTCGCGGGCCGCCAGCTTCAGGGCCGCGAAATATGGCGGCAGCGGCGCGCGCAGCAGGTCGCTCCAGGTGGTCAGCGCACCGACGCGGAAGGCATCGTCCTCTTCGGCGATGCCGCGCAGGCCGTCCAGGGCGGTGATGTCGAGAACCTTGCTCTCAGGGGGACGGCCCGCGAGACCGCCGGCGCGCGCGGGATAGAAATCGGTGCCCCCGGCGAGGACCGTATAGCTGCCGTCTGCCATGGCAGCGACGGCGTCTTCAAGCCCCTTGGGCCGAAGGTAACACCCCACCTGCCAAACTCCCCTGTCCCATGAGTTCGTTGTTATTTTTGTTTAGTATGCAAGATAAAGCATTGCTGTCAATTACCGCCGGCGACGGAGACTCGCCGGTTTCCGTCATTGGATCATGTATTTCCCTACAGAACCTCTGGGGCAAGTGCCGGGAAAGGCGGGAAGAATCCCTGCCGACTCCTCCGGCTTCATATTTGTTTTGTATACAAAGTTATTATGTTTTTGCTAGCGGAGCAGGCCCTGCAACTCGGCAGCGGTCTGCCGCAGCAGCTCGCGGCAGCGTTCCTTCTGTCCCTCGGTGAACTGCGCGGCGAGGCCGGAAAGGCAGAGCGCGCCCTGAAAGGCGCCGCCGGCATCGAGCAGCGGCACCGCGAGCGCGGCGATGAAGGGGTCGCGTTCGCCCAGGGAAAAGGCGTAGCCGTCGCGGCGCAGTTTCCGCGCGGCGTGGCGCTGGGCGTCCGTCTCCGGCGTTTGCGTATAGGCGATCAGCACCTTGCCCGCCGCGCCGAGGGCCAGCGGCAGGCGCACCCCCTCTTCCAGGTGGTGGCGGATTTCGCGCTCGGAGTTCTCGCGGTAGAGGCAGGTCCGCGTCTCGCCGCTGCGCACATAGAAGGACGCGGTGAAGGAAGAGGCGTCGCGCAGGCGCCTCAGCGCCGCGCGGATCAGGCCGCCGTGATCGGCCCGGTCGCGGTAGAGGGCGCCGAGGCGCGCCGGCGCCGGGCCGAGACGGAAGGCGCCGTCCGCGCCGCGGGCCAGGTAGCCGAAGCGCTCCAGCGAAGATGCCAGGCGCAGGATGGTGCTCTTGTAGAAGCCCGTGCGCGCAGCCAGCTCGGCGAGGCTGAGCTGCGGCGCGCCGTCGGCGAAGGCCTCCAGCAGAGTCAGGGCCCGTTCCACCGCTTCCACCCGGTCTTCCGCCACCTTACCCCCATAATTCCGCTAGACAGAACAATAACGCCCGCCGAGGCGCTATCTCGTTGCACCAAACCGAACACAGCCGCAGCCTGCCGCCAAGACCAACGACCCCCGCCGTGCCGGGAGCCTTCTGGGGAAAGACCATGTCAGCCTTCCTGAAGGGCGTCCGCGTCCTCGATCTCACCAACGTGCTGGCGGGGCCCTTCTGCTGCCACCAGCTGGCCCACCTCGGCGCCGACGTCATCAAGGTGGAGGTGCCGGGCAGCGGCGACCTGGCCCGTCAGCTCGGCGCCGACGCCGAGCTCAACGCCCGCCACATGGGCGTCTCCTTCCTGGCGCAGAACCCGGGCAAGCGCTCGATCACGATCAATATGAAGAGCGCGGCCGGCAAGGCGGTCTTCCTGAAGATGGTAGCCAGCGCCGAGGTGGTGGTGGAGAACTTCCGCCCCGGCGTCATGGACCGCCTGGGCGTCGGCTACGAGGTGCTGAAGCAGGCGCGGCCCGGCCTCGTCTACTGCGCCATCTCCGGCTTCGGCCAGGACGGCCCGGCGCGCGACCTGCCGGCCTACGACCAGATCATCCAGGGCCTCTCCGGCGTCATGTCGATCACCGGCGACGCCGAGACCGCGCCCTACCGCGTCGGCTATCCCATCGCGGACACCATCGGCGGCATGACCGCCGCCTTCGCCATCGCCGCCGCGCTTGCCCGTAAAGACAAAAGCGAGAGCACCTTCCTGGACGTTTCCATGCTGGAAGCGACGCTGGCGACCATGGGCTGGGTGGTCTCCAACTACCTGGTGGCGGGCAAGGAGCCGGCGCCGCTGGGCAACGAGAACTTCACCGCCAGCCCTTCGGGCACCTTCGCCACCGCCGGCGGACTGTTGAACATCGCCGCCAACAAGCAGGAGCAGTTCGAGGCGGTCTGCCGCGTGGTTGGCCGCCCGGAGCTGGCGCAGGACCCGCGCTTCGCCCGGCGCCAGGGCCGCCTCGACAACCGCGCCGCCCTCAAGGCCGCCCTGGAAGCGGCGCTCGCCGAAGGCACGGCTGAGGAATGGGAAGAGGCCCTCAACGCCGCCGGCGTGCCCGCGGGCCGCGTGCTGACGGTGCCCGAGGCCCTGGCCAGCCCGCAGGTGCGCGACCGCGGCATGATCGGCGACTTCAAGGACGTGCCCGGCGTCGGCCGCGGCCTCCGCCTGCTGCGCACCGGCTTCAAGGTCGACGGCAAAGCGCCCGAGGTCGACGCGCCGCCGCCGCGGCTGGGGCAGGACACCGAGAGCCTGCTGCGGGAGCTGGGCTACAGCACGAGCGAGATTTCCCGCCTGGCCCAGGGGAAAGCGATATGAGTGAAAGCGATATGAGTGAAAGCGATATGAGCGGCAAGCAAAACGAGGCGGCCCGGGAGGCGGCCTGGTGGGCAACCGAGATCATCGAGATGGAGCCGGGGGTCATTCGCTACCGCGGCTATCCCATCGAGGAGCTGATCGGCCGAATTTCCTTCGCGCAGATGATCTGGCTGCTGCTGCGCGGCGAGCTGCCCACGAAGGAGCAGGCCGAATTACTGGACATCGCGCTGATGTCCGCCGTCGACCACGGCCCCCAGGCGCCCTCCATCGCCATCGCCCGCATGGCCGCCACCTGCGGCGTCGGCCTCAACAACGCCATGGCCTCGGCGGTCAACGTGCTGGGCGACGTGCACGGCGGCGCCGGCGAGCAGGCCATGACCTTCTACCGGGCCGTCGCCGCGCGCGGCGACGCCGGGGCAGGCCGGGAAGACGCGGTCGAGGCGGAACTGGCCGCCTTCAAGGCGGCCGGCGGCAAGTACCTGCCGGGCTTCGGCCACCGCTTCCACCCCATCGACCCCCGCGCGCCGCGCCTGCTGGAGGTGGTCGATGTCTATGCAAAGAAGGAAGCGGTGAGCGGGCGCTTCGCCGCCATCGGGCGCTGCATCGAGGATCGCCTGGCCGCACGGAAGGGCAAGCGCATCCCCATGAACATCGACGGCGCCACGGCGGTGATCTACGCCGAGCTCGGCTTTCCCGCGCCCCTGGCGCGCGGCCTCTTCTGCCTGTCGCGCTCGGTGGGCATCCTGGCCCACGCCTGGGAGGAATCGCAGTCCGGCCTGCGCAACAAGGGCCCCATCCCCCGCGAGCGCCTGTGGCGCTACGACGGCCCAGCCCGGCGGCCGGTTCCGGAGGCTGACTAGGGCGCAGATGAAGAGTCGAGCTACGCCTTGACCAGCCGTGCTCCGGATGCTCGGATTTCAGCCGGAACAACGGTCGTCTGGTGGAACCTTCGACAGCATCGGGGTCCACGGCGATGACGAAGCCTCGGCGGGAGAGAATCATGACGGCAAGGGGTGCGGCGGCTGCGGAACAGGAGGCGGTCCTTTATCGCCATTACATCGACGGGAACTACGTCGATCCGGCCGGCGGGGCCTGGCTGGACAGCGTCGACCCCTACCGCAACGAGGTTTGGGCGCGCGTGCCCCGCGGCGGCGCCGAAGACGTGGACCGGGCGGTCGCGGCCGCCAAACGCGCCATGACCACCGGACCCTGGGCCGGAATGTCCGCTTCGGCGCGCGGCAAGATCCTGCGCCGGATCGGCGACCTGGTGGCCGAGAACGCCGAGCGGCTGGCCGCGATCGAGGTGCGCGACAACGGCAAGCTGTTGACCGAAATGCTGGGCCAGCTCCGCTATCACCCGGAGTGGTGGTATTATTTCGCGGGCCTCGCCGACAAGATCGAGGGCGGGGTCGTGCCCATCGACAAGCCCGACCACTTCGCCTTCACCGATCACGAGCCGGTGGGCGTCGTCGGCGCCTTGACGGCCTGGAACTCGCCGCTGTTGTTCATCGCCTGGAAGTGCGCGCCCGCCTTGGCCGCTGGCTGCTCGGTGGTGGTGAAGCCCTCGGAGTTCACTTCGGCCTCGACCCTGGAATTCGCGGCGCTGACGCGCGAGGCGGGCCTGCCGGACGGCGTCTTCAACGTGGTCGCCGGCCTGGGCCAGGAAGCCGGCGCGGCGCTGGTCGAGCATCCCGATGTCGCCAAGATCACCTTCACCGGTTCCGACGCCACGGGCAAGAGGATCTACGAGACGGCGGCCAGGTCCATGAAGCGGGTGAGCCTGGAGCTGGGCGGCAAGTCGCCGAACATCATCTTCGCCGACGCCAACCTCGATGCCGCCGCCGCCGGGGCGGTCTCCGGCATCTTCGCGGCCACCGGGCAGACCTGCATCGCCGGATCGCGCCTCCTGGTCCAGAACTCCATCAAGGAGGAGGTGACCGAGCGCCTGGTCGCCATGGCGCGCACCGCGCGCATCGGCGACCCCATGCTGCCCGAAACCAACATCGGCCCGGTGACGACGCCGCCCCAGTACCGCAAGATCCTCGACTACATCGAGATCGCGAAGGGCGAGGGCGCGCGGCTGATCGCCGGCGGCGGGCCGTCGGACGCGGGGCCGCAGTTCGTGCAGCCGACGATCTTCACCGACGTGACCAACGACATGCGCATCGCACAGGAAGAGGTCTTCGGCCCGGTGCTGTCGATCATCGGCTTCGACGACGAGGAAGAAGCCATCCGCCTCGGCAACGACGTCATCTACGGCCTCGCCGCCGGCGTCTGGACCAAGGACATCGGCCGGGCCCACCGCATGGTGAAGGCGCTGAAGGCCGGTACGGTCTGGGTCAACACCTACCGGGCCATCAGCTACATGATGCCCTTCGGCGGCATGAAGCATTCCGGGCTGGGGCGCGAGAGCGGCATCGAGGCGATCCGCGAATATCTCGAAACCAAGTCGGTCTGGATCAACACCTCCGACGAAGCTCCCGGCAACCCCTTCGTGATGCGCTGAACTGCGGCGCGAGCGCCTGTGGCGCCAAGACCGTCCGGCCAAGCGGCCGAAGCCATGCGCCGGTGAAAGCTCGCCGTCACATGGTGGTTGGGCTGGAGAAACCCAGACAATCGTCCGGTTTCCGGCATCGAGCAGACACGAAGCCGCGAACCTTCTAGTTCGCCAATCTGCCAGGAGGAGACCTATCGGCTCCAGATGCCATGGGCCCTGGACACAGCGGTAGAAACACCTCCCGCTGGCCTGCCCGCTTTTGGCCAACCGGCCCTAGCCCGGTTTCTCGACAATCACCTGCGCGACCTGATAGCCCAGCGCCTCGAACGCCGCCGCCGAACTCGCCAAGTAGAAATTCCAAAGGCGTCGAAAACGCATATCGTATCGCTGGGGATCAAGCGTGGCGAAGTTGTCGTTGAAACGCTTTCGCCAATGCCGAAGGGTTTTGGCATATTGCCAGCCGTCATGAATGAAGGGCTCATGCGGCAGCCGTAGCCCGGCCGCCTCGGCGCTGGCCGTTATCTCCGCGAGCTGCGGAATCATCCCGCCCGGGAAGATGTACTTCGTGAGCCAGGCGTTCATCGGCGACCGCGTCGGCTTGACGATGCTGTGCACAGCAGCCCGCCCGCCGGGCTTCAGGAGACGGTTCACCGCACTGAAGTAGCCCGCGAAGTGCCGCCGCCCGACGTGCTCGAACATGCCGATCGAAACCACCCGGTCATAGGTTTCGGGGTTCTCCTCCGCATGATCGCGGTAGTCCTGCAGGCGATAGGATACCTTGTCCGCAAGCGCAGCTGGCAGGCGCTGCTCGGCCAATGCCAATTGCTGCTCGGCAAGGGTAATGCCGACTGCTGTCGCATCGCGAAGGGCGATCGCACGGGTCATCGCCCCCCAGCCGCAGCCGATATCGAGGACGCGCATCCCGGTGCCGATCTGCAGCCGATCCAGGGTCACCTCCAGCTTGTTCTGCTGCGCAGCGTCCAGGCTTTGCGCTTCGCTTGTGAAGAAGCCGCAGGAATACACCATGTCGTCGTCGAGGAATGCCTCGTAGAGATCATTGCCGAGATCGTAATGGTGGGCGGCGTTGCATCGGCTGCGCCGCGCGGTGTTGGCATGGAAAACCTGCGCTGCCCGATCGCGGAGCGCATTCAGCATGCGGATCGGCGCCAGGGCCTCGATTTTCGCTTCGTTCACCAGCAGATAGCTGATGAAACGAGGGAGATCCGCGTCATCTACGTCCCAGTCGCCGTCGACATAGGTCTCGCCGATCGCCAGGCCTGGGTTGACCATGATACGGCACAGGGCCGGCAGGTTCTTGATGCGGATCTCCACCGCCCGCCCCCTGCCATCGCCCAGGGACACTCCTTGCCCTTCACGGAAGCGGCACCTGATGTTGCCGTGGCGGACGAAAACTGCAGCGCAGCCTAACATCATGCGGAAAATCAGAAAGGCCAGTGCCGGTACCGGCCGCCTGGCCGGCAGGCTTCGCCGATCCGGCCCCCGTGAAACGTCTTGTTTGACGTCCTCCGCCATCTTGCGACGCGATCCCTTTCGGACGATTGATCCGCGTGGCCGCATGTTCTTGGCCGCATGTTCTTGGCCGCATGTTCTTGGCCGCTCAATTCAAGCGTAATAAAGCTCTGTTTTGTCGTCAACGAGTTGCGCCGCAGCGTCCCTTTGGGGCCGCTGAAAGCCGATCGGTAGGCCCGCTCCCTTGTCGATCGCGGAATGCACGATTGAGAACGGCTGAGCCTGCCGAACTTCATCCACTGGCCGCCAGTATCCAATTCATAGCGACAGCGTTCGACGATGCTCCGGTCCGTCCGACGCTCTCCACCTGACGCTTCCGATACGGGTCAGGAAGAGGGATTCACGGTGAGCGGCGCCAAGAATGGGCACACTACGGCGCTGATGACCTGAAGTCGGCGCCGCCATTGTAGCCCTCACAGGGAAGCGCGCCCGGGCAGGAATTCGCAGAGAAGAAATCCCGTCAAATAAACTCTCTTGAGCCGCTCTTACTCCTTCAATAAATCTTTTAACAGTCATTGAAAATACTTGATAAATACCCATATACAGCAAGGATGGATATTATTTCATCCAGAAATAAGGACAACTCGATGTCTGAAGAATTTGCTGGATCACACGCAGGCCATTCAGTAGCTGCGCCTGATGCTTCGAAGCCGGTCAAGGCTTCCGACAACTCCACGGATTTGCCGGTATCTGGCCTGCCTGTAGGAAGGCTGGACGGCGCCCAGGCCGAGGCACAAGGCAGGCTGGCAGATCCAGCTGACACAACGGTCGCGCCGACCCCAGTCGCAGGACGGTCATCTATCGCACCGGCGGAGCGGACAGAGCTTGAACGGCGCGTGTTGGCCCACGAGCGAGTCCTGCAGGCGCTCATCGCGCACATGGCGGAAACCGAACCGAAGTTCCTCATCCGTCTGTCAGAAACCTTCTGCGTGCCAATGGAGATGACACGTTCCGAGCACGACTATACCGATACAGAGTCATATGCCGCGGAGTTCATCCGCTCTGTCGTGAGGCTCGGAGACAAGGCCCTGCGGAAAGACCTTGCCGCCGCCAGAGAGCGCCGCGTACGCAAGGTTGAGGCGGCAGCCACCGACAGTGGAGCGACGCCGATGACGGAGTCCCCGCGAATGCAGATTCGGCAGGCAGGCGGCGTCTGGCGCGTCACTCTGGACGGCCGCTTTTACGGTGACTTTTTCAATGAACAAGACGCAGCAGCGGCCGTCTCGGCCGACCGAAGCGTCCCGGTATTCGCTTTGTGAGGGAGCCGGGCTTCGCCCGCTCCACAAGGAAGCTGCCGGTCGACATCAAGGAGAAGTAAAGTGGTCCTGCGCGCGGAATACTCGCTTGGTCATTCGCGGTTCAACGAGTTTCTCTTTGCCTACGTCGGCGAAGAGAGAAACGGCGTGTCCCTTACCGTCCTCTCCGCCTTGGCGCGGCTTGGCATCGATCCGTGGGAAGAGGCCGCCCGCCTGTCCGAGATGTCGGAGGAGACGGCAACGTCTTCGCTGACCGCCACCATCGCGGGCCTGCCGGAAGGCAATTGGAAAGCGTCGGACTCTCGGTCGATCGCTGTTCGCTTGATGAATTTCCTGCCAAGGCGTCGCGCGAAATCAGAGCGATCACAAGAAGACGGGACGGCCGAGGGCCGGATATCGAAACCTGCCACGTCGAACTGGCTCATCTGGATTGCCTTCGCAGCCATTCTCATTGCCATGTTCTGGCAGTCCGGCAGCTAGGATGTCCGCCCCAATGCATCTGACTCATAAAGCGACAAGTTTGTGGAACCATACCAGGCATCAAAAGCGCTTGGGCCATCTTCTCCGAAGGAGGATGACCATGTTCGGATTTCAAGACGGCCCGACTGCTGAGGTTCTCGCCGGCAAAAGAGGCTACATGAAGGATGCGCAGCGGCAGTGACCATTCCTAACCAATTACGATCTCTCGACGACCAAGACGGAGGGGCCACTCTGCGCTATGGTCAAGACGCGCTACGGCATCCCGCAGGCACGGGCGAAGACGGACTTTACCGCCGGGATGCGGGGCAAGCAGTTCTGACGAACTCCCTTCCTTAGAGAACCCTCACAGAAGGGTGCAATATGATGTCGACGAACCTTGACAATGTAAGCGCGGATTTGAGCCCGGAGGCGGCCAAGGAGATGAGTAACTATGGCATCATCCGTGTGCCTTCGTACTACTACCACTTTGGGCCGTGTCGCTATACCAACCTCGAGGACGCTGTCTCGGAAGCCAAGCGCCTAAAATCCAGAGGGTGATTGCGTCTGCACCAGTCAGTGAGCGCGGCCCAATCAGATCAACGAAAGTGGACAAGCGGAAGACCTGCGCATCCGGTACGCGGCGCTGTCTCACGAGCCGCCCGGGTTGAGAGGAGAGCTAATGAGCGATCAAGCGATACTCCGTCGCGAAGTGGCACAATTCCAGGCACCGGTTCTGCGCAAGAGCCTCTTCCAACTGGTGACGTCGATTGGGGGTTTCTGCGCCACTTGCGCGGCAATGTACGCGGTGTTCAATGTATCGTATTGGCTGTCACTTGCGTTCGTCCCCTTGGCCGCCGGCTTCCTGGTCCGCATCTTCATTGTTCAGCACGATTGCGGTCACCTCGCGTACTTTCGCTCGCGCCGCACCAATGACTTCGTCGGCTTCGCCTGCAGCCTGATGACCCTGACCCCCTATGCGTCCTGGCGACGGCAGCATGCGGGCCACCATGGCGTCTGGAACGATCTCGACCGTCGCCAGAGCGGCGCTGACATCTACTCGTCCTGCCTGACCGTCGCCGAGTACCGGGCGCTGAGTCCGGGGCGGCGCTGGTGGTATCGCACGATACGGCACCCCCTCATCTCAAACTTCCTGCTGCCCCCCTTCATCTTCCTCCTGCTCTACCGCGTGCCGTTCGACATGCCGAAGTCCTGGCGTCGGGAGCGGCTGATGGTGCATCTGACCAGCCTCTCCCTTGTGGTGGTCCTGGGCGGCCTCGGCCTGGCGCTCGGCTACGATCGGGTGGCCGCCATACAGCTTCCCGTTCTCATTGTCGCAGCGATCGTCGGCGTCTGGCTGTTCTCGGTGCAGCATCGAGGCGAGCAGATTCGATGGAACCGTCACGACGCATGGGATCCGGTCTCGGCGGCTCTGCGGAGCTCGACCTACCTGCGGCTGCCGGCGATCCTCCGGTGGTTCACCGGCAACATCGGCTACCACCACGTCCACCACCTGAACCCACGGGTGCCCAACTACAGGCTCCGGGAATGTCATGAGAGGATCGCGGCGCTGTGCAATGTTCCGGCGTGCTCTTTCCTGGATGGAGTTCGGGCCTTGCGCTTCGTTCTCTGGGACGAGAGGCGTGGCAGAATGGTTACCTTTCGCGAAGCTTCCTCAAGTGAGACCGGGTCGTGAAGCTGTTCGAGTGTGAGCACTGCGGCCAGCTGCTCTATTTCGAGAACACGCGGTGCGAGCGCTGCGGGCACACCCTAGGCTATCTGCCCGATTGGGAGAGCCTGAATGCCTTGGTGGCTGAGGGCGGCGACCGCTGGCGGACCCTGGTCCCGCCCGAGGTGCCTGTGCGGTTCTGCGCGAATGCCGCCTACGACGCCTGCAACTGGCTGGTGCCGGCAGATAGCCCCGATGCTTTCTGCCGCGCCTGTCGGCTCAATCGCACACTGCCCGGTCTGGAAGTGCCCTCAAATGTCCTCCTCTGGCGCCTCCTGGAAAAGGCCAAACACCGCCTGGTCTACGGCCTGCTTCGCCTTGGCCTGCCCCTCGTCAGCAAGAGCGACGACCTGGAACTGGGGCTCGCTTTCGATTTTCTCGATGGTTCCGGCACCGGTTTTCGAGAAGAGGCACCGGTGGTCACCGGTCATGCGCGGGGCCTGATTACCATAGATATCGCCGAAGCAGACGACGCCGAGCGGGAGCGTCACCGGCAAACCATGGCAGAACCCTACCGGACGCTCCTCGGCCACTTTCGCCACGAGGTCGGTCACTATTACTGGGATCGGCTGGTCTGGGGAGGCGTCTGGCACCACGCCTTCCGGGAGATGTTCGGCGACGAACGCCGGGATTATGCTGCCTCTCTGGAGGCTCACTACAGTCATGGGCCACAGCCCGGCTGGCAAGAGCGCTACGTGAGCGCCTACGCCAGCGCGCACCCTTGGGAGGACTTCGCCGAGACCTGGGCCCACTACCTGCATATCGTCGACACGCTGGAGACGGCCGCCGCCTTCGGTCTCCGCGTCCGCTCCAGCGCCGGGCGCCATCCCCAGCTTGAGATGTCTATAGACTTCGATCCTTACCAGCACGGCGACTTCGACGCGCTGGTCGCCGCATGGCTGCCGCTCACCTACGCGGTCAACAGCCTCAATCACAGCATGGGACAGCCGGACCTCTACCCCTTCGTCCTGGCGCCGACCGTGATGGGGAAGCTCCGCTTCGTCCACGGTCTCGTCCGCAGGATGGAGGGACCTGGAGCCGGCCCGCCATGAATACCCGTGTCGAAAGGTTGCAGCGAAAGCAACTGGCGGCCCTCTCTCTGGATCGTCCTGCCTGCAGGACGGATGGGTGCCCGACATGACCGATCAAAATAACATGGACCTCCCGTCCGAGATGGCCGACCGGTTCACCAGGCCGTTCGCAAGGTTTCTGAAGGTCGAGGCGGCAGCGGGGATTCTGTTGCTACTTGCCGTCCTCGCCGCCCTGGTCCTGGCGAATTCGGCTTGGTCCGCGTCGTTTCTCGCATTCTGGGAGAAGCCGGTCGGCCTTCGCTACGGCGCTTTGGACTATAGCCGTTCGCTGCGGCACTGGATCAACGACGGGCTGATGACCTTCTTCTTCTTTGTCATTTCACTGGAGCTCAAGCGGGAGCTCGTTCTCGGCGAGCTGCGGAGCCTTCGACTGGCAGCACTTCCTTTTGCGGCCGCCCTCGGCGGCATGATCGTACCCGTTTCCTTCTATCTGGCACTCATGTCCGGCCAACAGGGAATTCATGGTTGGGGAACCGTGATGGCCACCGACACGGCTTTCGTGATCGGATGTCTTGCACTCTTCGGGGCCGGTATCCCTCCGAGTTTGCGACTCTTTCTCCTTTCCTTGGCTATCTTCGACGACGTGGGCGCAGTCCTGGTGGTGGCCGTGGGTTACGGCGGTACCATGAATTGGGCGGCTCTCGCGCTTGGGACGGTCGGGCTGGCCGCGGTCGCCGGAGCAGCTCGCCTCGGAATCAGAAGCATTCCCGTCTACTTCGTCCTTGGGGGTGTGGTCTGGCTCTGTGTTGACGCTTCCGGTATCCACGCGACGATTTCCGGTGTCGTCCTGGGTCTGATGACGCCGACGCACGCATGGGTCAGCAGCGAGCGTCTCCGCGCCATCCTTGCCCGCGCGTTTGCGCATTCGGACACTGCGCAGGAGGGCAAGGGTGCGTTGGAGCGAAACGGCCTCCGCCGAGCTGGCATCGCGGTCACGGAATCTACGTCGCCCGTGGAGCGCCTGGAAATGCTGCTGCACCCATGGGTCGGGTTTGCAGTCATGCCGGTCTTCGCATTGGCCAACTCCGGCGTGGTGTTTTCCGGCGCCGATCTCAGGCAGTCTGTCTCCGTGGCAATCTTTGCCGGCCTCGTTCTCGGCAAACCGATCGGCGTGCTCGCTTTCAGTTGGATCGCCTTGCGCCTCGGAGTTGCGAGGCTCGCAGCAAGCCTGAGTTGGCCCTTCCTGACTGCCGGCGCCCTGTTGACGGGCATCGGCTTCACCATGTCGTTGTTCATCGCCGGCCTGGCCTACGACCCCGCAATGCTCGAAGCCGCCAAGATCGGAATTCTTTCCGCCTCAGTCGCTTCCGCAGCAGCCGGGGTGTTAACGCTGGCCTGGTTGACCGCCAGGCGCCGATCAGTTTGAAGTCCGGCCCGCCGACGGTTCAGGTTTCATCCGCATCGACGAACAAGCTGTCCGGCGGATTGGCTTCGAACGATGCGAGCCGGGAGTCATGGCGGTAGCGTGTCGCACAGTAGGGGCAGAGGATCGTGTCCTTGCCGCCCATGTTAATGTAGACGTGCGGATGATCGTGTGGCGGCGAGGCACCAATGCAATTGAATTCCCTTGCCCCGATGCGAATTTCTTCAACTGCGTGGTCGTTCCTGAACTTGGGGAGGCGGCTCGGCATCAGGTCCGGACCGAATCAATCCGACGAGCCCGGTCGGTCACGGCCAAGGGCTGCAGTCCTGGCGACCACACCCCGCTTGGCGTCTTCCGCACTTCAGAGCTCAAGGAAGCTGCGACGCCGCTCTCGCTCGCTTGATCCAAGACAGGGTGTTCGCGATTTTCCCGAGCAGCGAGGGCCACCGCCTTTGCGGCGCCCGCTTTGTGGACCACAGCAGGTCGACGGTGAAGCGCTTCATTTCACTCCGACTTATACGGGAGGCATAGGGAACGGCATCGTTGAACGCTCGCAGATTCGCAGCCGTGCTGCTGCGCAGATCCTGCAATGCCTGCCGCATCTCACGTCTTTCGGGTTGCTCTCTGTTGGTCATGTGAGTCTCTCTCTGTACGGGGTGTATCCCGCGGTCATTTTCCCGGACGTCCCGCCGGCGCCTGACGGTTGAGCACCACGTTGCCGTCGCCCGGCGGCTCGGCAGATTCTTCGACTAGGCCACCGGGCGCCATACCCTTCAGGAACTTGAAGAGGTCGCTGTCGGTGGAAAGGACGAGCGTCGTGTTATCGCCGATCATGGATTTGTAGGCTTGCATCGTTCGTGTGAACTCATAGAACGCCACCGCTTCCGGGCTCTGGTTGTAGGCGCTTGAGTAGATGGCGGTGGCCTTCGCATCGGCAAGGCCGCGAATCTCCTCCACCTGCCGATAGGCCTCGGACTGGATCTTGTTCAGGTCGCGAACTCGGTTGCCGCGGATCCTGGCGGCTTCGCCGTTACCCTCCGACAGGAAGCGCTCGGCGATCTGCCGCCGCTCGCTGATCATACGGTCATAGATTTTTGGCCGTACGCTTTCGTTGTAGTTGATGCGCTTGAAGCGGATGTCGAGCAGTTCGATGCCGAACACGCGCACCTTCTCGGCTGCTGCGGTGAAGATTTCCTGCTCGACCAGTTGGCGCCCCTTCTGGATCGGAACCAGGGATCCAATGTCCTGCTCCCTCTCCGCGTCGGTCAGGAGCGCGTCGCGCAGCGGCACGCGGCCCTTTGTGGTGCGAATGATCTCGATCAGCTCGTGCTTGGCGACGGCATTGCGCGTTTCGCTGCCGAGAATGTCGTCCAGGCGGGACTGCGCGCTGCGTTCATCGCGCAGCCGCAGGAAGTACTGTAGGGGATCCGTAATCCGCCAGCGGGCGAAGAGGTCGACCGAGATGTACAGCTTGTCCTTGGTCGGCATATCCGACGGGTTTCCGTCCCATTCGAGAACCCGCTTGTCGATCGGGTTGACCTCCTGGACGAAGGGCACCTTGAACTTGAGGCCGGCGGAGGTCACGGGGTCCCCGACCGGCTTGCCGAACTGCGTGATGATGACCTGCTGGACTTCGCCCACCGTGTAGATGGAGCTCATCGACACAAAGGTCACGATGGCCAGCACCGCCAAGATAGCAATCAGCTTTGCTCTGCTCACGGCTGTGCTCCTTTCGGTGTGTCGACGTTGAGGAACGGCAGAATGCTGCGCGTCTGTTCATCGATAATGATCTTCGAGCTTAGACCCGGCATAACATCCTGAAGAGTCTCGATATAGATGCGGCGGCGAGTCACTTCCGGCGCCTTGCTGTACTCCGCCAGCAGGGCGCTGAAACGCGCGACGTCGCCTTCCGCTTCATTCACCCGCTTGAGCCGGTAACCGTCTGCCTCGCGGATCCGCTGATCCTTCTCGCCCTCGGCGAGCGGGATCACTTTGTTGTAATCACGCCGGGCCTCGTTGATCAGCTTTTCCTTTTCTTGCTGGGCCTGGTTCACTTCGTTGAACGACTCCTGTACGGGCTGCGGCGGATTGATGTTCTTCAACTGCACCTGGTCGATGCTGATCCCCATCGCGTACTTGGTCGAGAGCGCCTGCATCTTTGTCAGCGCTTCCGCTTCGATTTCCTGCCGACCGATGGTGATCACCTCGTCCACCGTTCGGTCGCCGACCACTTCCCGCATGACGGACTCGGAGACGTAGCGGAGGGTTTCGCTGGGTTCCCGGACCTCGAAAAGGAACTTCACGGGATCAGAGACGCGATACTGCACGACCCATTCCACCAGGGCCGCGTTCAGGTCGCCGGTCACCATTTCGGTCTCCCGCTTTACCTCGCGCGGCCGCGAGCCCTGATAGGGGTCGTTGGCCCCTGGAGTCAGGAAACCAAACTCCTGCTTCAGCTGCCGCTTCACCGGAACCGTCGTGGCGACATCGATGCCAAGGGGAAACTTGAAGTGAAGTCCTGGCGGAACCTCCTTGAGATACTTGCCGAAGCGCTGCACGACGGCGACAGAGTCGCTCGGCACGGTGTAGTAGGCGGACCATGCACCGAACCCGAGCAGCGCCAGGACGGCGACGATGATGATGCCCCGACCGCCGCCGCCCGGGATCATTCGCCTGAGGCGGTCCTGCCACTCTCTGACCAGATCCTCCATGGCCGGGTCGGGTCTGGGCCCGCCGCCCCATGGGCCTCTCTGGCCGTCGTTGCTGTTCTGTGAGGACATCCGGATTGCCTTTCGTGCGGGTGATCTGGGCCTCGCCCGTCGCATCCGCATGGTATCGGCAGGCAGGGAAAGTACAGTTGGGTCAACAGGCCGCCCGGCAGGTGGGCTTGCTCAGAGCGGGCGGGCGGTCATTCCCTCGTCTTCGGCGCGATCCACCGCGCGAAGATCGGTCTCCTCCTGGCGCGGCTGCGAGCCGCTTGCCGATACCTCCGCGCTCACCTGGTCGCGGGCCAGGGCCGCGTCCAACTCCTCGGAATCTATGGTCATCGCCCGCGTCAGATGGGATGGGCCCGACCTTGCGGGCAGGTGGAGCACCGTCGCGGTTCGCCGATAGGCCTCATAGGAAAGGCCCTCGATGAGTTCTTCTTCAGTTTCCACGCTGTAGGCGCCGGCGGGCAAAATCTCATCAAGTCCCGCAAGGACGAAGGGCCTCCTGAATGTGACGGTTTTCTCGCTTGTGCGCGTCTTCATGGCGGTCTTCCGGTCTGAGAGACGGTTGCGGAGGGGGATCTCCCCCTCCGGTCCGATGCCTACGACTTCGGCGCCGGCGCGACTACCGCGGGCTTCTCGTCGGGCTTCGAGGTCGGCTGACCGGCCGGCGACGTCTCCTTGGACTTGTCGGCGGAGCCGTCTTTGCCCGGTGCGTTCTGCGCAGAGGAGAACTTGGAGACCATGTGAAATCCCTTTCATTGAACGGCAGTGATTTGCCGCTAAGAATTATATGGTGTTGGTTCATTAGTATTTCAACTAGTGTCTAAATTATTTTCGATTTATTATTTAGATGAATAAATATATGACAGCAGTTAATTTGCCATTATGTTTTGTTTATATAAGATAAAAGTAAGTATTTCTGGAGTATCAATTAAGGTAAACCATCGATCTATGCTCAAATCAGTGCGCATTCATGCCTGAGGCTCTTCTCAGCCTCATCAGGAACCCTGCGGAAGTGAATCTCTGCTGGATCCGGATGGCGGAGGAGCCTCGGTACTGTGAGAAAGACTGGCAGAGGAGCAGCGGGTTATCCAAAGGCCAAGCGGATAGTCGGTCTTGGGGATGCTCCTGGTGGGCGGAACGCTCTCGGTTCCGGTCCCCTTCAGCAACATCCGTCTGGTGTCTGAATCATGCTGCTCGCCTTCTCGCTGCTGGAGGAAGACAGCAGTTTGCTGCGCATCGCCCTGATTGCCGCGATGATCTCACTTGTCATTGCAGTTGCCGCAATCTGGGAAGCCATCGACGCAAGCGCGCTTTGGCAACTTCGATCCGTCCCGTTGAGAGAATGACAGGTCCTCTCTGATTGCTTGGCTCGGAATGTCTCTTCCGGGTCACTCGGAGACCTGGAGGTCGGCCGCGGTGGCGTCCGTTGCCGGCGGGATTCCGGAGACCAAATTTTCGGCTTTCCAATCTTGAATGCCGGCAGGCAGGCCCGCCAGGGGCGTTCGAGCGGCGCTTGCGCGGTCGGCAAGGCCCATTTGCGGCGCCGGCCCCAAAAAGCGAGGCGCCGGCAGAAATGCCGGCGCCGGAGCTTTCGGAGTGAAGGATCGAAGAAGTGCCCGGGCGCGTCTTGGCTTGGGGTCGGCGCCCGGGCGGCTCTTCGGACTAAACGATGGCGTAGACCACCATCAGCACGCCCCACACGGCCAGGCCGGCGATGAAGTGCTCCACCGTGATCCGTGTGCGCGTCTCGTGTGATTCGCTGGTCATTGTCTTCTTCCCCTTTCGGCGGGGCCCCTCGGTCCTGGAGGATTTTTATCCTCGGGAGGGTCACGGCCCACCGGATGGCTCGCTCTCTCGAGTATGAATATAGGGAGGGTCCGCCCGAACCGATGTGCGGAACCCCACACCGCGGAGAGGTTGCGTTAGAAGTTATTGATTCAGCGCGATATTTTTCGGAATTTTCGACACCGATTGCGCGTCAGACCTGTTGCCCGCCGGAGCCGCTGAACCACCGGTAGCGGCGCTCAGCCGTCCCCGCGCCCCGCGCAGTGGGCGCAGCGGCCGTGCAGTTCGACCGTCACGCGACGGGTCTGGAAACCGTTTCGCCCGACCTCGGCGGAGAGCCCTTCTTCCGAGGGCAGGGAGAATTCGGCCACCTCGCCGCAGTCGTCGCAGATGGCGAAGCCGGCCGCCGCGTCGGGACCGTGGGCGTGGTCGTGGTGGCAGCAGGCGACGAAGGCGTTGAGGGTCTCGATGCGGTGGACCTTTTCCTCGCGGGCCAGCGCCTCCAGCGCGCGGTAGATCTGCACCGGCGCGCGCAGCCCCTCGCCGCGCAGCTCGTCCAGCAGCTCGTAGGCGGTCATCGCCCTGCCGGAGGCTTGTAAGCAATCCAGCACCAGTTGCTGGTTGCGGGTCAACCGGCCGGCCGCCGTCGCCTTGCGTTTCACCCTGTGCGCTCCCGTCCGCCGTCGCCGCGCCCTCCGGCACGGTGGCCCCCGGTGCGGTTAAGCGCCAGCGGCAGCAGGCTGCCCAGGAACAGCAGCAGCGCGGCCACCACCACGGAGGGGCCCGAAGGCGTGTCGAACTGCAGCGAGCCGAAGAGGCCGAGGGCGACGGCCAGCACGCCGAGGCCCGCGGCCAGCAGGGCCATCCGCTCCGGGCCGCCGGCAAAGCGCCGCGCCGTCGCCGCCGGGATCACCAGCAGCGAGGTGATGAGCAGGATGCCGACGATCTTCATGGCGATGGCGATGACTGCGGCCATGAGCACCATGAAGACGAGGCGCGCGCGCTCGGGATGCAGCGCCTCGGCGGCGGCCAGTTCCTCGCTGACCGTGCCGGCCAGCAGCGGCCTCCAGATCAGCGCCAGCACGCCCAGCACCAGGGCGCCGCCACCGTAGATCAACCCGATGTCGAGGCGCGAGACCGCCAGCAGGTCGCCGAAGAGATAGCTCAAGAGGTCGATGCGCAGCCAGGCCATGAAGGCCACCAGCACCAGGCCCAGCGCCAGCGTCGAATGCGAGAGGATGCCCAGCAGGGCATCGCTGGGCAGGGCGACCTGGCGCTGCAGCAGCACCAGGGCGAAGGCCACCGTGGCGGTGATGGCGAAGACGCCGAGGGTGATGTGGATGTCGAAGAGGAAGGCCAGGGCAACGCCGAGCAGGGCCGCGTGCGCCATGGTGTCGCCGAAATAGGCCATGCGCCGCCAGACGATGAAGCAGCCCAGCGGCCCCGCGACCAGCGCCACGCCGATGCCGCCGATCAGGGCGCGCCAGAAAAAATCGTCAAGCATGGACGTCATCCGGCATCGCCGCCGCTCCCGCTCTTGTGGTCCTGGCTTTGGCCGTGGCTATGGTCGTGGCTATGGTCGTGGCCGCAGGTCCCGTGATCATGGCCGTGTTCGGGCACCACGCGGCCGTCTTCCAGGTGAACGTGGTCGTGGTGATGGCGGTAGATGGCCAGGGCCGAGGCCGCCTGGGCGCCGAAGAGGGCGCGGTACTCGGGGCTCTCGGTCACCGCCTGGGGCGTGCCCGAGCAGCAGACGTGGCCGTTCAGGCAAATCACCGTGTCGGTCCGTCCCATGACGATGTGCAGGTCGTGGGAGATCATCAGGATGCCGCAGCCCAGGCGCTCGCGGATGTCGTGGATCAGCTCGTAGAGCGCGATCTCGCCGGCGAAGTCGACGCCCTGCACCGGCTCGTCCAGCACCAGCAGCGCCGGCCGGCGGACGATGGCGCGGGCCAGCAGGGCGCGCTGGAACTCGCCGCCGGAGAGCTGCTGCACCGGCGCCTCGGCCAGGTGTTCTATGTCCACTTCGCGCAGCGCCGCGCCGATCTCCGCCGCGCCGTGGCGCCCGGTCAGCGTCATGAGGCGGCGCACGGTCAGCGGCATGGTCCAGTCGATGGTGAGGCGCTGCGGCACATAGCCGATACTGAGGCCGGAGCGGCGGCTCACTTCTCCGGCGCTGGGCTCCAGGATCCCCAGCAGAGCGCGCACGGTGGTGCTCTTGCCGCTGCCGTTGGGGCCGATGAGGGTGACGATCTCGCCGGGGCGGATCGCCAGGTCGACGCCCCGCACGAGCCAGTGCCCGCCGCGCCGCACGCCGAGCCCCCTGCTTTCGATGAGGGGCGCCTCGATCAGCGGCGAAGCAGGCGCGGCGGCCGGCTGTGGGACGGCTTGGCCCGGTGTTTCATTGCTTGCGGTCAGCGACACTGTTCGAACCTCGGACACGAAGGCCGGCCTCCCGGAGGGGCTTCGATGCCCGCCCCCCGGCTTGGCGGCGCGGCGGCCAGTTTTAGCGGATAAGCAGGCACTCTGAAACCTCTTGCCGTTACGTCGACCGTAATATTATAACTGTAATATCATTACGGTCCACTGCCGTACGACTTTTTTTTCGAGAAGGTTTCCCATGCGCCGATTCCGCCTTTGGTCCCGCTTTTCCGCCGTTCCCGCCGCAGCCGCGCTGGCTCTTGCCCTGTCTCCCGCCTTGCCGGATGCAGCGGCCGCGGAGCCGGTCACGGTGGTCACCTCCATCAAGCCGGTGCATTCCCTCGTGGCCGCCGCCATGCAAGGCGCCGGCACGCCCCACCTGATCGTCGAGGGCGGCGCCTCGCCGCACAGCTACGGCCTGAAGCCCTCCGACGCCGCGGCCCTGGAGAAGGCCCGGGTCGTGGTCTGGGTCGGCGAAGGCCTGGAGACCTTCCTCGCCTCTTCGATCGCCACCCTGGCCAAGAACGCCGAGGTGGTAGAACTGGCCGAGATTCCCGGCCTGACCCGCCTGCCCTACCGCGCCGGCGGCGCCTGGGAGAAGCACCTCCACGACGAAGACCACCCCGAGGAAGACCACCCCAAGGAAGACCACGGCGCTCAAGGCGGGCACGCCGAGGCAGCGGCCAGCCAGGTGCACGAAGATGAGCACGAGCATGAAGAACACACCGGGCAGGAGGATGAACACGGCCACGGCGAGGTCGACATGCACCTCTGGCTCGACCCGGAGAACGCCAAAGCCATCGTCGCCGCCGTCGCCGAGGCCCTGACCCGCGCCGACCCCGGCAACAGCGGCATCTACCTCGCCAATGCGAAGATCATGTCCCACCGCCTGGACCAGTTGGTTCAGGAGGTCGAGTACGACCTGACGCCGGTGAAGGACGCTCCCTTCGTGGTCTTCCACGATGCCTTCCAATACTTCGACACCCGCTTCGCCCTCAACAACGTGGGCTCGGTCACCGTCGACCCGGACCGCCAGCCGGGCGCCGCGCGGCTGAAACAGATCCGCGCCACGATCTCGGAGCTGGGCGCGCGCTGCGTTTTCGCCGAGCCGCAGTTCGAGCCGCGGCTGCTGAACGTCGTCACCGAAGGCACGCAGGCGAAAGTCGGCCTGCTCGACCCGCTTGGCGCCGACATTCCCGACGGACCGGAGCTCTATTTCGAACTGCTGCGCCGCAACGCCGCAGCCTTGAGGGACTGCCTGGAAATCACGGGCTGACGCCGGCTCCGCGGCGATTTAACTACACCTTCTGCGGGAATTTTGATATTGTACCACAGTTCCGGCGCGCAGGAAGACGCGGGACCAGCCTCGTAGTGGAGACGAGCCTCTTTCTTGGGGGAAGACGGATGATCTCTTTCAGGCAAAGCATCATCGCGGGCATGATCGCCCTTGCGGGCTTGTTGTCCTGCACCGGCACCCTGCTGGCCGGAAGCAACGGCACGACACGCGTGGCGCTCGTTCAATTGGACTCGGCCAACGCCGGCAACTGGGGCGTCGTCGCCGCGCGGGTCGCGGAGGCCAAGCAGAACGGCGCGGCCTTCGTCATCTTTCCCGAGTCGTCCTACCTGGGCTGGCTGAACCCGGCCGCCTTCAGCGAAGCGGCAACCGTCCCCGGAGCGGTGACCGAGACGCTGTCCAAGATCGCGATGGACAATGAAGTCTACATCGCCTTCGGGCTCGCCGAACGGGGGCCCGCCGTTTCCCCGGGCATCTACCTGCCCTACGACGCGGGGGTGCTGATCGGGCCGGACGGCTCCATCGTCTTGCACAGCCGCAAGCACGAGGTGCTGAAGAACGCCTTCAACCCCGCCGACTGCCCGCCGGGGACGACCGACCCCGACGGCGGCTGCAGCTACTACCAGGCGCCGGTCTCGGCCATTCCCCTTGCCGAAACCCCGCTCGGCAAGACCGCCGTGCTGGTCTGCGCCGATGCCTACACCTATCAAACGGCGGCACTGGATCACGTGAAAGCGCTGGGGGTGCAGACCATCATTGTCGTCTGGGGCGTCACCGCCTCGCAAGAAAGCGAATGCGGCACCGCCGGGTTCAGCGCCGTCGACTACGCCAGTGAAGCGGCGCAGTACAGCGGCGCCCTCGTGATCGGCGCCAACGCCGTCGGCAACCGCCCCTACGGGCGCTTCCTGCCTTCGCTCTACTGCGGCTACAGCGGCATCGTCGCGGCCGACGGCACCGTCATCGGCTCCACGGCCGGCGCGACGGGGGTCTTCGTGTACGACGTTCCCCTGGCGACGGCAGGCGCAGACTAGAGCAGATCAGGGCCGGCTGGAATCGCTCAAGGCGATCCAGCGGCCCTGCGAATCTGCTCTATGCCTCTGATTCCGATCTAGCCCCTCGCCTCAGCCCAGCACGGAGAAGCTGCTGTCGGGGTTGATCTCGCGGCGGCGCGAGAAGGTCGCGGTGTCGATGGTCCGCTCCAGATGCTTCAGCTTGAAGGCCAGGGGCTGCGCGTCCTGGTCGCCGCCGCCTTCCACGTAGCCGATGAGCGCGGTCATCAGCCGCCCGGCGACGCCGGCATTCTTGAACTGATTGCCGCTGGTGCCGATGGCCATGTAGAAGCCGTCGATGCAGGAGCGGTCGTAGATCGGGATCCAGTCCTCGGTCACATCGTAGAGGTCGACCACGCCCTTGGGGCTCTGCGACACCGGCACCTTCGGCAGGCGCTGGGCGTAGCGGTAGGCCTGGGTCACCGCCTGGTCGGTGAGGTCGCGGTTGTAGTCGTCCGGGTCGACCACCTCGCGCGGATCGCACTCCGGATCCTCGCTGCCGACCAGGATGTGGTTGCCGGTCTCCGGGCGGATATAGCAGGCGATGTCGCTGTCGGAGACGACGATACCGTCCTTCTCGAAGTTCAGGCCCTCGGGCGAGTCCAGGTGCACCACCTCCTGGCGCAGCGGCTTGGTGGTGATGCGCATGTCGGCGGCGGCGCCCGCCAGCCTGTTGATCTGGGAGGAGTGCGGCCCTGCGACGTTCACGACGATGGGCGCGGCGATGCGCGTGCCGTCGTCCAGCACCACGCCCTGCACCCTGCCGTTCTCGACCGGGATCTCCACCACCTTCCTGTTGAAGAGGAAGGCGCCGCCGGCGGCCTCAGCGGCGCGCTGCAGGTTGTGGCTGGCGAGCTGCGGATCGCTGATGTAGCCGGCGGTGGGAAAGAACACGCCGCCGCCGATGGCCCCGCCGTTGGGGGTGCCGAAGTCCGGGTCCTCCATGCGCCGCGCCGGCCAGAAGGTCTTGAGGTCGTAGCCGGGGATGGCCTGGCGGATGCGCTCGGCGTCCCAATGCTCATGCGGAATGTCCAGCGCCTCCACGTGCTTCAGCACGCCAGCCAGGCCCTTGTTCTGCTCGGTCTTCATGATCAGGCAGCCGCAGTGGTGGAAGATGGCGTGGCCGCGCTCGTCCTCGACACCCAGGGTGCCGGGCCAGTCCCTCCAGTCGAAGTAGCCGTCGTAGGCCATGGCCGTGCCGTCCAACGTGGAGTAATGCACGCGGATGATGGCGCAGGAGTTGGAGGTCGGGCCGTAGCCCGCGGCCGGCAGGGCATCGACGTTCAGCGTCTTGTACCCGGCGCGGGCCATTTCCATCCCGATGGCGGCGCCGATCACCCCGGCGCCGATGATGACGGCATCGTAACTCCCAGATTCGCTACTCGCTGGCATGTGCTTCCCTACATTTTCTGACGCGGCAATTTGTTACCTAGCCACTAGCCACGGCCGCGGGGGAGCGGTCAAGCGCGGGAGCGACGTGATTTTCTCACCCCTGCGCCGGCTTCACCCCCCATCGTCATGCCCCGGCTTGACCCGGGCATCCATTGCGCAGCCCGCAGGCTCTCGAGCGAATGGCACTATGGACCCTCGGGTCAAGCCTGAGGGTGACGGTCGGAGGGAATGCCTCACCCCTGCTCCGCGGCGACCTCGCGGATCGCCTTCATAAGGATCTGCAGGCTCACCGAGGCGGGCATCTCGGCGCGCTGGGTGAGGCCGACGGGGCCTTGCGCCGGGGTGGCGTTGACCGGCAGGCGGGCCAGCAGGCCCTCGGCCAGGTCGTCGGCGACCACGCCGTAGGAAATGATCCAGACCGCCTCGGTGGTGCGGGTGTAGCGCCGCGAGAAGTCCGGCGAGACCGACTCGATGACCTCGGGCAGGCGCGCCACCCCTTGGCTGACCAGCAGGCGGTCGACCTCCGGGCGGATGATGGAGCGTAGGGTCGGCAGGATCACCGTGAAACCGGCGAGCTGGCCCAGCTCCACCGTCTCGTGCTGCAGCAGCGGGTGGCCGGGGCGGACGACGAAGACCACCTCCTCCGAATAGAGGTATTCGAAGGCCAGCGCCTGCATGGCGCGCGGCGCGGCCAGGCGCCCGACCACCAGGTCCAGGTCGCCCTGGCGCAGCTCCTGCAGCAGCAGCTCGTTGGGGCCGGTGATGATGCGCAGCGTGGCGCCCAGGCCCTCGGCCTTCGCGCGCAGCACCGCCCGGGGCATGATGCGGTTGGCCGTGGTCGGCAGGGCGCCGATCGCCAGGGTGTGGCCGCCGCGCGCCTGGGCCTGGGAGACCGAGTCGACGCCCTGGCGCAGGGCGGTCAGCGAGGCCCCGGCGTAGCGCTGGAAAGCCTCGCCGTAGCCGGTCAGGAAGACGCCGCGCCGCGAGCGCTCGAAGAGCGCCACGCCCAGGATGTCCTCCAGCTCGGCGATGGCCTTGGAGACCGCCGGCTGGGTGATGGCCAGGGCCTCCGCCGCGCCGCCGAAGCTGCGCCGGGCCGCGACCTCCAGGAAGCAGGCCAGGTGGCGGATCTTGATGCGGCTGTCGGGCGTCACGTTTCATATCCATTTGGTTATGAAAAAATGAGAATATAGCATTTTAAATTCCGAAATAGGCATGGAATGATGTGGCGAGATTGGCCAGCGGCTTTCGGTGGATAGGGGCCACCCCCACCTAGCCCTCCCCCATCGAAGGGGGAGGGGATCAGGAGGGAAAGCCGCACCTTAAGAGAGTCCCTCCCCCCTTGATGCGGGGAGGTTAGGTGGGGGGTGGGGCTGCTCCCGCGGTGCTGCACCTGCGCATTGCATCCTTCGAGACGCGCGCCCGGGCTTCCGCCCGGCCCCGCTCCTCAGGATGAGGCAGGGTTCCTTGCGGCACGAAGAACAGAGCCTCATGCTGAGAAGCCCGCGCCCCTGTGAAGCTTACCGGCGGGCGTCTCGAAGCACGCGCTGCGGTGGTCCGACATCGCGAGCAGGATTAGGTGGAGGAGAAGGCTTTATGGATTTCAGGTCGCTGAACGGTGTCGTGCTACACGTGGAGGATCTGGGCCCGGCCGACCGGCCGGCGCTGGTCTTCGCCAACTCGCTGGGCACCGACTTCCGCATCTGGGACGACGTGGTGGCGCGGCTGATCGAGCGCTTCCGCATCGTGCTCTACGACAAGCGCGGCCACGGCCTGTCGGAGACGGGCGACAGCCCCTACAGCATCGACGACCACGTGGGCGACCTGGCGGCGCTGATGGACGACATCGCCGTCGAGGGCGCCATCGTCTGCGGCCTCTCGGTCGGCGGGCTCATCGCCCAGGGGCTCTACGCCAGCCGCCCGGAGCTGGTCTCCGGCCTCATCCTCTGCGACACCGCCCACAAGATCGGCACGGAGGAGATGTGGAGCCAGCGCATGGCCGCCGTCGCGGAGGGCGGCATCGCGAGCATCGCCGATGCGATCCTGGAGCGCTGGTTCACCGAAGAATTCCGCGAGAGCGATCCCATCGCCCTGCAGGGCTGGCACGCCATGCTGACACGCACGCCGCTGGAAGGTTACCTGGGCACCTGCGCGGCGATCCGCGACGCCGACTTCACCGAAGAGGCCAGGAGAATCGCCCTGCCGGCGCTCTGCGTCGTCGGCGAGGAGGACGGCGCGACGCCGCCGGAACTGGTCCGCCAGATGGCCGACCTGATCCCCGGCGCGCGCTACGAGGTGATCGCGGGGTCCGGGCACCTGCCCTGCATCGAGCGGCCCGCGCAGCTCGCCGAACTGATCCTCGACTTCACGGAGGGCAAGGGCCTTGTCTGATGAAACGCGCAGGGAAGCCGGCCGCAAGACCCGCAGCGAGGTGCTGGGCGAGGCCTACGTCGCCGCCTCCGACGCCAGGCGCAGCGATTTCAACGCCGACTTCCTGGACTTCATCACCGAGGGCGCCTGGGGCTCGGTCTGGTCGCGTCCCGGCCTGACCCGGCGCGAGCGCAGCATGATCACCATCGCGTTGCTGGCCGCCGGCGGCCACTTCGAGGAGGTCGCCATGCACGTGCGCGCCACCGCCAACACCGGGGCCAGCCCCGAGGACATCAAGGAAGCGCTGCTGCACGTCGCCGTCTACGCCGGCGTGCCGGCGGCCAACCAGGCCTTCAAGGTCGCCAAGCAAACCCTGGATGAGATGGCCGGGGAACAAACGGGTGGGGAAAAATCGTGACCGAAGGAAAGCAGGAGACCCGGAAATGACCGACTCCCCCAAACCCTACGCACCGCGCGACTGGGGCTCGCACCCCCCGCTCATCGCCCCGGACTACAAGTCGACAAACCTGCGCGGCGCCACCAAGCCGCTGGTCCCGATCAAGCAGAGCCTCTCCGAGCTGACCGGCCCGGTCTTCGGCCAGGACTCCCTCGGCGAGTTCGACAACGACCTGACCAGGAACGGCCGCAAGGACGGCGCAGCGCCGGGGGAGCCGCTGGGCGAGCGCATCATCGTCTCCGGCAAGGTGGTCGACGAACTGGGACGGCCGCAGCCCGACATGCTGGTCGAGGTGTGGCAGGCCAACGCCGCCGGGCGCTATGTACACAAGGTGGACCAGCACAACGCGCCGCTGGACCCCAACTTCTTCGGCGGCGGGCGCTGCGTCACCGACGACCAGGGCGTCTACCGCTTCTATACGGTGAAGCCCGGCGCCTATCCCTGGGGCAACCACCCCAACGCCTGGCGGCCCAACCACATACACTTCTCGCTCTTCGGGCCCAGCCTCTGCACCCGCCTGGTGACGCAGATGTACTTCCCGGGCGACCCGCTGCTGGACCTGGACCCGATCTTCCTGGCCACCCCGGAAAAGGCGCGCGGCCGTCTGGTCTCCGAGTTCGACCTCTCGCTCACCGAGCCGGACTTCGCCCTGGGCTACCGCTTCGACATCGTGCTGCGCGGCCCGCGGGAAACCCCCATGGAAACGGCCTGAGGAGGGGAGACGAGCCATGACCCCTGGAAAGACCAAGGGAGGACAGACCCCCTCCCAGACCGTCGGCCCCTACTTCGCCTACGGCCTGACGCCGGAACAGTACGGCTACCCGCTGGCCTCCATCGCCTCCGCCGACCTCCGCTCGCCGGACGTCGAAGGCCGGCAGATCCGCATCGAGGGCCGCGTGCTGGACGGCAAGGGCGAGGCGGTGGACGACGCCATGATCGAGATCTGGCAGGCCGACCCGCAGGGCCGCTACGCCCATCCGGCCGACCCAAGCTTCAACAAAGGGCGCGGCAACATCTCCTTCAAGGGCTTCGGGCGCTGCGGCACCGGCAGCGACCCGGAGCACCGCTTCATCTTCGACAGCGTGAAGCCGGGCGCGGTGGACGACGAACAGGCCCCGCACATCAACGTCATCATCTTCATGCGCGGGCTGTTGAACCATCTCTACACCCGCATCTACTTCGCCGACGAAGCCGACGTCAATGCGAAAGACCCGGTCCTGCAAAGCGTGCCGGCAGAGCGCCGCGACACCCTGATCGCGACGCCGGACGAGAGCGGAGGCCTGCCGGTCTACCGCTTCGACATCCACATGCAGGGCGACCGCGAAACGGTCTTCTTCGACGTATGACGAGCCCTCGATGAGCCTCCTGCCCTTCGACAGCGCCTTCCTGGGCCCGCTGCTCTCCGATGCGGAGACGGCGGAACTGCTGGACGACGCCGCGCAGATCCGCGCCATGCTGGTCTTCGAGGCGGCGCTGGCGCGGGCCGAGGGGCGCAGCGGGGTCATCCCGGAAGACGCCGCCGCGCGCATCGCGGCGGTGGCCGAAAAGCTGGAGATCGATCCGGCCGCCCTGGCCGAGGGCACGGCGCGCGACGGCATCCCGGTGCCGGCCCTGGTCGCGGAACTGCGCAGGGCGTTAGGTCGTGAAGAGGCCGCCTATGTGCACTGGGGTACGACCACCCAGGACGTCATGGACACGGGGCTCGTCCTGCGCCTGCGCCGCATTCTAGACATCTTCGACAAGCGGCTTGCCGCGTTGGGCGACAGGCTCGCCGCCCTGGCCGAGGCCGAGCGCGCCACCGTCATGCTGGCGCGCACCCGCGGGCAGCAGGCGACGCCGACGTCCTTCGGCCTCAAGGCCGCGGGCTGGCTGGCGCCGCTCGACCGTCACCGCGCGCGTCTCGCCGAACTGCGCCCGCGCCTGGAAGTGCTGAGCTTCGGCGGGGCGGCGGGCAACCTCTCCGCCCTGGGCGAACAAGGCACGGCCGTCGAGGCCGAGCTCGCCAAGGAGCTGGACCTGGCGGCGCCGCCAATGCCCTGGCACAGCCAGCGCGACGGCCTGGTGGAACTCGGCAACTGGCTCGGTCTCGTCGGCGGCAGCCTGGGCAAGCTGGCCGGCGATGTCCTGCTGCTGTGCCAGAACGAAGTGGGCGAACTGCGCGAGGGACCCCATGACGGACAAGCGGGCGGCGGCTCCTCCACCCTGCCGCAGAAGCGGAACCCGGTGCGCTCCGAAGCCGTGCTCTCCCTCGCCCGCCACGTCGCCGGCCTCACCGGGCAGATGCAGCAGACGGCGTTTCATGCCCAGGAGCGCGACGGCGTCGCCTGGCAGATGGAATGGCTGGTCCTGCCGCAGATGCTGGTCGCCACGGGCGCGGCCCTGCGCCAGTCGCTGGACCTGCTGGCGGGCCTGCAGGTCGACCGCGCGAAGATGCGCGCCAACATCGAAGCCACCAATGGCCTCGCCCTGGCCGAGGCGGCGAGCTTCGCCCTTTCGGCTCACATGCCGCGCCCCGAGGCCCAGGCCCTGGTGAAAGAGGCCTGCAAGGAGGCGATGGCTTCCGGCCGCCCCCTGATGGAGATTCTCGCCGAGCGCACGGCGGCGCCCGTCGACTGGCAGGCCCTGGCCGACCCGGCCGCGCAACTCGGCGCTGCCGAGACCTTCATCGACCGCGTGCTGGCAGCGCGGCGGGACTGAGCCTTACCACAGCGTCTTGCGCGCCCGTTCCGGCCATTCCTCGTCGTAGGCCGCGCCGCCGACGCGGTCCTCGCTCTGGGCGGCGAGGATTTGGCCGGGGGTCGGCAGGGACTTGGGGTCCACGTGGTTCTCTGGGTTCCACAGCTCGGAACGCACGATGGCCCGGGCGCATTGGAAGAACACCGTCTCCACCGTGATCACCAGTACGCTGCGCGGCGCCTTTCCCTTGACCGCGAAGCGCTCCAGAAGCGCCGGATCGACGCTGATCTTCGCACGGCCGTTGACGCGGATGGTGGAGCCGGAGCCCGGCACCAGGAACAAAAGGGCGACGCGCGGGTCGTGCAGCAGGTTCTTCAGGGAATCGATGCGGTTGTTGCCGCGCCGGTCGGGCAGCATCAGCGTCTGCTCGTCCTCGATGTGCAGCACGCCGCCCAGCTCGCCGCGCGGCGAGCAGTCGAGGCCGCCGGGACCGCTGGTCGCCAGGGCGACGAAGGGCGAAGCCTCGATGAAGGCGCGGTACTGCGGGGTGATGCGGCCGGTCTCTTTGACCAGCGAGGCTTCGCTGGGCCGGCCGTAGATTTCTTCCAGATGTTCGGCGGTGGTGATGGTGGTCATTCACAAGGTTCCCAAGCGGATGGCAAAGGCGCGCGCGCATCGCCAGCGGAGCCGGCGGCCGGAAGGACTCCGGAACACCGGCTACTCGATCTCGATGTAGAAGGTCGCCCAAGGCCAGCGCAATTCGTCGTCGGCGGTCAACGGCCGGCCGTCGGGATAGGTATACACCACCCAAAGCGGCCCGCGCTGGCCGAGCCCCAGCGGCTTGCCGTCCTGACGGAGGCCGACGATCCAATCGAGCGCCTCGACCTCGGCCCAGGATATCTCGCTGGCGTAGCCGTCCAACGCCACCAGGGTGACGGTCGCGCCGGCGGCGCCCGCCGCGGCCAGAAGATCGCGCAGATAGGGGCCCTGGACGTAGACCGGCTCCGGCCAGGCGTCGATTTTCAGTTCGACCGACTGCATGCCCAGTCCTTCCAGCATGGCAATGTCGAACTCGGTGGCCTTGTCGAACTTGCGCTCGTGATACTTCAGGAAGAAGTCCTTGTCCGCATCGAAGGGCGGGCGGTTGGCGTTCTCGATCTGACCGGCGACGGTCACCACCACCGCGCCCTCCGGCCTGGCCAGGCCCTCGGCGCGCAGGGGCGGGCCGTCCAGTCCGAAGAGGGCGACCAGCAAGAGAAGCGCAATGGCGCGGGTCGGGATCATGGGCTTGTCCCTGTCCGAAAAGATGTGGCCGGCGGAAAGCGCCCCGGAGCGAGCAAGACGGACAAGCGCAAGGGGGCGGCCTCCTTCGACGCCGGGAAGCTTCGAGAGTGCCCAAGCGCCGGCGTTCTGGCAAGGGCGGGCGCCCCCGGCTAGCCTTTGTGAACCACCAGGTCGATCTCTACCCTGGCGTCGCGCGCCAAGGCGGTGACGCCGACGGTGGTGCGCCCCGGCAGGCGGGCATCGTCTGGAAAGTACTCGGCGTAGACCTTGTTCATGCCGGGGTAGTCGCGCTTGAAGTCGGTGAGATAGACCCGCGCGAAAACCGTGTCCGCCAGGCGTCCGCCGGCATGCTCGACGATGCGTTCCAGGTTCTTGAAAACCAGCCGCGTCTGGGTCTCGATGGCCTCCGGCATGGGGGCCTCCATGTCGTCGGGGTCGACCGGCAGTTGGCCTGTAACGTAGAGGAAAGGGCCCGCCTCCACGGCGTGGCTGTAGCGGGCACCCGGCGGCGCCGGCGCGGCATCGGGGGCGTTCAAGTGCTTCAAGGACATGATATCAACCTCGCTCGATGTGAATTGGCGGACTAGGAGGCCGTCTGCTTGGCGACGGCGCGCAACGCTTTCAGTACGCGTGCGGTGACTTCTGCATCGCCTCCGGACGGATAGACCACGTAGGCCGGATAGTGAAAGACGGGCGCCTGAGGCACCAGCTTCAGCCGCCCCTCGGCCAGCGGGGCCTTCAGCAGGCGGCGCGGCAGGTAGGCCGAAGCGCGGTTCTGCAGCAGGTACTTCAGCCCCAGGGAGCCCAGTTCCATATAAAGGCCGGGCGTGACGATGTCGGGAAAGTTCAGGCTGTGGTCCGCCTGAAATTCCGGCCCCCAGTCGATGTAGATGTAGTTGCGGCCCAGTCTGCCGCCGGGCTTGCCGCCCTGCGCAGCGGGCGGGCGCGGTTCGCTGGAGACCAGCACCAGCTCTTCCTCGAACAGCATTTCCACCTCGAAGCCGGGCCGCCCCTGGGGCGTGTACATGACGCCGACGTCGATGGTGCCTTCGACGAGACGCTGCATCAGCGCCGAGGAAATGCCGGACAGCGTGCGGATCGCCACCTCCGGCGCCTTGGTCCGCATGCGCGCCAGCCAATCCAGCAGGAAGCCGTCCCACAGGCTGTACTGGCCGCCCACGGTCAGCGCCGCCTGGTAGCCCGGCGGCAGCGAAACCTCGAGCCGCGCCTGCTCCCAGACGCGAAGCATGGCGACGGCGTGCTTGTGGAACTGCGCCCCCGCCGGGGTCAGCATCGCCCCGGCCTTGCTGCGTTCGAAAAGCGGCTTGCCAAGCTGATCTTCGAGAACGCGGATGCGGGTCGAGACCGTCGACTGGGTGACATAGACGCGCTTGGCCGCCTCGACGAAGCTGCCGCTGTCGACCACGGCCAGGAAGGTGCGGGCGAGATCGATGTCCAAAGCCAAGGCACCCTTCGAAATTAACCGCGAAAGCCGCCGCGAGGCAGGCCAGGCCTATTATCGATTTTTCGAATGTTAATCCGCAATAAAATTCGTTTGTTAAATAGATTGGGCAAGCGCACCGTTCCGGGCAGCGGCGAATTGTCGCCGTCCCATGGAGTCATGAAAATGGCATTCGGCAAATCGAGCAAACCGGCGAGCGGCAAGAGCGGCTCGTCCTCCCAGGTGAAGGCCGCCCCCAGCAAGGGCGCCGGCACCGGCAAGTCGGCTGCCCCGAAGAAGTAGGCTCCGGTCCCCCGACCGGGGCAAGGGGCCGAGGCGCCCATGACGATGACCCGCTTGGTTCAAGGCTTCGCCATGGCGCTCGTCACCGCGGATAAGCTCCCGGCTTACGCCCAGGGGTCCCCCGACCGGCTGTCCGCGGCGCTCGACGCTTCGCCCCAGCGACAAACTACCGCCCCGCGGCCGTAAACGGCGGCAGGGAAAGGGCAACCGCACGAGGGGGCGGCCGGCGAAAACCGGCCGCCCCCGCCCTCTTTCCGCATCCATTTTTCCACGGCCCTCTTTTCGCGGCCCTCGCGCCGAAAAGCGGCCGGCGGCAGCCTTTCCAGGTGCCCCCGCCCTTCGTGCAGGCCCCTCCGGCCGCGCCGCAAAACCCCGGAAACTCCCAGCGCCTCCAGGCAAGCGCCTTGTCCGCCGCGGCCTCGCATTGTATGTTTTAATTCCGTCGATCCGGAAAAATCGACAAACTATCCATACAAAAAAAACCGGACCGGGAGGACGGAGGAACAGCGGATGCAGGATTTCGGGGCCGCCTTCAGCCAGGCCTTCGCTCTCATTCTGTCGGGCGATGCCGATCTGATCGAAATCATCGTGCTGTCGCTGCGCGTCACCCTCTCGGCGGTGGCCCTGGCCTGCGCCATCGGCCTGCCGCTGGGCGCCGCCCTGGCCGTCGGCCGTTTTCCGGGACGCGGCGCCCTGGTCACCCTGGTCAATGCCCTCATGGGCCTGCCCCCGGTGGTCGTCGGGCTGGGTGTCTATCTCCTGCTGTCCAGCGCCGGGCCGCTGGGCGTCCTGCAGTTGCTCTACACGCCCACGGCGATGATCGTCGCCCAGACGATCCTGGTGACGCCCATCATCGCCGCCCTCACCCGGCAGGTGGTGGAGGATCTTCACGCCGAGTATGACGAGCTGCTGCGCTCCATGGGCGCGCGCCGCTTGGGCGTCATCGCCACCCTGCTGTGGGACGCCCGCTATTCGCTGATGACCGGCGCGCTCGCCGGCCTGGGCCGCGCCCTGGGCGAGGTCGGCGCCATCATCGTCGTCGGCGGCAACATCAATCACGTGACCCGGGTGATGACCACCACCATCGCGCTGGAGACGTCCAAGGGAAACCTCTCGCTGGCGCTGGGCCTGGGCGTCATCCTGGTCGGCCTCTCCATCCTGGTGAACGGCCTGGTCATGGGGCTGCGCGGCAGCGCGGCCAAGCTGGCCTATGCATGACATGGCCCGAGTGGCGGCCCTGCGGACCGCCGGCGACGCGGCAGCGGGTCCGCAGGCGGCCGCCGGCACGCGGGGAGCGGCCACGATCTGGCCGGTCGCACTGCACGAGGTCTGCTTTTCCGCCGGCGGCAAGACCCTGATCGACCGCCTGTCGCTGCAGCTTTCCCCCAGCCGGCGCAGCATCGTCATGGGCCCCAACGGCGCCGGCAAGAGCCTGCTGCTGCGGCTCACCGCCGGCCTGCTGACCCCCGATTCCGGCCGCGTGACTTATGCCGGCCAGCCCCTGGACGCTGGCCTGCGCCGGCGCGTCGCCGTGGTGTTCCAGCGCCCGGTCCTGCTGCGCCGCTCGGTCGCCGCCAACCTGATGCACGCGCTGAAAACCTACGGCGTGCCGCGCGGCGAGCGGGCTCAGCGGCGGGACGCGCTGCTCGCCCTCGGCCAGTTGCAGGACATCGCCGACCGCCCGGCCCGCGTGCTCTCCGGCGGCGAGCAGCAGCGCCTCTCCATGGTGCGCGCCCTGGCCGCGGAGCCGGACCTGCTGCTGCTGGACGAGCCCACGGCCAGCCTCGACCCCCAGGCCACCGCGGCCATCGAGGCGCTGGTCGACCGGGCCGCCGCCGAGGGCGTCAAGATCGTCATGGTCACTCACGACCGCGGCCAGGCGCTGCGGCTGGCCGACGAGGTGCTGTTCCTGCATCGCGGCCAACTGATCGAACGCGCCCCGGCCGAAACCTTCTTCGCACAGCCGCAATCGGCGGCGGCGCAGGCCTACCTGGAAGGCCGCCTGCTTCTCTGAACCCAAACAGATCACTCTATAAAAACGGGAGACGCTTAATGATCAGACGTTCATTCCTCACCCTGACGCTTCTGGGCGCCGCCGTGGCGACCGCCGCCGGCCTGGCCTTCACCGGGCCGTCCCAGGCCGAGGACAAGTTCATCGTCGTCCAGTCGACGACCTCGACCCAGAACTCCGGCCTTTACGACCACCTGCTGCCGATCTTCAGCAAGACGTCCGGCATCGAGGTGCGCGTGGTCGCCGTCGGCACCGGCCAGGCGATCAAGAATGCGCAGAACTGCGACGGCGACGTGCTGCTGGTGCACGCCAAGGCGGCGGAAGAGAAGTTCGTGGCCGCCGGCTACGGCGTCAGCCGTTCCGACGTGATGTACAACGACTTCGTGATCGTCGGACCGGCCACCGACCCGGCGGGCATTTCCGGCGGCAAGGACGTCACCGCGGCGCTGGCCCAGATCAAGGCCAAGAACGCGCCCTTCGCTTCGCGCGGCGACGATTCCGGCACCAACAAGAAGGAGATCGCTCTCTGGAAGGCCGCCGGCATCGATCCGACGGCCGACAGCGGCGGCTGGTACCGCGAGACCGGCTCGGGCATGGGCGCAACCCTGAACGCCTCCGTGGGCATGGGCGCCTACACCATGTCCGACCGCGCCACCTGGATCGCCTTCGGCAACAAGGGCGGCTTCGAGATCGCCGTCGAGGGCGACGAGCGCCTGTTCAACCAGTACGGCGTCATTCTGGTGAACCCGGAGAAATGCAGCAACGTGAAGGCCGGCCTGGGCCAGACCTTCATCGACTGGATCCTCTCCGACGAAGGCCAGTCCGCCATCGCCGACTACAAGCGCGACGGCAAGCAGCTCTTCTTCCCCAACGCCAAGATGAGCTGAAGCCATACACAACAGGTACTCCTAGGCTTGACCGACGGCTGTCGAGCCGAAGATGCACTAGAGTATCCCCTCCCCCTTGACGGGGGAGGGTTAGGGTCGGGGTGACAGTGGCTGAAGCACGGCATTTGATCCTGGAGTCGTCGCCACTGGTTTCTGGAGCGGCCGATAGGGCTGCCATGGCGGCTATTCTGACCGCTTTAGGAGCGCTCCGAAAGGCCTGTGAGGGGCCGTTGACAGGTCTCTGAGAGCCGCTAGAACCCGGCTATGACTATCCCCGAGAACCCCAAGAACCGAGACGCCCTGGTCGATCTCATTGCCAGCGCGCGGCGCGGCTCGATTACCTACTTTGACGCCGAGCGTGCGCGCGGCGCAGCGGACACCGTCCTGAGAGAGCTGAAGGCCGCCGGGGTGGCCATCCACCGGCGCAGGGATCAGTAGGCCGTACCTCCTTTGAGGTGACCTCGGAGATTGCACCGGGAGCAGTACGATTCTACCGTTCATGGCCCGGTCGCCGGGCCGGAAACTCGGAGGGTAGAGGATGAATACCTCCAACATTGCTGTTGCCTTAGCTCTGTCGGCCGCCCTGGGGGGCTGCGCCGCCCAGCCTATGGCAACGCAAGCCGAGGTGCAGAAGGCCGAGCCGTTGTATAGCGGTACCTTCACCGGCAATTACCAGAGCCTCTCAGCCTGCATCGCCCAGGCCTGGAGCCGCGCCGACGCCCACGTATGGGATCTCCGGCAGGTCATCGACGCGCCAAATGAGACGGCGGTGATCCAGGGGAACTACCGGATCTTCGCTTTCGCCTACCCTGTCCACGCCACGTTGCAGCAACTCGACGCCCAGACCGTCTCGGTCGAGTTTCGCCAGCCACCGGACTCCAAGGACGCGCCGGACTGGGTATGGAAGGCCGTGCAGGACTGCAGCGGCCGGGCATCCTAACGTCTCACGCGGCGATCAGCCGCCATTCGTCGAAGCGGTGCAACATCGAGTGCCAGCGATAGCCCGCAAGGGATCGCCAGGGCACCAGGTCTTCCTCCGCCTGGGCGCCGAGGATGTAGTCACCCAGCCCTGTACCCTCGACAATCACGAGGACGCAGTGAGCCCGGCCGTCCGGCAGCGTGCATATCGCCGGCCGGCCCGCGCCGAGCGGCCACTCGGCGAACTCCTCCGTCATGACGTGGCGGACCCAGAGGGCTAGGTTCTCGCAATCGAAGCCGGCGGTCTGCACGCCATCGACGAAAGGCGGCGCGTCGTTCCAGTGATCCGCGCGCGGCCCATTGGGTCCGTAGGCGCGCCGCCCGATGGCCGCCAGCTCACGCAGCCGCTCGACGTGGGCCTGCCGCAGCGCCACGCTCGCGGCCTGCTCGGAGATCGCCCGCGGCCGCCGGCGCACGAAGTCCTCCCACTGCGGCGGCGTCACGGCCCGGAAGAGCGCCGGCATTGTCGTAGACCGGTCGAGATCGAGGGGCGTCGTCGGATCGCTCATTGGCCCGTTCCAGTTGGCTAGTTCGTGGAAGTCCCGCCGCCCCTCCTGGCTGGGATCGGCAGGCGCTCTTCAAGACAATCATCAGACGCGCATTACGTGTTATATTTTTCGATCACTCAACATTGGAGGGTGGCTATGCGTCTCCTATTTCTTGTCTTGTTAGCGTTTCTTCTGGCCGGCGCCGCGCAAGCCGTGACGCCCTCATATCATCAGACCATCGCTATCCGTATTGCCCAGATGGAGGCGCAAGCACAGGTCGTTCGCAGCGGCGACCCGGCGGCGGAAATCAATCTCTTCCTGGGCGACTCCATCACCGAAGGGCTGTGGGGCCAGCCCCATTGCCAGATGCCGGCCGGCACGATCAACGGCGGGATCGGCAGCATGACCGTCCGGCCCATCCTCGACCGCATCGACGAAATCCTCGACCGCGTGCAGCCCGACGAAGTGACCATCATGCTCGGCGTCAACGACGCCGCCCGCAGCCGCGCGGGCTCGACCGAAACGGCCAACTGGGAGGCCGACTACACCGCGCTGGTGAACGCCATACGGGCTCGCGGCATCCGCGTGGCGCTCTTCCTCGTGATGCCCGTCGAGGCCGGAAAGCCCATGGGCGATGCCTATTTCGACCCCAGGAGTATCCTTCGCTTTAACCGGCACATCCTCTACGCCGTAGACGCCGATCTGATCGTCAATCTCTACCATCCGTGGCTCAGGGCCGGGACGCTGGTCGGGCTGCCGGGCATGACCGTCGATGGCGTCCACCTCACCCGGGCCTATGCAAGAGCCTACTGCGAGCGGATAAAGCTCAGCTTCTCGTCGCTGCTCTAGGCGGTTGATCTAGCCCTTCGCGACAACGATGACTGAACCGGACAGCATGTCGGTTCCGCTGCTCTTGACCCGTAAGCGGTCCAGCGTAGCGGTCAGCGACTTGTGGCCGCCGCCAACCGACCGCGCCGCATCAACCCGGCCCTGGTGATCCGATTGCCATGTGTTGCTCGCCGGATCCTGCAATCGCAGATTCACGATACCGGAGAACGCAAAAGCCGCGGAGCCGAGGGTGATGGGGAAGCCGTTTGTAACGCTCAGGACCACGCCGACCGCGGCCTGTCTGACATGGCCGCTCTCGGCCGTGTAGCCGCTCACCTCAACGCCGCCGAAGTCCCCGATCTGCACAAGCAGATTGTCCGTCCCCGAGCATGCGCAGGAGACGGCGATCACTTCGATCTCCCGCGCCCAGGCAGGAAGGCCGGTGATGTCGACGACGGTTCCCAAAAGCGCCACCGGCGCGAAACACTGCACCTGCGGCCCGGGCGCGCGCAGCACCTCCACCGCCGCGCTGCCAACCTTCTGGAGGAAGATCCGCTTGGCCGCGCTGTCCAGCAGGAAGTCCGGGCCCTATAGCGTGACGTTGCCCACCCCGTGCTTCAGCGTCACGACCCGCGCGGCGGTCTCGGCCTTCAGCTCCACGATGTCGCCCTCCGCCAGGACGGTCATATCGAGCGTATCGAGGTCGTCGGCCGCCGCATCCGCTTCGGTATCGACGCTGTGGTGCCCGCCCGTCACCGTCAGGGCCCCGGCCGCGACGGTCAGCTCGCTCGCGACGCGCCGGCCAAGTGGGCTGCCGCAGCGCCGGCCGCCCGTCACTCACCCCGGCCGCCGGGCGGCGAAGCGGACGACCTCCGCTTCGCCCCGGTGCCGGGGACCTTCGTCGAGCCGCAGCCGTCCGGCCAGGGCCTCGACAACTTCCAGACCGGAAGCCGCCGCGCGCAGTTCCTCAAGATCATAAAGCCGGTCGGGATCGTCCGGGCCGATGTCAGGCCGGCCCGCCTGCGCTTTCGAAAAGCCCTCCACCACCAGCCAGCCGCCCGGCGCCAGCGCGCCTGCCGCGACTTCCAGCGCGCGCAGCCTGAGCCCCCTGGTGCCCTGCAGGTAGATCACGAAGACCGCGTCCCAGGCATCGCCCGGCGCCGGAACCCACTCCGCGAGGTCGGCAACGATACGGGTCACGGCAACCCCGCGCCGCCGATCGAGCTCGACCGCACGCTCCGTCGCCACAGCGGAGCAATCGACAGCCGTCACCGCACAGCCTTGCGCGGCCAGCCAAGCCCCGTTGCGCCCGTCGCCGTCGGCCAGAGAGAGCACGCGCCGCACCGCGAAGTCCGAGCGCGCGGCGATCATGCGCAGATATTCGTTGGGCGCCTCGCCGAAGGGAGGCTCGGCCGCCGCCGAATAGCGCCTGTCCCAGCGCCCGGCCGAAGAGGTTTCGCCGTTCATGGTCCCGGGAGGCATGAGATCAGGGCGCATTCCAGACCACCCGGCCGTGGCCGGAGAGGTCATAGCCGCCCAGCTCCGCCGCCTTGGCGGTGAAGGTGGAAGAACGGCAGAAAGCCAGCAGACGCTGAAACGGCGGCTCGAACCAGGCATGGCGGTCGACGGCGAGGTCGAAACGCTCCTCCACGGTCGGCAGAAAGGCGAGGCCGAATTGCCTGGCCATGGCCTGCAGGCCGGGCGCTGCTTCCGCCTGCCCGGAGGCGACGGAGGCCGCCGCCTCGGTCTCGGTGCGCGCGACCTCCGCCAGGAAATCGACCTCGCGCGCGCTGATCCCGGCTTCCGCCATCAGATGGTCGAGCAGCAGACCCGCCCCGGCCGAGGGTTGGCGGCGCACCACGCGGCGGCCCGCCAGACCGGCAACCGAGCTCACCTGCCCGTCCAAGGAGCTGCTGAGCAGCAGGCCCTGCTGACGCCGGGCCCACTCCACCAGAACCACCGGCGCCCCGCCCAAGGCCTCGTTCACATGGGCGACGTTCCAATCATGCCGCTCGGGCTCGTAGACGTGCAGGCCGGCCAGCGCCGCCTCGCCCATCTGCAGGCGCTTCAGTCCGTCCAGGCTGCCGTCGAAAAAGGTGGCGAGGCCGGAGCCGGACTCGCGGATCGCCCAATCCAGCAGCGGGTCATGGCTCCCCGCCGCGATGTTGGCCGGCACGCTTTGCCGCCGCGCAGCGCCGCCGCCGTGGCCCGCCAGCCAGGCCTCGATCTCCGCGCGCGGGAACAGCAGCTTGCCGGTGACCCTGCGGCAGGGGATGCCGCCGGAAGACGCCAGGTCATAGACCTTGCGTTCCTTCACGCGCAGAAGTTCGGCAACCTCGCGGGTGGTCAGGAAAGTGGGCTCGGGATCTTCGGCTGTCATGCCCTCTTCCTTAACCCTTTCAGCCGCGGCGCGAAACCCCCGGCCCGCGCCTTTCGGCCTTGGCCCCGGGTTGCCGCCGCGCTCCCGAAGCGGCGGCGGCCGGGCAGCGCCGCGCCGGGGCACAAACCGGATTCGCTTGCGGCCACCGCCGGCGGCCTTGGCGCAAAGGGCGGAGCCGATGGGGCGGAGCGGCCGCCCCAGGTTCGATTCATCCGGGAAAAAGCCCGAAGCCCCCCTTCCGTCCGGCGCGCGCCCACGGCTATAACTAGGCTGGCCGAACCTTCGAGGATGGCGCCGCGAGAGCGGCAAAAGCGGCGCATGAGGCGAAGAAACCACGCCCCGCGGCGGGCGATCGGTGAAGCATCTCCGGCGCGGGGAATATTCCGGACCGAAGGGAACGGCAGTTTTTTTGGGGGCCAACCTTATGCGATCGAAGATTGACCGGGCCGTCGAACGCGTCGCGTTCTGGACCGCGATGCTCGGCGGCGTCGTGCTGATCGCGGTGCTGACCCTGACCGTCATCAGCATCGTCGGCCGCGGCCTCATCTTCGCGGGCCTGGGGCCGATCCCAGGCGATTTCGAGTTGGTGGAGGCCGGCACCGCCTTTGCCGTGCTGGCATTTCTGCCGCTCTGCCAGTTTCACCGCGGCCACGTCACGGTCGATCTGTTTCTGTCGCGGGCCGGGCGGCGCACCAATGCCGTCATCGACGTGATCGCCAACCTGCTGATGACCGGCGCCGCCGCGGTGCTGAGCTGGCGGCTCTACGCAGGCATGCTCGACAAGCGCTCCTACGGCGAAACCACCTTCATTCTTCAGTTCCCGGCCTGGTGGGGCTACGCGGCCACCCTGCTGGGCGCCGGCGTCTTCACCCTGGTCTGTGCCTACACCGTCGCGCGCAGCCTGCATGAAGCCGGGAAGACTCACGGCCTGCGGAAGATCTCGGAGCGATGAGCGCCCTGGAAATCGGCCTCTGGTCCTTCCCGCTGCTGCTGGCGCTGATCTTCCTGCGCCTGCCCATCGGCCTCGCCATGCTGATGGTCGGCTTCTTCGGCACCTGGCTGGTCACCGGCAGTTGGACGCCGATCCTGGCGCAGTTGAAGTCGCTGACCTATGACACCTTCTCGAACTACTCCCTCTCCATCGTGCCGCTGTTCCTGCTGATGGGACAGTTCGCCACGCGCGGCGGCATGTCCAAGTCGCTGTTCAAGGCGGCGGAGACCTGGCTCGGGCATCGCCGGGGCGGCGTCGCCATGGCCGCCGTGGGCGCCTGCGCCGGCTTCGGCGCCATCTGCGGATCCTCGCTGGCCACGGCGGCCACCATGGGCCAGGTCGCCCTGCCGGAGCTCAGGCGCTACGGCTACTCCGGCGCCCTGGCGACCGGCTGCCTGGCCGCAGGCGGCACCCTGGGCATCCTTATCCCGCCCTCGGTGGTCCTGGTGATCTATGCCATCCTGACCGAGCAGAACATCATCAAGCTGTTCATCGCCGCCCTGGTGCCCGGCGTGCTTGCCGCCCTGGGCTATATGATCACCATTGCCGTTTACGTGCGCCTGAAACCCGACGCCGCCGGCCACCGCGACCCGGCGGACCTGAGCGAGCGTCTTTCGGCCCTGGCCGCCGTCTGGCCGGTGCTGCTGATCTTCGTGCTGGTCATCGGCGGCATCTACCTGGGCTGGTTCACGCCCACCGAGGGCGCGGCCGTGGGCGCCGCCGGCACCGGGCTGATCGCGCTCATCAATGGCGGCCTGACCTGGCGCAGTCTCGGCGAGTCGATTACCGGCACCGCCATTTCCACCGGCATGATCTTCTTCATCGTGCTGGGCGCCGTCGTCTACAACAGCTTCCTCGCCTTTTCCCAGTTGCCGCAGGAAACCGCCGCCCAGGTCGCCACCCTGGGAGTCAGTCCCTGGCTGGTGCTGGCGCTGATCCTGGTCTGCTACCTGATCTTCGGCTGCGTCATGGATTCGCTGTCCATGATCCTGCTGACCATTCCCATCTTCTTCCCCATCGTCTCCGCCCTCGACTTCGGCCTTCCCGCCGAGGAAATGGCCCTATGGTTCGGCATCGTGGTGCTGATAACCGTGGAAGTCGGCCTGATCACGCCGCCGGTGGGCATGAACCTCTTCGTCATAAACTCCATGGCGCCCGACGTGCCGCTGCCGCGCACCTACGGCGGCGCCCTGCCCTTCGTGCTCAGCGACGTGATCCGCATCGCGATCCTGATCGTCTTCCCGGGCATCACCCTGGGGCTGGTCCGCCTGCTCTATTGAAGGCTCGCCCGCATCGCCCCCCAATGGTCCCGCGCGGCGGTGAGGAAGCTCAGGTAGATTCACGCCCGAGCGCGCCTCGGGCCGCTTTTCCGAAGACGGCCGGAAAAATCAACTTAACCATTCTTTCATCGCTTAACTGCATCTATTGGGTGTAGATTTTCGGAACTGGCGGCACACCGCCGCCGACGAAAACGGGAAGACGGCAGCAGCTCACCGCATGGCGGGTTCCACTTCGCATGGACTTTCCGGCGCCGCCGCGGAGGCGCGCGTCGACAGTCACCCGACGGACGACGACGAGACCGATCATCGTACGACGGAAGACCTGCGTGCGGAATGTCACGCCCTGCGCAACCAACTCGAAGTGGCGCACGACGGCGCCCTTTTCGCCGAAGCGCTGGAAGCCGTATCCGAAGCGATCGTGATCTACGACGCCGACGGACGGCTGGTCACCTGCAACCGCAAATTCCGCGAGCTCTACGGCTACAGCGAAGACGAAGCCCGGCCGGGAGTCCATTTCGCCGAACTGGGGCGGATCGACGTCGCAAGAGGGCACGTTGTCGTCGGCGACGAATACGGCGGCGGAGAAGACTATCTTCAGCGCAAGGCCGAATACCGGAGCAAGCTGGAAGGATCCTTCATCGTCCAGCTCAAAGACGGCCGCTGGCTGAAGACCACCGACCGGCGAATGAGCCGCGGCGGATTCGTCAGTGTCCAGGTCGACATCACGGAAATCAAACACAAGGAAGGGATCCTCCGCGAGGCCATGGAAAGGGCCGAAGCCGCGGCGCGCAGTAAATCGGAGTTCCTGGCCAACATCAGTCACGACCTGAGGACGCCGCTCAATGCGATCCTCGGGTTCTCGGAAATGATCCTCCGCGAAGTGAGCGGCCCCTTCGGCAACGAGACCTATCGGGAGTACCTGGGAAACATCCACAAGGCCGGCAAGCTGCTGCTTTCGATCGTGAACGACATCCTGGACACCGCGAAGCTGGACAGCGGCAAGTACAGCCTGAAGCCCGAGCGTTTCGACCCCATCGAACTGACGAACGAAGTGGTGGCGGCCTTCACCCCCTTCTCCCTGCACAAGGATCTGCGGATCACCGTTTCGGTTCCGCCCGAGGGCGCCCCGACCATCGTCACCGACCGGCGGGCGCTGATCCAGATCATGAACAATCTTGTCTCCAACGCCTGCAAGCACACCAACAGCGGCGGCGCGATCGACCTGCGATGGCGCCTGGCGGACGGCGAGCAGCTTGAATTCTCGGTGCGCGACAACGGCGTCGGCATGCCGGCGGACCTCGTCGCCAAGATCGGCGAGCCCTTCCTTGCCGACGGGAGCGCCACCGCGCTGCGCGGCGAACGGGGCACCGGGCTCGGGTTCTACATCTGCACGAAGCTGGTCGAACTTCTGGGCGGCCGCCTCTCGGTCGACAGCGCCCCCGGCCGCGGCACCACCGTCTCGATCCAATGGCCGCTGCAGAGCCTGGCTCCCGAGCCTCGAGCCTAACCCGCGAAGTCTTTGCAGCCGGCGCCCAGGTCCGGCCCCGCCCGAGCTACAGCGCCGTCATCCTTGCGCGGAAAGCGCTCGGCGGCTCCCCCGTCGCCTTGGCGAAGACCCGGGCGAAGTAGGCCGGATCGCTGTAGCCCAGCATGTAGGCGATCTCCGCGATCTGCATGGTGGTATAGGCCAGCGCGCGGCGCGCCTCCAGCAGGCGCCGCTCCAGAATGAGCTGCGAGGCCGGGACGCCGGTCGTCGCCCGGCTGACCCGGCTGAGGTGCGTCGGCGTCACCCCCAGATCGCGCGCATAGTCGGCCAGGGTCCGCAGGCTGCGATAGTCCCGTTCCACCAGCACCTGGAAGCGGCCCAGCAGGTCCGCCCCCGCCAGCGGCGCGGCGCCGTCGCGTGCCGCCTCCTGCGCCAAAGCCCGCGCGAACCAGGTGGCCAGCAACCCGGCTAGGGAGGCCAGGGCCTGGGCGCGGCCGAGGCCGCCGCCGGCGTATTCCCGCGCCACCGCCTCGAAGATCCACTGCGGGGTCCGCTCCGGCTCGGCAAGCGGCGGCCGCAACAGCGCCGTGCGCGCCAAGGCCGCGCGCAGCGGCGCCGCGTCGGCGAGCTGCTGGGCCAGGGTCGCCACCGGCAAGGTGACGACCCAGCCCTGCGTCCCCGGCCGGAAATGGAAGCCGTGCACACTCATCGGCGGCAGGGAAATGGCCGCCGAGGGGGCCAGAACGTAGCTCCGGCCCTCCAGCGTCGCCTCGCCGCCTTCCGCTTCGATCCAAAAAAACTGGTGCAGGTTGTGATGCCGGTGCGGTGCAATCCGCCAGTCGTGCAGGCTGGCCCGGGCCGGGATCGACTCGCAATGCAGCACGTCGGGAAAGGGGGCCCGCCCGGCCCCGTCCCCCTGGCGCCCCGGAGCCTCGCCGTAGAGGGCGAAGTTGGGAATTCCCGCCTCCTCGCCCCAGCGCGCCTGATGTTCGATCTGTCCAGGAATCGGTCTGAAGTCTCCCTTCCGCCCACCCCGCAGGAGGCGTTGTAATGCCCCAAAATAGACGAAGTTGTCCGGAAAGGACAGATCGCCAGGGATGCGGACCCAGGTTGGAATCATCGGGGGCGGGCCGTCGGGCCTGCTGCTTTCGCAACTGCTGCATCTGCAGGGGGTCTCCTCCGTGGTGCTGGAGCGGCGCAGCCGCGCCCACGTACTGGGGCGAATCCGCGCCGGAGTGCTGGAGCAGGGCTTCCAGAATCTCATGCGCCAGGCCGGGATCGCCCGGCGCATGGACCGCGAAGGCCAGATCCACAGCGGCGTCAACATCGCCTTTTACGAAGAGCGGCTGCGCATCGACCTGGAGGGGCTGACCGGCGGCAAGACCGTCATGGTCTACGGCCAGACCGAGGTCACCCACGACCTCTACGAGGCCCGCGACGCCCTGGACGGCGCGGTCATCGACGAGGCCGAGAACGTCACGCCGCACGACCTTCAGAGTGACGCACCCTACCTGACCTTCACGAAAGACGGCGCCGAGGAGCGGCTGGACTGCGACTTCGTCATCGGCTGCGACGGCTTCCACGGCATCAGCCGCCGGTGCGTTCCCAGCGACGTGCTGCAAACCTTCGAGCGGGTCTACCCCTTCGGCTGGCTGGGCGTGCTTTCGGAAACGCCGCCGGTGAACGAGGAATTGATCTACGCCCGCCACGACAGCGGCTTCGCCCTCTGCTCCCTGCGCGGCCCGCAGCTCAGCCGCTACTACGTGCAGGTGAAGGCCGACGAGAGCCCCGACGGCTGGTCCGACGAGCGCTTCTGGGAGCGCCTGAAGTCGGCCATTCCCGCCGAGGTCGCCGCCCGCTTGGTGACCGGACCCGCGGTAGAGAAGAGCGTCGCACCCTTGCGATCCTTCGTTGCCGAGCCGCTGCGCTGGGGCCGGCTGTTCCTGGCCGGCGACGCCGCCCACATCGTGCCGCCGACCGGCGCCAAGGGTCTGAACCTCGCCGCCTCCGACATCCAGTACCTCTCCAGCGCACTCATCGACTGGTACAAGAAGGGCGAGGCCGGCGGCCTCGACGGCTACTCTGCGCGCGCCCTGGCGCGGGTCTGGAAGGCCGAGCGCTTTTCCTGGTGGATGACCTCGCTGCTGCACAGATTTCCGGAGAACGAGGGCTTCGGCGACCGCATCCAGCGCGCCGAGTTCGATTACCTGGCCGGCTCCAAGGCCGCCCAGACGATGCTGGCGGAAAACTATGTCGGCCTGCCCTACTAGATCCCACGCCCTCGATCCCACGGCACGACGCGCCGGACCGGGAGGCTTGACCGGGGAAGCGCCAATAAGTTTACATAGTAAACAATAATAGAGAGCCCGGCCTAAAGGTCCGGGACATTCCGGGAGGAGACACCATGACGTCGTTTTTCAAGACCCTTTGCGCCACCGCCGTGGTCGCCACGGCGGCCTTCGCCGGCCCGGCCGGCCCGGCCGCCGCGCAGGAAGTCACCCTGCGTATCCACCAGTTCCTGCCGCCGCAGGCCCCGGTGCCGAAGAACTTCATCGCCCCCTGGGCGGAAAAGGTGGAGAAGGAGTCCGGCGGGCGCATCAAGTTCGAGCTCTACCCGGCAATGCAACTGGGCGGCAAGCCGCCGGCGCTCTACGACCAGGCCCGCGACGGCGTGGTCGACATCGTCTGGACCCTGCCCGGCTACACCCCCGGCCGCTTCCCCGGCACCGAGGCCTTCGAGCTGCCCTTCATGCCGGCCAGCGCGGAGGCCACCTCGCAGGCGGCCTGGCGCTTCTACGAAAAGTACCTGACCGACGAGTTCAAGGACGTGCACCTGATCGCCATGCATGTCCACGGCCCCGGCCTGCTGCATGTGAAGGGTGACGGCGTCACCAAGCTGGAGGACATGCAGGGCCTGAAGTTGCGCGGCCCGACGCGCCAGGCCAACGCCCTGCTGTCGGCGCTGGGCGCGACGCCGGTGGGCATGCCGGTGCCGGCCATGCCGGAAGCCCTCTCCAAGGGCGTCATCGACGGCACGGTGATCCCCTGGGAGGTGACGGCGCCGCTGAAGGTGGCCGAACTGGTCGACAGCCACACCGACTTCGCAGGGCCGCGCGGGCTCTACACCTCGACCTTCGTCTTCGCCATGAACAAGGCCAAGTACGACTCCCTGCCCGGCGACCTCAAGGCCGTGATCGACGCCAACTCCGGCCTCGAGACCTCCAGATGGGTCGGCCGCGTGATGGACGAGGGCGACGCCCCCGGCATCGCCATCGCCAAGAAGTCGGGCAACAAGATGATCACCCTGGACGAAGCGGAGGTGGCCCGCTGGAAGGCGGCGGCGGCGCCGCTGGCCGACCAGTGGATCGAGGAGATGAACGCCAAGGGCTATGACGGTGCCGCCATGGTGTCCGATGCCAAGGCGTTGATCGCCGAGTACGCGGGCGCCGAGTAAGGCCGCCCGGAACGGTGGAGGGAGGACCGCCATGACCGTCCTCGTCGCCGGCGCCGGCATCGGCGGACTGACCCTCGCCCTCTCCCTGCATCAGGCCGGAGTGCCGGTGAAGGTCTTCGAGACCTCCGCCCAGCTCCGGCCGCTGGGGGTCGGCATCAACCTGCTGCCCCACGCGGTGCGCGAGCTGGACGAGCTGGGTCTGCTGCCCGGCTTGGACCGCCTGGGCCTGCGCACCGCCGAGCTGGCCTATTATTCCAAGCGCGGCCAACTCATCTGGTCGGAGCCGCGCGGCGAGGCCGCGGGCTACCGCTGGCCGCAGATCTCCATCCATCGTGGCCAGCTGCAGATGATGCTGTTCGAAGCCGCCAAGCAGCGCATCGGCGCGGAGAACATCGTCGCCGGCCGGCACCTGGACGACTGGCAGCAGAGCGACAAGGGCATCGCCGCCGGCTTCATCGACAAGAAGACCGGCGCCCGCTGCGGCACGGCCGAGGGCAGCCTGCTGATCGGCGCCGACGGCATCCACTCCAGCCTGCGCCGCCGCCTCTACCCCGGCGAGGGCGCGCCGATCTGGAACGGCGCCATCCTGTGGCGCGGCACGGCGCGCGCGAAGCCCTACCTCACCGGGCGCTCTATGATCATGGCCGGGCACGAGTTCCAGAAGTTCGTCTGCTATCCACTGTCGGGACCGGATACCGGCGGCAAGGCGCTCATCAACTTCATCGCCGAGCGCAAGTTCACCGCCGACCACGGCTGGCGCCGCGAGGACTGGAACCGTCCCGGCAACCCGGCCGACTTCCTGCCGCAGTTCGAGGACTGGGTCTTCGACTGGCTCGACGTGCCGGCGCTAATCCGCGCCGCCGACGCGATCTACGAGTATCCCATGGTCGACCGCGACCCCCTGCCGCATTGGACCGAAGGACGGGCGACGCTGCTGGGCGACGCGGCGCACGCCATGTACCCCATCGGCTCCAACGGTGCCTCCCAGGCGATCCTCGACGCCCGGGTGCTGACCCGCGAAATCCTCATCCAGGGAGAGACGCCCGCGGCCCTGGCGTCCTATGAGGCCGAGCGCCGCCCGGCCACCGCCAAGATCGTGCTGGCCAACCGCCAGAACGGCCCCGAGCAGGTGATGCAGCGGGTCGAGGAGCTGGCGCCCGACGGCTTCCGGCGCATCGAAGAGGTGCTGTCGCCGAAGGAGCTGGAAGACACCGCCGCCACGTACAAAAAACTGGCCGGCTTCGACAAGGACGCGCTGAACGGCCGTCCCTCCATCGTGCAACTCCCTCAAGGCGCGGCATGAGCAAGAGCGGCGCGGCAAAGCACGAGGGGCCGCTGCGCAGCGGCCTGCTGCACGACACCCTGGGCCATCTGTTCCGGCGCAGCCATCTGCGCAGCCAGCAGGCCTTTGCCAAGGCCTTCGACGGCAGCGGCCTTTCGCCGCTGCAGTACGGCATCCTGGAGCTGGTGGAGCTCAACCCCGGACTCACCCATGGCGAACTCGCCGAAGGCATGGTGACCGCACCCTCGGTCGTCACCACCGCCGTCAAGCCGCTGCTGGAAGCAGGGTTCCTGGTGAAGCGCAGCCAGGACCACGACGGCCGGCGCGCCGGCTATTCGCTCTCACCGGCGGGCACCGCCTTCTTCACCGCCCTGCGCGGGCACATCCTGGAGGCCGAGGAGCTGCTGCTGGCCCCCCTGAACGTCAGTGAGCGGCGGTCGCTGAAGCGGCTGCTGCACCGCCTGACCGCAAGCGGCAGGCTGTGAGGGAAAGCGCGCCTCGCCCCGGCGCCCGGCCGGCGTGAACCCCGGTCCCGGCCCAACGGCCGGAGTCCCGACCCCGGCACCGTCAAGGTCAGTCGGCCAGCAAGGCCGCCTGCCCCCGGCCGCCGCCGCTGTCGCGCCAGCAGACCTCCAGCAGGTCGCCGGAGCGGAGTTCCTCCACGGCCAGGACGAAGAGCGGGTTCTCGGCCACGTTGGCGCCGGTATAGACCTCGGCCACGGCCGCGCCGTTGCAGCGGCACGACAGTTTCTCGATGCAGCCGCCGTCCTCGGACCCACTGCCGGCGGCAGTCATGGGATGGCGCACGAGAACCAGAACCTCGTTCAGCGAACCCTGCCGCCGCAGCCTCATCCGCGTCGTCTTTTCCATGATCAGCCTCCCCACTTTTCGCGTTGGCCGAAGCCCATGCCGTAACCGCCATAGGTCACCTTGACGCGGCGCGCGGCCGAATAGAGGCCGCTCTGGGTCAGGACATAGGCGACGACCGGCGAACTGCGCTCCAGGCGCATCCGCAGGCCGAAGGCGCCGGCCGCGTTCTGCAAGACCGCTAGGGCGACGAGGGGCCGCCCGGCCTTCGGAGCCGTGATCGCGAGCCCCTGTACCGGCTCGCGGCGATAGGCCGCCCGGACCATGATCGCCTGACCCGGCGTGGCAAGATAGGGGACGCTCAACTCCACCGAAGCGCTCGGCCGTGGACGCAGCCCGGGAAACAGCAGGGAAAGGACTTCGTCCTCGCGGCGCGCGTCGAAAGCCGTCGCCGCGGCGCCCCGCGCCACGGCGGGCAAGACCGCTCCGCCAAGCATCGCGAGACCGCAGGCCGCGGCACCTTGAAGAAAGACTCTGCGTTCCATTTTCGCTGCTCCCTCCACCTGGTTCGCCAATGACGGAGCCGAGGCTAGGGCGGCGCGGCGCGGAAGTTATGACGATTTGCTGGTTTTATTCTGTCTTTTTGATTACTATTGAAAATCAGTAGTTTATTGGTTCCGACCTCAACCATCCCTTGTCCGGGGCTTGGGGGGTGACCATGAAAAGCCAGTCCGGTTTCATCGATCTTCGAGAACCCTACCGGATCGGGAACTGCCGTGTGGACCCGGCGAGCGGCCGGATCCAAGGCGGCGGCCGCGACGTCCGATTGCAGCCGCAAGCCATCAAAGTCCTCACCTTTCTTGCCGGCCGCCCCGGCGAAGTCGTCTCGAGATCCGAGATCGAGGACGCAGTCTGGCAGGGCCGCGTCGTCGGCTACGACGCGCTCACCAGCATCATCTTCAAGCTGCGCAAGGCGCTGGGCGACGACCCGAAAGAGCCGCGCATCATCGAAACCCTGTCGAAGCGCGGCTACCGCCTGCTGGCGGCGCCGCAGCCCGGCCTGGAAACGGCGGGTCGGGCCGAGGCCGCCGCCCCCGTCTCCGGCCGCCCCGGCAGCGGACCGCGGCGCGCGGCGGCTGCGGCGGTGCTGCTGGCCGTCGCCGCGGCGGGCCTGCTGTGGACCGCCCAACGCGACAGCCGACCCGAGGCCTCCGACCCGCTCCCCGCACGAAACGCCGTCGTCGTCCTGCCTTTCCAGCCGCTCGACGCGCTCGACAGCCGGGAGCTTCTGGCCGACGGCCTGACCGACGATCTGACCACGGCGCTGGCGAAGTCACGGGACCTGCTGGTCATCGCCCGCGATTCCGCCTTCCTCTACAAGGAAGACACTTTCGACTACCGGGAGATCGCGCGGCGCCTGGGCGTGGACTACATCTTGCACGGTACCCTGCGCGGCAAGGGGGCGGACCTGCGGATCAACGTGCAACTGGTCGACGCCAGGGACGGCAGCCACCGCTGGGCGGAAAGCTATGACAGTGCCGCGGGGGGCATCTTCGACGTAGAGGACAAGGTGCTGCAAGCCGTGATGCCCTTGCTGACGGGCAGGACCGGCGCCGGCGAGAGCGAACGCCTGCTGGTGGTGCGCACCTCCAGCGCCGCGGCCTACCGGGCCTTCCAACTCGGCCGGCAGCACTTCTACCTCTATCGAAACAAGGCGGAAAACGCCAAGGCCCGGGCGTTCTTCGAAGACGCGGTGGCGCAGGACCCCGGCTTCGCCATGGCGCACGCCATGCTGGCCTGGACCCATGTCTTCGACGCGGCGAACGGCTGGGCCGGCGACCGCGGGGCAGCGCTGCGGCGCGCCGAGACGGAGGCGCATCGCGCCATCGCCGCCGATCCGGCGATACCCTTGTCCTACTTCATCACCGGCCTGGTGTTCCGCGAGCGCGGCGAAGAGATCAAGGCCATGGTGGAGGTGGAAAAGGCCCTGGCGCTGGATCCCAACTACGCCAACGCCCATGTGCTGATGGCCACGCTGTTCTACTACGCCGGCCGCCCGGCAGAGAGCGTCGCGCGCCTGCAACAGGCCATGCGGCTTAATCCGCACCACCCCTTCAACTATCAATTCCACCTGGGACAGGCCTACTTCGTGCTGCGCGACTACGACAAGGCCATCGAGGCCTTCCTCGCCGGGATCGAGAGCAATCCCTCCTCCGAGCGCCTGCACATCTGGCTGGCCGCGGCCTATGCCCAGGCAGGCCGCATGGACGACGCCGGCTGGGAAGCCGAGCAGGTGCATATCCTCAACCCGGACTTCTCCCTGACCGCCATTTCGAAGGCCTTTCCCTTCAAGGACCCGGTGGACCGCGACCATTTCGTCGGCGCGCTGCGGAAAGCGGGGCTTTCCTAAACTGCTACGGCGCAGCGAAGCGGCGGGGCGACGGGAGCCGAAGTCCGGCGGCCGGGTTTCAATCGCCGTTCGGCCTGTGTTAAGCCTTTTCCTTCGCGAGCCGCTGGGGCCGCAGCGGATCCAATAGAAAGACCCCGAGGAAAGGTGCCCTATGGCCGGCCCGGATCAACCGTTGAAGCCTCCGCCGTTGAAACACCCGCAACTGGCCGACACCTTGGCCGCGCGCCGCCGCCTGGCCGGCCATCTGCGCCACACGCCGCTGATCGCCTCGCCCAGCCTCACCGCCCGCCACGGCGCGCCGGTCCACCTGAAGTGCGAGCACCAGCAGATCACCGGCGCCTTCAAGCTGCGCGGCGCGACCAATGCGGTGCTGGCGCTGCCGGAGGCGCAGCGGGCCAAAGGGGTGGTCGCCGCCTCGACCGGCAACCACGGCCGCGCCCTGGCCCATGCGGCGCGCGCGGCGGGCATCCCTTGCATCGTCTGCATGTCTTCACTGGTGCCGGCCAACAAGGTGGAGGCGATCGAGGCCCTGGGCGCCGAAGCCCGCATCGTCGGCCTCTCCCAAGACGATGCCCAGATCGAGGTCGACCGGCTGGTGGCCGAAGAGGGCATGGTTTCCTTGCCGCCCTTCGACCACGCCGACATCATCGCCGGTCAGGGGACGCTCGGGCTGGAGATGCTGGAGGATCTGCCGGAGGCCGAGACTCTGCTGGTGCCTCTATCCGGCGGCGGCCTCATCGCCGGCATTGCCATGGCGGCCAAGACGATGAAGCCCTCGATCCGCGTCGCCGGCATCTCCATGCAGCGCGGCGCGGCCATGCACGAAAGCCTGCAGGCCGGCGAGCCCGTCTCCGTCGAGGAACTGCCGACCCTGGCCGACTCCCTGGGCGGCGGCATCGGCCTCAACAACCGCCACACCTTCGCCATGGTGCGCGACCTGGTCGACGAGGTGCTGCTGGTCGGCGAGGCGGAGATCGCCGAAGCCATCCGCCACGCCTATGCCGAGGAGCGCCAGGTGATCGAAGGCGCCGCCGCCGTGGGCATCGCCGCACTGCTCGGCCCGCCGCGGCCCGAGTGGGGCGTCACCGTCGCGCTGCTCAGCGGCGGCAACATCGACATGACCCTGCACCAGCGCATCGCCGCCGGCGAGAACCCGGACCTGCTGGCCGAACGCCAGGCGCAGGCGTCCGGCAGGGCAAACAAGGACCGACGCCATGCCTGACGTGAGCATCCTCAGCGAGTCCGATCTGCGCGATCTGCTGAGCCTGGACCGCGACATCGTCTGCTGCATCGAAGACGCCTTCAAGGCGCTGGCCACCAAGCCGGTGATCATGCCGCCGGTGCTGCATCTGGAAATCGCCGAGGCCAACGGCGAGATCGACGTGAAGACCGCCTACGTGCCGGGCCTCGACTCCCTGGCCATAAAGATGAGCCCCGGCTTCTTCGACAACCCCAAGATCGGCCTGCCCAGCCTCAACGGCCTGATGGTGGTGTTCAGCGCCAAGACCGGGCTGGTGGAAGCCATCCTGCTGGACAACGGCTACCTGACCGAACTGCGCACGGCGGCGGCAGGCGGCGTCGCCGCCGACTGGCTGGCGCGCAAGGACGCGAGGACAGCGGGCATCGTCGGCGCCGGGGTGCAGGCGCGCCTGCAGCTTAAGGCGCTGAGCCTCGTGCGCCCGCTGGAGAGCGCCCTGGTCTGGGCGCGCGACGGCGGCAACGCCGAAGCCTGCGCCCAGGAGATGACCGAGGCCTTGGGCATCCCGATCAGTGCCTGTAACGACATCGCCGCCCTCTGCGCGCAGAGCGACGTGGTCATCACCACCACGCCGTCGAACAAGCCGCTGATCGATGCGGACCACCTGCGTCCGGGCCTCACCTTCATCGCCATGGGCTCCGATGCCGCTTACAAAAACGAAATCGCGGCGGAAGCCCTGGCGGCCGCCGACGTCTACGTCTGCGACCGCCTGAGCCAGGTGCGCCTGCTGGGCGAATTGCACCACGCCATCGAGGCCGGCAAGGTCGACGCCCACGCCGCCTTCCCCGAACTGGGCGAGATCATCGCCGGCAGCAAGGCGGGCCGCGAGAACGACCGGCAGTGCGTGCTCTGCGACCTCACCGGCACCGGCGTACAGGACACCGCCATCGCCACCCTGGCCGTGGCCCGCGCGCGCGGCGCCGGCGCGGGGACCGTGTTCCAGTCGTAGCGCCATCGCCTCGCGGTTGACGCCCACCCCCTTGACAGGTTTGGACGGTCGTCCTAATTATAGGATTAGAATTTGGACAATTGTCCTAATATCCTTATCGGACCCCCGGGAGAAATTCATGGCCGCAGACCTCTTCGCCCCCGTTCAACTGGGCGATCTGACTCTCAGCAACCGTATGGTCATGGCGCCGATGACGCGCAACCGCGCCGGCGCCGACGGCGTGGTGCCGCCGCTGATGGCGACCTACTACCAGCAACGCGCCAGCGCCGGGCTGATCGTCACCGAGTCTGCGCCGGTCTCGGCCCAGGCCATCGGCTATCCTTTCACGCCGGGCATCTTCACCGACGCCCAGGCGGCGAGCTGGCTGACCCTCACCGATGCGGTCCACTCCGCCGGCGGGCGTATCTTCGCTCAGCTACAGCACTGCGGGCGCATCTCACACCCCAGCCTGCAGCCGGACGCTACGCCCCCGGTCGCGCCTTCGGCGCTGCGCCCGGCGGGTCAGGCGGTGACCTATAGCGGGATGCAGGACTTCGTGACGCCGCGCGCCCTGGAAACCCACGAAGTGCGCGATATCGTGGCGCAGTTCCGCCACGGCGCCGAAATGGCCCGGCGCGCCGGCTTCGACGGCGTCGAAGTGCACGGCGCCAACGGCTATATCATCGACCAGTTCCTGCGCGACGGCAGCAACCGGCGCGGCGACGCCTACGGCGGCAGCGTGGAGAACCGGATGCGGCTGCTGAACGAGGTCCTGGAGGCGGTCTGCGAGGTCTGGCCGGCCGCACGCGTGGGCCTGCGCCTGACACCCGAGAACGCCTTCAACGGCATGTCGGACTCCGATCCCCAAGGGCACTTCGAATACTTCGTGGGCCAGCTCAATCCGCGCGGCCTGGCATACCTGCACGTCCTGGAAGGCGACATGCTGACCAGGGCCGGCACCGTGGACTACCGCGCCCTGCGCACGAAGTTCGACGGCCCCTACATCGCCAACAACGGTTACGACCTGGACCGAGCCCGGGCGGCGCTGCGCGACGGCGCGGCCGACCTCATCGCCTTCGGAACGCCTTTCCTCGCCAATCCGGACCTGGTACGCCGCTATCGGGAGAACCTGCCCCTGAACGAGGCCGACAGCACGACCTTCTACGGCGGCGGCGAAGCGGGCTATACCGACTATCCCACCTACCGAAGCGCGTACGTGGCGGCGGCCTGAGACCGGGGTGCCGCCGGACGGGAGGCGAGATAATGAGCGACAAGACCACCCGCGAGCAGATCGTCGAGGCCGCCGACCGGCTGTTCTACCGGCAGGGTTACGACCACACCTCCTTCGCCGACATCGCCGATGAAGTGCGGATCTCGCGCGGCAATTTCTACTACTACTTCAAGACCAAGGACGAGATCTTGGCGGCGGTGATCGAGCAGCGCCTGGCCGACCGGCGGGCGATGCTGGCCCGCTGGGAGGAAGAGACGGAATCGCCCGCCGAGCGCATCCGCTGCTACATCAGTATCCTGGTCACCAACCAGGCGGACATCAAACGCTACGGCTGCCCGCTGGGCACCCTGTCGAGCGAGCTGGCCAAGCTGAACCACGAGGCACAGGGCGAGGCCAAGGCGCTGTTTACCGTTTTCCGGACCTGGCTGCGCCGCCAGTTCGAGGAACTGGGCCACGGGGCCGAGGCCGACGCCCTGGCGCTGCACCTGCTTGCCGCCAGCCAGGGCGTCGCGACCCTGGCCAACGCCTACCAGGACGACGCCTTCGTCCGGCGCGAGGTGGAAGCGCTCTTCGACTGGCTGGACGCCCGCGTCGCGGAAGCGAAGCCCACCGCAGCAAAGAACGGCGCCCGGCGGCACAAGCGCCGGGCCGGACACTAGGAGACTTCGACGGATGTTCATCGTGCAGCTCAAGTTCACCGACGACAAGAGCCGGGCCGGCCATTTCATGGAAGGCCACAAGGCCTGGCTTCAACAGGGCTTCGACGAAGGCGTGTTCCTGCTGGCCGGCAGCCTGCAACCGAATTTGGGCGGCGGCGTGGTGGCGCACAACACCTCGCGCGAAGACCTTCAAAGCCGGGTCGAGGCCGACCCCTTCGTCGCGGAAAAGGTGGTCACCGCCGAGATCATCGAGCTCACGCCCTCGCGCGCCGACGAGCGCCTGGGCTTCCTGGTCGAGGCCTGAGCCATGGGCACGACGGTTCCCGGCCCCGACGGCAAGCCGCGTTGCCGCTGGTGCGCCGCCGCGCCGGAGTTCTTCGCCTATCACGACGGCGAGTGGGGCTTTCCGGTCGGCGACGACCGCCGCCTCTTCGAGAAGCTCTGCCTGGAGGGCTTCCAGTCGGGGCTAAGCTGGCGCACCATCCTGGCCAAGCGGGAGAACTTCCGCGCCGCCTTCAAGGACTTCGATTTCGACAAGATCGCCCGCTTCACCCAGCGCGACGTCGAAAGGCTATTGAAGGACGAAGGCATCGTCCGCCACCGCGGCAAGATCGAGGCGGTCCTCAACAACGCCAAGCGGGCCAAAGAAATGGTGAAGGCCGAAGGCTCGCTCGCCGCCTTCCTCTGGCGCTACGAGCCCGACCCCAAGACTCTCGGCAAACCGCAGAGCGCCTCCACCTCCCCGGAATCCGTGGCGCTGTCGAAGGAACTGAAGAAGCGCGGCTGGAAGTTCGTCGGCCCGACCACGGTCTACGCCTTCATGCAGGCCATGGGCCTGATCAACGACCACGTGGAGGACTGCGCGATGCGGGCCAAGGCCGAGAAAGCGCGCAAAGGATTCAAGCGGCCGGCAAGGTGAGGAGGTGGCGCCCTCTCACCCCACCGCCGGCCTGCCCAGCAGATCACGGACGCTATCCACCTGGCCCAGGGCCCAGGTGAGCTGCTGACGTTCGTGGGCCGGCATCTCGCCGGGGGCGACCTTGTTGGACAAGGCGATGCCGTGTTGGATGTCACGCAACTGCTGGCGCAGGATCGCGCCCAGCAGGATTCTGTGCGCCTCGATCAGCTTGCCGATCACCGCGCCGTCGAAAAGGTCCCGCTGGCGCGCCGCCTCCAGGCGCTCCGGCGTCGAGCGGGCATCCAACTTGTGGCTCAGCGCAACGATGCGCGCCGCCGAGAAGATCGGCATGAGACCGCTCTTCTTCAGATCGATGCGCCCGTTTTCCAGCCGCGGCCGCCCCAGCCAGTTGAGCGGCGGCTGGAAGTCGCCGGCCTTCAGGGTCATGGCCATGATGAAGTTGCGCGATCCCCCCGCCGCGGCCTGGGCCTCCCGGTAGAGCGATTCGGCCAGGGCGCGTTCGCCGTAGACCGACACAGCGTCGAAGAAGATGTCGCTGTTCAGCAGGTCTTCGGGCCGCGCCTTGGTGATCCAGACTTCAAGGCGGCGGCGCCAGCCGGCCACATCCAGGCGCCACTCGGGCTTGGAGGCCATGATGCCGCCGGGGCAGTAGATCACACCGGCCTCGTTCAGCATGTCCGCGACCAGCGTGCCGAGCCGTTCGAACCAGCGGTCGGCCGCGCCGCCGGGCGCGCCGTCCTCCGCCGTGCCCGCATCGAAGACGATGGCATTGTCCTGGTCCATGGCCAACAGGCTCTCGCCGCGCCCGCCGGAACCCAGCACCATCATGGCGTAGGGACAGGGCGGTGCGCCTTTGCCCTGATCGGCCATCTCCTTTTCCGCCAGCTCGCAGGCGCGCCGGGTCAAGGCCCGCAGCTCGCGCGAGATGATGGCGGCGATGTCACGCGGGTCCGCCTCCTCGAAGACCAGGCCGCGCGCCACGGTGGTGAGGCCCGACCAGATACGGCCGAGATCGGCGGGGCTGGCCGCGCGTTCCAGGCTGTCGCCCAGCGCGAGAGCATCGCTGGCGCGCTGGCGCAGCAGGTCGCGCGCCGAGATCGCCCCCACCAGCTTGCCTTGCGGATCGCGCACGCCGAGATGGCGGAACCCCCGCTGCGACATGCTGGCGATGGCGCGGTAGACGAACTCCTCGCTGTCGACGGTGACCAGCGGGCCCTTGGCATAGCGGGCGATCGGCGCGTCGCGCACCCCGGCCACGTTGCTGTTGAAGGCGCGCAGCAGGTCGCGCTCCGTCAGGATGCTGTAGCTTCCCTCCGGCTCCCGGCCTTCCGGAGGGTCGACGAAGACGGAGGAGATGCCTTTTGCCATCATCAGCGCCAGGGCTTCGCGGACCGCTGTCGCCGGAGGCAGGGTCACCGCCGGAAAACGCATGACGTCGTAAACCCGGTGGCGGTAGGGAAAGCTGTCGATGCGGGCGTATTCGGCAACGCTTTCGGGGGCTATGCGGCTGTCGTGAAGCACTTCGTGCCAACCGGCCTGAGCCTCTTCCTCCAGGCGGGTCGTGAGATTGCGGCAGACCCGCTCCGCCTGGGCCAGGGTGACGATTCCCTTTTCTCTCAGGCGCGGCACCAGGGCGGTGAAGATCCGCGCCGCGGTCTCGGCATCGCCCAGCGCCCGGTGCCGCTCGCCGATCTCCACCCCCAGCCACTTCGCCGCCAGTTCCAGCGACTGGTTGGGCAGGTCCGGCGCCACCAACTGCACGAGGTAACGCACGTCGATGGAGCGCGGGGCGGTCCAGTCGATGCCGTAACGCTGGTGCTCCGCCTTCAGCACGGCCAGGTCGAAGCCCAAGGCGTAGCCGATCACCAGCGAGCGGCCGACCCATTGGCTGAGCTCCGGAACGATCTCCGCGAAGGCCTCGGCGCCTGCCACCTCTTCGTCGGAAATGCCGTGGATGCGGGTCGAGGACTGCGGGATCGGAAGCCCCGGATTGACCAGCCGGCTAAAGCGGTTCTCGGCGCCGCCGCCGTCGGACTGCAGGCGCACCGCCGCGACCTCCACGATCCGGTCGTTGGCGACATCCAGGCCCGTGGTCTCCAAATCCAGCGCCACCGCCGGAACGGCGCCCAGCGGCAGACCGGAAAGACTATCCCCGGCGCGGAGGAAGCTCATCGGCGCTCACTCCTCCGCTCCCGCGGCCCGGGTTTCCGCTCCCGCGGCCTGGGCCTCCGCGGCGACGGCGGCGCCGTCGATACGCTTCTCGAACTGACGCCGCACCTCGCGCCAAGCGAACCTGACGGAGTTCTCCACGATTTCCCGGTCGAACTGCTTCAACTCCGGCGCGATGGGCGCCCAACGCACCAAGGCCGAGGGGCTCTCCGTGAAGAGATCGCTGCCGCCGGCCCCCCCGTGCCAGTCGAAGAAGGCCAGGCGCCGCTCGAAGGCTTGCAGCGCCTCGGACGGAGAAAAGGCCTCGGCTCCCGCCGCCTGCTCGGCATTGTCGGCCAGCCCGCGCTCGTAGCAGCCGAGGGCCGCCCGCCGGCGCAGGCCGTCGTCCACCGCGGCATCGCAGAACGCGCGCCGAACCGCGAAGACCGCCAAGTCGGACAGACAGGCGGCATAGACGTGCATCTTGGCGACGTTGATCGAGCTGACGAAGAAATCGTCCTCGAACATGCTGGGATAACGCGTGCCCATACGGGTCTTCAGGTAACCATAGAGCGTCTTCTGGGCGATGAACGCCGCGCGTGTGGAAACGAATCGGTGGAGGCCGGAAAGCGAATCGACCGGCTCCGATTCGCGCCGGACCGTCAACCGGGCAATGAATTCAGGCAAAAATGCCCGTGCCGTCTTAAGGCTTGGGATCACCCGCAAAACCCCCTGTTGCGCCGGTTTCAGCCGACTGGCCTTCCATCCAGACCAAAATTCGACGGCCCGCCCTCATTATTGGTATTACAATGCTACCCATTTTTGTACAATCCTGGCGTGATCCCAGTTATCCGCCAATGGGGTCATAATAGTGGGGTAAAATACAATAATTGATGCGGGGGATAACATGCCTGAAGTCAGTCAAGACGCTAAGCAGCGCCATTGGGCCAAAACGAGAAACCTGACAGTCTTGGTCCTGGTGATCTGGTTCATCTTCTCCTTTGTAGTTCCTTGGTTCGCCAAAGATCTCAACGAATTGTCCTTTCTCGGCTTTCCGCTGGGCTACTACTTCATCGTTCAAGGGTCGCTGATCGTTTTCGTGCTGCTGATCTTCTTTCAGAATTGGCGGCAGGATGCGATCGACGACGAAGCCGGTCTCGGCGGCGGTGAGGAATAGGGGGAGCATCCATCATGATAAAAGGTAGCTTTATCGAGAACCTCGGCCGCGTATATGCGATGTATACCGGCGGGTTCCTGGTCTTCATCATCCTGATGGCCATTCTTGAACAGTTCGGCGTGGGCGCCAACACTATCGGCATCTGTTTCGTCGCCTTCACCGTGGTCATCTACGCAGTCATCGGCTGGCTCTCCCGCACCATGCAGGTTGAAGCCTACTACGTCGCCGGGCGCGAAGTGCCCGCCGTATACAACGGCATGGCGACGGCGGCGGACTGGATGTCCGGCGCATCCTTCGTGGCCCTCGCCGGCGGCATCTATTTCGGCGGTTACGGCTATCTGGGTTTCATCGTCGGTTGGACCGGCGGCTACGTGCTGGTCAACTCCCTGATGGCGCCCTACCTGCGCAAGTTCGGCTGCTACACCGTGCCGGACTTCATCGGCACCCGCTATGGCGGCAACCTGGCGCGGTTCTGCGCCATCGTCGTTCTGGTGGTGGCGTCCTTCACCTACGTGACCGCGCAGATCAACGCCTCCGGCACCATCGCCGCCCGCGCCCTGCACATTCCCTTCGAAGCGGGCGTCTGGGTCGGCCTTCTCGGCATCCTGCTGTGTTCCATGCTGGGCGGCATGCGGGCGGTGACCTGGACGCAGGTTGCCCAGTACATCGTGCTGATCATCGCCTATCTCGCACCGGTCATCTGGATGTCCAACAAGCAAGGCTTCGGCATAATTCCGCACTTCTCCTACGGTGATGCCGTCCTGCGTATCCAGGAACTGGAGCCTCTGGTCAGCCTCGGCACGGCGGCGACGGAAGGTGCGCCTTTCGGGGGCGTCAGAATTCTGACGACGCCTCACAACGACCCGCAGGGGGGCATGGACAGCTGGAAGTTCGTGACCCTGGCCCTCTGCATGATGACCGGCACGGCCTCGCTACCGCACATCCTGATGCGTTACTTCACGACGCCATCGGTGCGCGCGGCACGCAAGTCCGTGGCTTTCTCCCTGTTCTTCATCTTCCTGCTGTACTTCACGGCGCCGGCCCTGGCCACGCTGACCAAGCTGCAGCTCCTCGATCCGACCCTGCCGACCGCCATCATCGGGCAGTCCTTCGAGGCGGTGAAGAGTTTGGCCTGGGTGCAGAACTGGGAAAGCGTGCAGATGCTATGGCTGTCCGACAGTAACGGCGACGGCATATTGCAGCTGAACGAGTTCTTCATGCGGCCCGACATCGTCGTGCTGGCAACGCCGGAAATTGCCGGCCTGCCCTACGTCGTCTCCGGCCTGGTCGCCGCCGGCGGTCTGGCGGCAGCCATGTCGACGGCCGACGGCCTGCTGCTGGCCATCGCCAACGCGCTCAGCCATGATCTTTACTACAAGATCATCGATCCGAAGGCCGACACGCGTCACCGCCTCATCGTGGCGCGCGTTCTGCTGATCGTCATCGGGGCCTTGGCGGCGATCATCGCCAGCCTGCAGCTCACCGGTATCCTGGGCGCGGTGGCCTGGGCCTTCTGCTTCGCGGCATCGGGCCTGTTCTTCCCGCTGGTGCTGGGCGTCTGGTGGAAGCGGGCCAACACACAAGGAGCGATCGCCGGCATGGTCTTCGGCTTCGTCGCCGGTTCGGCCTATCTGTACTATGTCTTCCCTGGAGGCATGGGCGGAACGCCGTGGTTCGGCATCGACCACCTGCGCTTCGCGATCATCGGCATGCCGGTGAGCCTCGTGGCCATGGTGGTCGTCAGTCTGATGACCCCCGCGCCCGATGCGGAAACCCAGGCCATGGTGGACGAGGTTCGCGTGCCTTCCGGCAAGACGATCCTCGGCGCCGCCCACTGACCTGAACACGGCGGAAAGAAGACCTTGGGTGGCGGAGCCTCTCCGCCACCCTTTTTCTTTCGGTCCAAATTACCCGAAGCGCTAGACTGCCAAGATGACCGATCCGCTCTCCGTCTTTCCGATCTGGGTCGTGGCGATCGACTACGCCCTCGGCGTGGTCATGTGGACCCTGATCGGCCGGGTCGCCATGAACCTCTTCCTGCCGATCGATTCCGACTGGTTCTTCATGAAGGCCTTCGTGAAGACCACCGACCCGGTCCTCAGAGTCTTCAAGCCGGTGACGCCGGGCTTCCTGATCGAGCCACTGGTGCCGCTCTTCGTCGCCTGGTTCTTCTTCATGGTCCGCTTCTACCTGATGCCTTGGCTGCTGGGCTATTCGGTCATGGGGATGCTGTCCTTCCCCCTGGAAGGCGATATCGCCCAGGCCTTCTATGACACCATCTACGTGAAGATCTTCGGCAAGTAGATCCTGTCGCGCTTACAGCGCCGCCAACACCGCCTTGGTGACGTCGGCGCTGCCGGCCTGGCCGCCCATGTCCGGGGTCCGGGGGCCGTTCTCCGTCACCCTCTCCACCGCTTTCATCAGGCGCTCGGCCGCCGCGTCCTCGCCCAGGTGCTCCAGCATCATGGCGCCGGTCCAGAAAGCGCCGACCGGGTTGGCGATCCCCTTGCCGGTGATGTCGAAGGCCGAGCCGTGGATCGGCTCGAACATCGAAGGCACGCCGGCATTGGGATTGATGTTGGCGGTGGCGCCGTTGCCGAGGCTGCCGGTCAGCGCGGAGGCCAGGTCGGAGAGCACGTCGGCGTGCAGGTTGGTGGCCACCACCGTGTCGATGTCGCCCGGATGCGTCACCATGCGCGCGGCCATGGCGTCGACCAGCTTGAAGTCGACGTCCAGGTCCGGGAAGTCCGCCAGCACCTCGCGGCAGACCGCGTCCCAGAACACCATGCCGTGGCGCTGGGCGTTGGATTTGGTGACCACCGTCAGGCGCTTGCGCGGGCGGCTCCTTGCCAGCTCGCAGGCGAAACGGCAGATGCGCGCGACGCCCTCGCGCGTGAAGACGGCGACGTCGATGCCGGTTTCCAGGGGAAGCCCCGCATGGACGCGCCCGCCGACGCCGGCGTACTCGCCTTCGGAGTTCTCGCGCACGATGACCCAGTCGATCTGCTCGCCCAGTTCGGGGCGCAGCGGCCCCTGCATGCCGGGCAGCAGGCGCGTCGGACGCACGTTGGCGTACTGGTCCAGGCCCTGACAGATGGCCAGGCGCAATTCCCAGAGGGTGATGTGGTCCGGAATTTCCGGATCGCCAACGGCGCCGAAGTAGATCGCGTCGAAGCCGCGCAGGGTCTCGACGCCGTCCTCCGGCATCATGCGGCCGAGACGGCGGTAACGGTCGGAACCCCAGTCGAAGCTCTCGGACTCGACAGCAAAGCCGCCGTCGGCCGCGGCCACGGCTTGCAGCACCTCCAGGCCGGCAGCGATAACCTCGGGGCCGACGCCGTCACCCGGCACCACGGCGATCTTGTGCTTTCTCATGGTTCGTCTTTCCGCTGTCCTCGCCCGCGCCGCGGAACCGGCCGGGTCATTTCCTCAAGACCGGAAATACACCATGACGGCGTCCAAGCCAAACGGCGGCCAGCGGCAGGCCGGAGACTCTACGCCAGCGGCTCAGGCAGCAGACCAGTCGTGCTCCACGGCCTCCGCGCCGGGCCTGCCGGAGAGAAAGCCGTTGGCGAAGGCAGCCGCCGGCAACTGCGCGGCCAGGACCTCTTGCGCCGCACCCGGAGAAAGGTGGCCGTCGATCGCGTCCCGGAAGAGCCGGGCGACCTGCACCATGTCGCAGTCCTGGGGCGACAGCCGCAGCGACGCCACCCCGGCGCCCTTCAGGGCTTCCAGGTCGCCGAGCAGGCTGGCATGGGCGAAGGAAAGCGTCTGCACCCCGTTGATGACAAGGAAGTCCTCGCCGTCCAGGGTTTCCACCGGCAGGCCGTCGAGATCCTCGCCGCAGACGAACTGGCAGGAGTCCTTGGCCAGGCCGTGCACCCGGGCATGATAGCAGCGCCCGGAAATCGCCAGCGGCAAGCGCCCGAAGGCCCAGACCTCCGTCGTGATGTCCAGGGCCCCGCCGGCGGCCGCGAGGGTCGCGACGGAGGCCAGCGGCAATTCCGGCGGCAGGCAGACATGGCGCGCGCCACGGCCGGCGAGAAAGCCCAACGTGCCCTCGTTGTAGATGTTCACCAAGGGGCCCACCGCGAAGGCGCGCCCCGGCGCGAGATGGGCGAGCATGGTCAGGTCGTTGACTTCGACCTCCATCCCGTCGCTGGCGGCCAGGTCGGCGCAAAGCTGCTGTTCGCGCGCCAGGGTGACCAGCGCCAGGGACGACAGCACGACGGTCTTGCCGGCGCGCTGCAAGCGTTCGATGGCATCCGGAATACGCTGCGCGTAGAACGGCAGGCGTTTGGAACAGACCACCTCGCCCAGGCAGACACGATCGACCGGCGCCTCGTCGGCAATGCGGGCGTAGAAGTCGCTCCAGCGCTCCGCCGGCCAGTTGAACAGCAGCGGGCCGAGGGTCAGTTGGGTCATGCTCTTCCTTTCCTTCCCGGCGGCAGCAGCTAGCGCCAGGTCTTGCGGTAGGCGCCGGCGGTGGTCGTCTGCCCCTCGCTCAGGCGCCGCAGTTCGCCGGCGGGGATAGCGCGGCCCTCGGCCTGGGCGTCGACGGCGCGGCGGAAGCTCGTCACCACCGCCTTGGTGTAGGAGCGGCTGCGTTGGCGTCCTTCGATCTTCAGCGCCGTGACTCCGGCCTCCGCGAGCTGGCCGATCAGCGTGGCCGCATCCAGGCTGACGGGATCCTCGAAGACGTGGCCGCGCCGGCCGCCGGCGGAAAAGCAGCCCTTGCACAGGGTCGGATAGGGCGCGGGCTCCCCCGCTGGCACCCTGTCGATGGTGAAATCCCCCAGGCGCGAGACCAGTTCGCCGTCTTCTTCCTGATAGCGCACGTGGCTGGCCGGCGAGCAGACGCCGTGCATGTTCGGCGACTTCCCGGTGGCATAGGACGACAGCGCGCAACGCCCCTCGGCCATGACGCAGAGGCCGCCGAAGACGAAGACCTCGGTCTCGCAAGATACGGCGGCGTTGATGGCGGCGATCTCCTGCACGGTGAGAACGCGGGGCAGCACCACGCGGCGCACGCCGAAGGCCTGGGCGTAGAACTCGATGGCCCGGGCGTTGGCCGCCGCAGCCTGGACCGAAAGATGGCGCCGCAGGCCGGGCTGCCGCTCGGCGGCGTAGGCAAGCAGCCCCAGGTCGGCCAGGATCACGGCATCGGCGCGGAGCTGCGCGGCGGTGTCCACGGCACGGTGCCACAGCGCCTCGGCGCCGGCGCGCGGAAAGGTGTTGATGGCGATCAGGACGCGCGCGCCGCGCTCATGAGCGTAGTCGATCGACTCCGCCATCTCCTCCGGAGAGAAGTTGAGGCCGGGGAAGTTCCGCGCGTTGGTCTCGTCCCTGAAGCCGCAGTAGACGGAATGGGCGCCAGCCTCCACCGCGGCGCGCAGGGCCGCGGGCGTACCGGCCGGGCAGACGAGTTCGAGCCCGCTTCCCTGCCCCATGCTAGGGTTCCCCCCGCACCAGGCTGACTCCCGTCAGGCGGCTGGCCTCGGACAGCACGCCGCGGCCGGCCCGTTCGAAGACTCCGCCCGGCCGGCCGAGCAGCCCGGCCGCTTCCGACAGCAGATCGATTTCCGCATCGTCGAGGGCGTTGCGCAGGGCGAGAACGGCCTCGGTATCCCCTTCCACGACGATGTCGCGGGAAAAGAACAGGGCATCGCCGTCGAAACTGCCGTGGATCATGCCCAACAGGGCCGCCAGGGGGCCGGCGATGCGGGCGTCCCAGGGCTCCGCAGCGCTGCGGCGGCAGAGGTCGATGGAGGGCCGCGCCGCAACCGGACGCAGGCGGAACACGAAGGGAAGATCGACCGCGTCGATGAGGTAGACCTTGTCGGCGTGGCTCCCGAGGCGGCGGAAGATCGCCGGGCGCTCCACCGCCATACGGGCCACCACGCGGCTCAAGGCGAACCGCAGGGGAAACAGCGGCAGGGGCTGGAGAAAAATGCGCAGCGGCTGCGGAAGAAGGGGAATGCTATCGGCCTGAGACATGGCCGCATCCTAATCCGCATTCGCCCCCCGCGGCCTTGCGCTAGCGCAATGACAGGCCGCCCCCGATGCTTCAGCCGGGCGGCGTCTGCGCCAAGGCGAAGGCCGCCCGCTCGTCGGCATCGAGCTGCGCGATGAGGCCCTGCTCCCAGGCCAGATAGGCCCGCGAAGCCTCCAGATTGCCGTCGTGGCGGTCGTGCACGAACCAGAGAAAGTCGATGGCCGCCGCGGGATCCGGGGTCTCCGGACTCGCCGCCGCCTCGGCCCCGGCCGCGCTCAAGGCGCCCTGGCCGCCGCGCACGGCAGACACCTCTGCGTGCCCCAGCCGGCGCAGCTCCGCCGCCGCCAGGGCCGTCACCGCCGCATCCTCGCCGACGAGATGGACCGCCAGAGCGCGGTCCAGCGCAAGCTGCGCCAGGCGGGGGCGGATTCCCCAGAGCGCCCCGGCGGTACGACCCGCCCGATAGGCGGCCGAGGAGCGCACGTCGACGAGCCGGGCCCGGCCCGCCCGGACCGCCGTCCAGGCGTCGGTGGCCTCGACCTCCTCCACCTGCGGCAAAGGCGGCGCGCCTTCCGCCGGCGGCAAGGCCGCAAACTCGGGAGTGTAAGTCGCCACCGCCACGTCATAGCCCAACTGGCGCAGCCAGAAGGCGGCGATGGCGCCGCGCAGGCCCAGGTCGTCCAGCAGCACCAGTCTCGCGTGGCGCACGCCGACCCATTGGTCTGTGGCCTGCACCAATTGCCCGGAGAGCGCCGGCGTGAAGGCCGGTGCCGGAGCCGCGGCGGCTTCCTCCGCCGTGCGCAGATCGAAGCAGTAGGTCGTGCGCCCCGCCTCGGCCCGCCACGCGGCCACCTCCGCCGCGCCGGCACGGGCGATCTCCCGGCGGGCCAGCAGGTCCTCCGCGCGGCCGCGGGTCGCGGCGGCGGCGGCGGCGTCGAGCTTCGGATAGCGCGCCGCCGTGTTGCCGCGTTCCAGCGCGTAGCCGGCCAGTTGCCAGCCTTGAGTACCGTTCTCCAGGGCATAGACCGGCGCCTCCACGCCGGCCAGGCGCAGGCCCAGCGCCCCGACGATGCTGCGCGTACGCCCGGCGCAGGTCACCACCACCGGCGTCTCCGCCGTCGGGACGGCCACCGGAAAGCGGTGCGCCAACTCGCCGTTGGGCAGGCAAACGGCGCCGGGCACCCGCATCTTGGCGTACTCCGCCGGCGGGCGGCAGTCGAAGAAGCGGAGGGGACGGCCCTCGTCCTGCCAGCCTTTCAATGTCGCCGCGGTGACGGTCTCCGGGTGCCAGGCGTGTTCGGCCAGCTCGCCGAGGGTCTTGGAGGGGACGTTCACGCCCTTGAAAAGGCCGAATCCCGCCGCCGCCCAGGCCGCCGCGCCGCCGCCAACCCAGGCGACGTCGCCATAGCCCAGGTCTTCCAGGGCCTGGGCGGCGCGCGCGGCGACGCCGTCGCCGCCGTCGATCAGCAGCACCCGCACGGCGCGGCGCGGCACGAGATCCGCGATACGCGATTCCAGGAGGCTGTAGGGACAAGGCACCGCGAAGAGCGGGTGCCCCTCACCGAACTCCCCGGCCTCGCGGACGTCGAGAAAGGCGATCTCCGCCCCGTCATGCACCCAGGTCTTGGCTTCGGCGGCGGAAACTTCACGGCTCACGGCAAACGACTCCTCTTTTCATTGGGCCGCCAAGCATGCGGGGATCGGCACAGACTTCAAGGGCGAAGGCGGCTCGACAGGAGCACGCCGAACATTCTATATGGCAAGGTCACTCCTTCCCGCCGCAACCAGTCGAGCCGATTCGATCCCCATGCGCATTGTCGAAGTCCGCGAAACCGTCGTGCCGATCTCCTCTCCGATCCGCAACGCCTATATCGATTTCTCCAAGATGACCGCCAGCGTGGTCGCCGTGGTGACCGACGTGCTGCGCGACGGCAAGCCGGTGGTGGGTTACGGCTTCAATTCCAATGGCCGCTATGCCGCCAGCGGCCTGCTGCGCGAGCGCTTCCTGCCGCGCCTGAAGGAGGCCGCTCCGGAGAGCCTGCTGAACGAGGCCGGCGACAATCTGGATCCGCGCCGGATCTGGGCCACCATGATGACCAACGAGAAACCCGGCGGCCACGGCGAGCGCTCGGTGGCGGTGGGCGTGGTCGACATGGCGGTGTGGGACGCGGTGGCCAAGATCGCCGGACTGCCGCTCTACCGCTATCTCGCCGACAGCGAAGGCGACGGCACGGTGGACGACTCGGTCTTCGTCTACGCCGCCGGCGGTTACTATTATCCGGGGAAAGACCACAGCCAGTTGCAGGAAGAGATGCGGCGCTACCGCGGCCTGGGCTACGAGGTGGTGAAGATGAAGATCGGCGGCGCGCCGCTGGAAGAAGACATCGCGCGCATCGAAGCCGTGCTGGAGGTGGTCGGCGAGGGCAGGTACCTGGCGGTCGACGCCAACGGCCGCTTCGACCTGGAGACCGCCATCGCCTATGCCGAGGCCATGGCGCCCTACAAGCTGTTCTGGTACGAGGAAGCGGGGGATCCATTGGACTTCGCCTTGCAGGCCGAACTCGCCAAGCACTACGACGGCCCCATGGCGACCGGCGAAAACCTCTTCTCCCACCAGGACGCCCGCAACCTGCTGCGCTACGGCGGGATGCGGCCCGACCGCGACTGGCTGCAGTTCGACTGCGCCCTCAGCTACGGCCTCGTCGAATACCTGCGCACCCTGGCGTTGCTCGGCGACCACGGGTTTTCGGGCCGCAATGTCGTGCCGCACGGCGGACATCAGCTTTCCTTGAACATCGCGGCCGGCCTGAAGCTGGGCGGCAACGAGTCCTACCCGGAGGTCTTCGCCCCCTTCGGCGGCTTCGCCGACGACACCCGGGTGGAGAACGGCCGCATCGCGCTGCCCGACGCGCCGGGCATCGGCTTCGAGAAGAAATCCAAGCTGATCGCCTGCCTGCGCGAGGCGACGGAGACATGAACGATCAGGTGACCGTTCCCGCCGGGGAACTCCGCGGCCTCGCCGCCGCCGCGCTCACCGCCGCCGGGGCCCAAGCCGGTCATGCGGCCGCGACCGCCGATGTGCTGGTGGAAAGCGACCTGCTGGGCATCGCCACCCACGGGGTGCAGCGCCTCGCGAGCTACTGCCAACGCCTGCGGCAGGGCGGCATCAAGGCGGCGGCGCGGATCACCGTCGAGCGCAAGGCCCCTTCCCTGGCGCTGGTCGACGGCGACAGCGCCCTCGGCCAAGCCGTCGCCACGACCGCGCTGGAATGCGGCCTGGAGATGACCGCCGAGACCGGCATCGCCTATGTCGGCTGCTGCAACTCCAATCACCTGGGCGCCCTGGCGCCCTATGCTTTGAAGGCCTGCGAGCGGGGCTTCCTGCTGATCGGCGGCAGCAATGCCGCCAGCACCATGGCGCCCTGGGGAGGGCGCGAGGCGCGGCTCGGCAACAATCCGCTGTCGATCGCCGCGCCCTGCCCCGAGCCGCCGCACTTCATCCTCGACATGGCCATGAGCGTGGCGGCGCGCGGCAGGGTCCGCCGGGCCGAGCGCGAAGGCACCCCGATCCCCGAAGGCTGGGCACTGGACCCCGAGGGCCGGCCGACCACCGATCCGGCGGCGGCCCTGGCCGGCTTCCTGCTGCCTTTCGGCGGCCACAAGGGGTCCGGGCTGTCCCAGGCCATCGACCTGCTGGCCGGCGTGGCGACGGGCGCGCGCTTCCTCACCGGCCTCTCTTCCGGCATCGGCCATCCGGAGCGGCCCAGCGGCAGCGGCCATTTCTTCGTGCTGCTGGACCCCGATCGACTGATCGGCGCCGAAACCTACGCCGCCGCGGCCGCCCGCTTCCGTCGCCTGGTGCAGGAGACGCCGCCGGCCGACCCGGCAGCGCCGGTGCGCATTCCCGGACAGCGCCAGCAGGCCCACCGCGCCAAGGCGCTCGACCATGGCATCGTCCTGCCGCGAGACCTGCTCGCCGAGATCGAGGCCCTGACCGCCGGCGCCTCCGACTGAAAGGTCTCTGATGAGACGGCGGCCGGGCAGCCGCGGATATCCGGTCAGGCAGTTTCAGCCGGTAGCGTCGCCTTCCGCCGCGCCGGTCCGCACCAGCCGCGTCACCGGGTCGGCATCAGCAGCAGCGGCTCGCCCGCTCGCAGCGCCCGGCTGATCTCACCGATCGTCTCGACGAAGGGCGGCCTCGCGGGGACGTGGCCGTCGAACAGGGGGAGGCCGCTGAGCGCCCCCAGCACCGCCACCGTCGCCAGCAAATAGCCGGTCCGCGCGGCCCGCCCGGGCTGCACCACGGGGGCGCCGGTTTCGGCCCGGACCGCGAGGAAGACGAGGAAGGCCGTGATCTGGGCGAGCGCGAAGAACCGCCACATGTCCGACGCGACGACGTTCAGCGAAAGCGGCGCTGCGGCGGCGGCCGCGGCGCCGAAGGCCATCAGCCGGCGCCGGCCCGGCGCGCGGCGCAGCATGCCCGTCGCGAGCCGCAGGAAAAGGACGGGCAGGGGCAGCAGGACCAGCACGCCGACCGCCGCGTAGAGCGCGCGGTCCTGCACCCGGATCCAGATCCGGAACTGGTTCCTCAGATTGTCGCCGCCGTCACGGAACAGGATCCCCACCGCGTCCGACCGGATCCGGAAGTCCGCCGCCCGTTCCTGAAGGTAGGCGGCCATCGCCGCTTCTCCTCCTGGCGGCAGCGCCGCTTGGCCGACAAGGTAAGTGACGGCCGCCACCGCCAGGGCGAGCACCACCGTCAGCAGAAGCGCGCGAGGCTCCTGCCGCAGCGTCGCCCGCAAATAGAACTGGAACAGCAGGACCGGAAAGAACATCAGGAAGAAAGCCTCGTGCGTCAGCACCATGGCCGTGCAGAGGACGATTCGCGCCAGGCAACCGCGCAGGTCGGCGGGCAGCAGAAAACAGACCAGCAGGCAGAGCAGTCCCAGGTGGTCGAAGTAGCCGATTTCGTGCACCAGGAAGACGAAGCCCGGCGACAGAAAGAACACCGCCCCGGCGATCCAGATCCAGGGATCGGTCTCGCCCAGAGTGCGCAGCCGCCGCAGCAGCAGGCTCAGCCAGAGGATGAAGATCAGATAGCTGACGAGAGCGAAGGTCCAGTAGGAGAGCTGGTGGCCAAAGACGAGCGACAGGAACTCGCCGAAGAGGCCGCGCTTGATGAACCCTTCGTGGTAGTCGAAAAGCGCGTGCGTCGCCGACCAGATGCTCGGCAGCCTGAGGCCCGCCAGCAGGCCGAGCACAAGCGCAAGCCCCGCGCCGGCGCGCCACAAGGCAACCGGGCTCGCCTGGTTTTCCGCCGGGCTGTCAGTCACTCTCACCCCTCCCTGCCCGCCTTACCCCCGCACGACCGGGCGCGCCTCCTGCCGCGGCAGAACCGAGGGCTCCGCAAGATCGAGGAGAACCTGCTCCCGCAGGCGCGATTTTCGAGGTCCGGGGCGGGCCGGCGCGGCGCCGGAAGCCTCATCGGCCCACCTCCTTGGCTTCCAAGAGTTCCGTGACGCGGCGGCACGAAGCGACGCCAGGCAGAGTAGCGGGACTATCGCATAGGTTCAATTATGAATGGATATGCTCTCTTGGATCGCCCGAGAACAGGCTCGCTTGCCCGCGGGCGGTATCCGCCAATGGTGCGCGCATCTGAGTTTTTGGAGTTTGTTTTGTTTGGACGTCAAAAAGCCCCGTCCGAATGGCGGGGCTTTTTGTTGGTTGCGGGGGCAGGATTTGAACCTGCGCAGTCTGCGCTCGGGCTGTTCGCCCGTGCTCGACCTTCGGGCTAAAAACCTTCCCCCG
>NZ_JBDOQT010000003.1:0-63109 GCF_039839785.1 Pelagibius sp. CAU 1746
CCCGTTCTTCACCAACTACCGCCCGCAGTTCTACTTCCGCACGACGGACGTGACGGGCGTGGTGACGCTGCCGGAAGGCACGGAGATGGTGATGCCGGGCGACAACGTGACGATGAGCGTCGAGCTGATCGCGCCGATCGCCATGGACGAAGGCCTGCGCTTCGCCATCCGCGAAGGCGGCCGCACCGTCGGCGCTGGCGTCGTCGCCGGTATCGAAAAGTAAGTAACTTGAGAAACGCCGGCCCAATTCCGGGCCGGCGTTGAATTTTGGATGGCGCTGAAAATGGACAGCCAAGATATTCGCATTCGCCTGAAGGCTTTCGATCACCGAGTGCTCGACCAGTCGACCTCGGAGATCGTCGGTACGGCGAAGAGAACCGGTGCGCAGGTGCGCGGCCCGATTCCGCTTCCGACCCGGATCGAGAAGTTCACGGTGCTGCGGTCTCCGCACATCGACAAGAAGAGCCGCGAGCAGTTCGAAATCCGGACGCACAAGCGGCTGCTCGACATCGTCGATCCGACCCCGCAGACGGTGGACGCGCTGATGAAGCTCGACCTCGCCGCCGGCGTCGACGTTGAGATCAAGCTGAAGGGCTAGGGCAATGCGGACTGGTCTGATTGCGCAGAAGATGGGCATGACCCGCGTCTTCACGCCGGAAGGCGAGAACGTGCCGGTCACCGTTCTGCAGATGAAGGATTGCCAGGTGGTGGCGGTCCGCACCGCGGAGAAGGACGGCTACGACGCCGTGCAGCTGGGGGCGGCGAAGGCGAAGCCGAACCGCGTCTCCAAGCCGATGCGCGGCCACTTTGCCAAGGCGAAGGTGGAGCCGAAGCGCCGGCTGGTCGAGTTCCGCGTCTCCAACGACGCTCTGCTCGAAGTCGGTCAGGAGCTCTCGGCGGCGCATTTCGTCGCCGGGCAGCGGGTCGACGTGACCGGCACCTCGATCGGTAAGGGTTTCGCCGGCGCCATGAAGCGGCACAATTTCGGCGGCATGCGCGCCAGCCACGGCGTGTCGATCTCGCACCGTGCACACGGCTCGACCGGTAATAGCCAGGACCCGGGCCGCGTGTTCAAGGGCAAGAAGATGGCCGGCCACATGGGCGACCGTCGCGTCACCACCCAGAACCTGGAAGTGGTCTCCATCGACGAGGACCGCGGCCTGATTCTGGTGCGCGGTGCGGTGCCGGGCGCCGAGGGAAGCTGGGTCATGGTGCGCGACGCCGTGAAGCGCAGCCGCCCGGAAGACGTGCCCTATCCGGCCGGCTTGAAGAGCCTGCCGGAGGCGGAGCAGCCGGCGGCGGCTTCTGATGAGGCGCCGGAAGCGGCGGCCGAGGCGTCTGCCGACGCGCCGGCCGAGGATAAGAAGGATCAGTAGCCATGAAGTGTCCGGTTACGACACTCGACAATAAGAAGGCCGGCGAGATCGATCTCGACGATACCGTCTTCGGGCTTTCGCCGCGGCAGGACATCCTTGCGCGCGTGGTGAACTGGCAGCTCGCGAAGCGCCGCGCCGGCACGCACAAGGTGAAGACCCGCGGCGAGGTCTCCGGTTCGACCCGTAAGCTCTTTCGTCAGAAGGGCACCGGCAATGCGCGTATGGGCTCCGCCCGGACCACGCAGCGCCGCGGCGGCGGTACCGTCTTCGGCCCGGTGGTGCGCGACCACAGCCACGAGCTGACCAAGAAGGTCCGCAAGCTGGGACTCAAGGCCGCGCTCTCCGCCAAGGCCGCGGAAGGCAAGCTGGTGGTGGTCGAGGATCTTGCAGTCAAGGAAGCCAAGACGGGCGATCTGGCGAAGAAGTTCGCCGCCCTGGGCTGGTCCTCGGCGCTGATCATCGACGGTGCTCAGGTCGACGGCGGTTTCGCCAAGGCGGCGCGTAACCTGCCGCTGGTCGACGTGCTGCCGCAGCAGGGCGCCAATGTGTACGACATTCTGCGCCGCGATACCCTGGTGCTGACCAAGGGTGCGGTGGAAGCGTTGGAGGCGCGACTGAAATGAGCCGGGCACGCGCATTCAAGAACCAGACGGCCAAGGTGTCGTCGGAGCGGATGTACGAGGTGGTTCGTCGCCCGGTGGTGACGGAAAAGTCCACCTTGGGCTCCGAGCACAACCAAATCACCTTCGTGGTGCCGTTGGACGCCACCAAGCCGGAGATCAAGGCCGCGATCGAGGAGATCTTCAAGGTCAAGGTCAAGGCGGTGAACACCCTGCGCAACAAGGGCAAGGTGAAGCGTTTCCGCGGCCAGACGGGCAAGCGTTCCGACGTGAAGAAGGCATTCGTGACTTTGGCAGAAGGTCACAGCATCGACGTGACCACGGGGATCTAAGCGATGGCGCTTAAGAATTTCAATCCGACGACTCCGGGCCGCCGCAATCTCGTGCTGGTGGACCGTGGCGACCTGTGGAAGGGCGCGCCGGTCAAGAAGCTGACCGAAGGCCTGACCAAGAAGGGCGGCCGCAACAACACCGGGCGCATCACGGCGCGCCGTCGTGGCGGCGGCCACAAGCGGCTGTATCGCATTGTCGATTTCAAGCGCCGCAAGTTCGATGTGCCGGCCACGGTGGAGCGCCTGGAATACGATCCGAACCGCAGCGCCTTCATCGCGCTGGTGAACTACGAGGACGGTGAGCAGAGCTACATCCTGGCGCCGCAGCGCCTGGCGATCGGCGATACCGTGATCTCCGGCGAGAAGGCGGACATCAAGCCGGGCAACGCCATGCCGCTGTCCTCCATTCCGGTCGGCACCATCGTCCACAATGTGGAGATGAAGCCGGGCAAGGGCGGTCAGATCGCGCGTTCGGCGGGGACCTACGTTCAGCTGGTCGGCCGCGACGCGGGCTACGCGCTGCTGCGTCTCGGCTCCGGCGAAGTGCGTATGGTGCGGGCCGAGTGCATGGCCTCGATCGGCGCGGTGTCCAATCCGGACAAGGCCAATGCCAAGCTGGGCAAGGCCGGCCGCAAGCGTTGGATCGGCAAGCGCCCCGCGGTGCGCGGCGTCGCCATGAACCCGGTCGATCACCCGCACGGCGGTGGTGAAGGCCGGACCTCGGGCGGCCGTCATCCGGTCACGCCTTGGGGCAAGCCGACCAAGGGTGCCAAGACCCGTCGTAACAAGAAGACGAACGCGCTGATCGTGCGTCGTCGTCACAAGAAGCGCTAAGGGAGCGAAGGCAGTGTCACGCTCTGTTTGGAAAGGTCCGTTCGTCGACAGTTATCTGCTGAAGAAGGCAGAGGCTTCGCGCGGCTCGGGTCGCAACGAGATCATCAAAACCTGGTCCCGTCGTTCGACCATCATGCCGCAGTTCGTCGGTCTGACGTTCGGTGTGTACAACGGCAAGAAGTTCCTGCCGGTCCTGGTGACGGAGAATATGGTGGGCCACAAGTTCGGCGAGTTCGCGCCGACGCGCACCTTCTTCGGCCACGCGGCGGACAAGAAGGCCAAGAGGGGCTAAGTCCATGGGTAAGCCGAAACATCCCGGTCAGTTGGCCGAGAACGAAGCGCGCGCCGTGGTCCGCAATCTGCGCACCAGCGCACAGAAGCTGAACCTCGTGGCGCAGTCGATCCGCGGCAAGAGCGCCGAGCAGGCCCTGGCGGAGTTGACCTTCTCGAAGCGGCGCATCGCCAACGACGTGAAGAAGGCTCTGCAGTCGGCCATCGCCAACGCGGAGAACAATCACCAGCTCGACGTCGACCGGCTCTACGTGTCCGAGGCGACCGTCGGCAAGAGCTTTGTCATGAAGCGTTTCCGTGCCCGTGCGCGCGGCCGCGCTGGAAAAATCGTGAAGCCATGGAGCCGCCTGACCGTGGTGGTTCGTGAGCGCGAGGAAACGGCGTAATGGGTCAGAAAGTCAATCCGATCGGCCTGCGGCTGGGGATCAACCGTACCTGGGATTCCCGCTGGTTTGCGGACGATAACTACGCGGACCTGCTGCATGAGGACCTGCGCATCCGCAAGTATCTGCGCAAGCGGTTGCAGCAGGCGGGTGTTTCGCGCATCGTCATCGAGCGGCCGGCCAAGAAGGCGCGCATCACGATCCACACCGCGCGGCCCGGCGTCGTCATCGGCAAGAAGGGCGCGGACATCGAGAAGCTGCGCTCGGCCTTGCAGGCCATGACCGGCAGTGAGGTGCACCTGAATATCGTCGAGATCCGCAAGCCGGAGATCGACGCCACGCTGGTGGCCGAGAACATCGCCAACCAGTTGGAGCGCCGCGTCGCCTTCCGCCGCGCCATGAAGCGGGCCGTGCAGTCGGCCATGCGTCTGGGCGCCAACGGCATCCGCATCAACTGCGGCGGCCGTCTGGGTGGTGCCGAGATCGCGCGCACCGAGTGGTATCGCGAAGGCCGGGTGCCGCTGCATACGCTGCGCGCCGACGTCGACTATGGCGAGGCGACGGCGAAGACCACTTACGGCGCTTGCGGCGTCAAGGTCTGGGTCTTCAAGGGCGAGATCCTGGCCCACGACCCGATGGCGCAGGACAAGCGGGCGCAGGAAGCCCAAACCGCCAGGTAAGGGGCGGCACGCTAAGGCCGCTTGGGCGACGAGAAGTTTTGAGGAACGACGGTTATGTTGCAGCCGAAACGAACTAAATACCGGAAGGCCCACAAGGGCCGTATCCACGGCAAGGCTAAGGGCGGTACGCAGCTGAACTTTGGTGCCTACGGCCTGAAGGCGACCAGCCCGGGCCGGGTCTCGGCGCGGCAGATCGAAGCTGCGCGCCGCACCATCACGCGCCACATGAAGCGCGTCGGCAAGCTGTGGATCCGCATCTTCCCGGACGTGCCGGTTTCCTCCAAGCCCGCGGAAGTCCGCCAGGGTAAGGGTAAGGGCTCGCCGGAGTGGTGGGCCGCGCGGGTGAAGCCCGGCCGGGTTCTCTTCGAACTCGAGGGCGTTCCGCAGGATCTGGCACGCGAGGCCTTTACTCTGGCCGCCGCGAAGCTGCCGGTTAACACCAAGTTCATCACCCGCCTCGGCGGTGAGGAGCACTAAGTCATGAAGGCAGAAGACCTGCGGACCAAGTCCGCTGACGAGTTGAAGGAGTCGCTGGTCGGCTTGCGGAAGGAGCAGTTCAACCTGCGCTTCCAGCAGGCGAGCGGTCAGCTGGAAAATACGGCGCGCGTGCGGCAGGTTCGCCGCGATATCGCGCGAATCAAAACGATCCTGCGCGATAAGCAGCAGGCGGCGTCTTAGGAGTGTAACGGCTATGCCGCGTCGGATCTTGCAAGGTGTGGTGGTGAGCGATAAGGGCGAGAAGACGATTACCGTCTTGGTCGAGCGTCGCGTCATGCACCCGGTTTATAAGAAATTCATCAAGCTGTCGAAGAAGTACCGTGCCCACGACGAGAGCAATTCTTGCCATGTCGGTGACACTGTGCGGATTCGCGAGTGCCGTCCCATTTCCAAGACCAAGACCTGGGAAGTGGTGACCGGCGAGCAGGCGGCTTAGCAGAGCTAGGAAAGGGCAGGACCGATGATCCAGATGCAGACCCAGCTCGATGTCGCCGATAACTCGGGTGCGCGCCGCGTGCAGTGCATCAAGGTGCTTGGCGGCTCGAAGCGGAAGACGGCCGGCGTCGGCGACGTGATCGTCGTCTCGGTGAAGGAAGCCATTCCGCGCGGCCGCGTGAAGAAGGGCGACGTCCACCAGGCTGTGATCGTCCGTACGGCGAAGGAAATCCGCCGTAACGACGGCAGCACCATCCGCTTCGACAACAATGCGGCTGTGCTGATCAACAAGCAGGGTGAGCCGATCGGAACCCGTATCTTCGGCCCGGTGACGCGTGAGCTTCGTGCCAAGAATTTCATGAAGATCATTTCCCTGGCCCCTGAGGTGCTGTGATGGCCAAGAAGTTTAAGATCAAGAAGGGCGACAAGGTGGTTGTGACCACCGGCCGCGACAAGGGCAAGGAAGGCGAGGTTCTGCAGGTGCTGCGGGAAGACGATCGCGTCCTGGTCCAGGGCGTCAACATGGTCAAGCGCCACACCGCGCCCTCGCAGATGTCGCCCGGCGGCATCGTCGAGAAGGAAGCTTCGGTCCACATTTCGAATGTGGCCCTTATCGATCCGAAGTCGAGCAAGCCGACCCGCGTCGGTTACAAGTTCGACAAGGACGGTCAAAAGATCCGGGTCGCCAAGCGGTCCGGTGAGACAATCGATCTCTAAGCGAAGGTCAGCGATATGAAACCGCGCTTGAAAGAGCACTATGATACTCAGCTGAAGGCTTCCATGATGGAAGAGTTCGGCTACAAGAATGCGATGGAAGTGCCGCGCCTCGAGAAAATCGTCATCAACATGGGTGTCGGTGAGGCCGTGGCGGATTCCAAGAAGATCAAGTCCGCCGTCAACGAAATGGCGCTGATCTCCGGCCAGCAGCCGGTGGTCACCAAGGCCAAGAAGTCGGTCGCGACCTTTAAGCTGCGCGAGGGCATGCCGGTAGGCTGTAAAGTTACCCTGCGCCGCGAGCGGATGTATGAGTTCCTCGACCGCCTGATCACCATCGCGCTGCCGCGCGTGCGTGACTTCCGTGGCGTGTCGGGCAAGAGCTTCGACGGCCGTGGCAACTATGCCATGGGTCTGAAGGAGCAGATCGTCTTCCCGGAAATCGACTACGACACCGTCGACGAGATCCGCGGTATGGACATCATCATCTGCACCACCGCGAAGACGGACAAGGAAGCCCATGCCCTGCTCAAGGGTTTCGACATGCCGTTTCGGGCCTAAGAGGGGCGGAAGGAAAGAGTAATGGCGAAGAAAAGTGCCGTAGAGAAGAACAAGGCCCGCAAGAAGATGGTGGACCGCTATTCGGCGAAGCGGGCTGCGCTCAAGCAGGTTGCGCGCGACCGCGAGTTGCCGCCGGAAGAGCGCTTCCAGGCCTATCTGAAGCTTGCTGAGCTGCCGCGCAACTCGACCAAGGGTCGTTTGCGCAACCGCTGCCAGGTGACCGGGCGCCCGCGTGGCGTCTACCGGAAGTTCCAGTTGTCGCGCATTACGCTGCGTGATCTGGCTTCGGTGGGTCAGATCCCTGGCATGGTTAAGTCGAGCTGGTAGGAGGAAGTCGGGCGATGGCTATGAGCGATCCCCTCGGTGATATGCTGACGCGTATCCGCAATGGACAGCGGACCGGTAAGTCGAAGGTCCGCGCGCCGGCTTCGAAGCTGCGTGCCAATGTCCTTGAGGTGCTGAAGCGAGAGGGTTACATCCGCGACTATCGTACTGAAGCGGGCGATCGGGGACTGAGTGAGGTCGAGATCGAGCTGAAGTACAATGAGGGCGCACCGGTGATCCAGGAGATCGCGCGGGTTTCGCGTCCGGGTCGCCGGGTCTATTCGAAGATCAAGGAGCTGCCGCGGGTCTACAACGGCCTGGGTATCAGCATCCTGTCCACGCCGCGCGGGGTCATGTCGGACCAGGAAGCGCGCGCCGCGAACGTGGGTGGTGAAGTGCTCTGTCGCGTCTATTAATGACGCTGATGTGTTGAGGAACTGACGGATGTCGCGTGTAGGAAAGAACCCCGTCGAGGTGCCCGCGGGAGTCGAGGTCGCCATCAAGGGAGGTCTCGTCTCGGCGAAGGGTAAGTTGGGTTCCCTGGATTTCCAGGCGACCGACGACGTGGAAATCACCCAGGAAGACAGCAAGATCTGGGTGAAGCCGGTCAACGAGTCCAAGAAGGCCCGCGCTATGTGGGGCACGGCCCGCTCGCGCATCCAGAATATGGTGCAGGGCGTCTCCGAGGGCTTCACCAGGGAGCTGGAGATTAACGGTGTCGGCTATCGCGCCGCGGTTCAGGGACAGTCGTTGAACCTGCAGCTCGGCTTCAGCCACGATGTTGCCTATCCGATTCCGGAAGGCATCACCATCAAGTGCGAGAAGCCGACGTCGATTACCGTTTCCGGCGCTGACAAGCAGAAGGTCGGCCAGGTTGCCGCTGAAATCCGCAGCTACCGCCCGCCGGAGCCCTATAAGGGCAAGGGCGTGAAGTACGCGGACGAGGTCATCCTGCGCAAGGAAGGCAAGAAGAAGTAAGAGCCATGAAGACTTCAAAGCAACTCCACGATCGGCGCAAGATGCGCGTGCGCAGCACGCTTGCGCGCAAAGGCAGCGGGCGGCCGCGTCTGTCGGTTTTCCGCTCCGGCAAGCACATCTATGCCCAGGTCATCGACGACGGCCAGGGGCGCACTTTGGCCGCGGCCTCCAGCATCGACGGCGCGCTGAAGGCGAAGCTGAAGAACGGCTCCGACAAGGCGGCTGCGGCCGAGGTCGGCAAGCTGCTGGCCGAGCGGGCTGTGGCAGCGGGCATCAAGGAAGTCCTTTTTGACCGCGGTGGTTACCTCTTTCATGGACGCGTGAAGGCCTTGGCCGACGCGGCTCGTGAAGGCGGTTTGACGTTTTAAGGGAAGATAGATCCATGGCACGAGCTCCCCGCGAAGGGCGGTCCCGCGAAGATCGCCGGCAGCGCGACAACGACGAGCCGGAACTGATTGAGAAGCTGGTCGGCATCAACCGCGTGGCCAAGGTGGTCAAGGGCGGTCGCCGTTTCGGCTTTGCCGCGCTGGTGATCGTCGGCGACGGCCGCGGCCGCGTCGGCCACGGCCACGGCAAGGCGCGCGAAGTACCGGAAGCGATCCGCAAGGCGACCGAGCAGGCCAAGAAGCAGATGGTCCGCGTGCCGCTGCGTGAGGGCCGCACCCTGCACCATGACATCAAAGGCCGCTTCGGCGCCGGTCGCGTGCTGCTGCGCGCCGCCGAGGCCGGTACCGGCATCATCGCCGGCGGCCCGATGCGTGCGGTCTTCGAGGCCCTCGGCGTGCAGGACGTGGTCGCCAAGTCGGTGGGCTCGTCCAACCCCCACAACATGATCCGGGCGACCTTCGAAGCCCTGGAGCGCAGCGCCAGCCCCCGCATGGTGGCTCAGCGGCGCGGCAAGAAGGTCTCCGACATTCTCGGCAAGCGCGACACCGCCGCCGCCGAGGCGCGGGAGTAAGCATCCATGTCTGCAGCGAAGAAGACCCTGAAGGTCACCCAGATCGGCAGCCCGATCGGCCGCACCAAGGACCAGCGGGCGACCCTGGTCGGGCTCGGCCTCAACAAGATGAACCGCTCGCGTGAGCTGGAAGACACGCCGGCGGTGCGCGGCATGATCAACAAGGTGAAGCACCTGGTGCGCGTCGAGGGCGAGGCCTGAGGCCGCCGGGACATCCACGGAAATGGCCGGGAAGAGGCGCCCAGATCGGCGCTCCGGTGAAGGATAAAGTGCTATGAAACTCAATGAGTTGAGCGACAATCAGGGCGCCAACAAGGCCCGCAAGCGCATCGGCCGCGGTATCGGTTCCGGCAAGGGCAAGACCGCCGGCCAAGGCCACAAGGGTCAGAAGGCCCGCTCCGGCGTGTCCATCAAGGGCTTCGAGGGCGGCCAGATGCCGCTGCACCGCCGCTTGCCGAAGCGCGGCTTCAACAACATCTTCGCCAAGAACTACAAGGTGGTGAACACCGGCCGCCTGCAGGGCGCGATCGATGCCGGGCGTCTGGACGCCGGCAAGCCGGTCGACACGGCCGCGCTGAAGGAAGCCGGGCTCATCAAGTCGGCGCCGGATGGCATTCGCCTCCTTGCAAAGGGCGAGTTGAAGGCCAAGATCAACATTACCGTTGCGGGCGCGTCCAAGGCCGCGGTCGAGGCGGTCGAGAAGGCCGGTGGCTCCGTGACCGTCGTTGCCAAGGCTCCTGCCGGCGAAAGCGCGTCCGCTTCCGAGTAGTCGGGCGCGATCCGCCAACCCGCAGCTGTGAGATAGATCCCTATGGCCTCTGCCGCCGAGCAACTTGCCGCCAACATCAATTTCAGCGCCTTCGGTAAGGCGCCGGAACTGAAGAAGCGCCTTTGGTTCACGCTCGGCGCCCTGATCATCTACCGGCTGGGAACCTGGATTCCCATCCCCGGGGTGGATCCGCAGATTCTGCAGGACGTCTTCTCGCAGCAGGCGGGCGGCATCATCGGCGTTTTCGACATGTTCGCCGGTGGCGCGCTCAGCCGCATGACCATCTTCGCCCTCAACATCATGCCGTACATCTCGGCGGCGATCATCATGCAGCTTCTGACGGCGGTCTCGCCGAGCCTGGAAGCGCTGAAGAAAGAGGGCGAGGCGGGCCGCAAGAAGATCAACCAGTACACCCGTTACGGCACCGTGCTGCTGGCCATGTTCCAGTCCTACGGCATCGCGGTGGGCCTGGAGAGCACCCAGAGTTCGGCCGGTTCCGCGGTCATCGATCCGGGCATGTTCTTCCGCATCACCACGGTGATCACCCTGACCGGCGGGACGGTCTTCCTGATGTGGCTGGGCGAGCAGATCACCCAGCGCGGCGTCGGCAACGGCATCTCGCTGATCATTTTCGCCGGCATCGTCGCCAACCTGCCCTTGGCCCTGGTTGAGGTGCTGGAACTGGGCCGGGTGGGGCAGATCTCACCGATTTTCATCGGCATCCTGTTGATCGGAGCCGCCGCCGTGGTGGCTCTGATCGTCTACATCGAGCGGGCCCAGCGCCGCATCGTGGTGCAATACCCGAAGCGCCAGGTCGGCAACAAGATGTTCGGCGGCGAGGCCTCGCACCTGCCGATGAAGCTCAATCCCTCGGGCGTGATTCCGGTGATCTTCGCTTCCTCGCTGCTGTTGCTGCCGGCGACCGTTTCCGGGTTCTCGGGCGCCGGCGGGCCGGAATGGCTGAGTTGGGTCGAGATCTACCTGTCGCACGGGACGCCGCTGTTCATGGCGCTCTATGCGGGCCTCATCATCTTCTTCGCCTTCTTCTACACCGGCATCGTCTTCAATCCCGACGACACGGCCGACAACCTGAAGAAGCACGGCGGCTTCGTTCCGGGTATCCGGCCCGGCAAGAACACGGCCGACTTCCTGCGCCGCATCCTGACCCGCCTGGGTGCGGTGGGCGCCCTCTACCTGGCGGCGGTCGCGCTGCTGCCCGAGGCCCTGCGCGCGCAATATCCGGAATTGCCGTTCTATTTCGGCGGCACGTCGCTGCTGATCGTGGTCACCGTGACGATGGATACCGTCGGGCAGATCCACGCACATCTGCTCGCGCACCAGTACGAGGGGCTCATCAAGAAGTCCAAGCTCAAGGGACGCCGCGGATGAACGTGATTCTGCTGGGTCCGCCGGGCGCGGGCAAGGGGACGCAGGCCAAGCGCCTGGAGAAGAGCCACAATCTCGTGCAGCTGTCGACGGGCGACATGCTGCGGGCCGCCGTTGCCTCGGGCAGCGAGTTGGGCCAGAAGGCCAAGGCCCTGATGGATGCCGGGCACCTGGTGCCCGACGACCTGATGATCGCGATGATTTCGGACCGCATCGATCAGCCCGACTGCGCCGGCGGCTTCATTCTGGACGGCTTTCCGCGCACCACGGCCCAGGCCGAGGCGCTGGACAAGATGCTGGCGGAAAAGGGCCTGAAGCTGAATTCGGTCATCGAGATGAAGGTAAACGACGAGATCCTGGTGGAACGCATCACCGGGCGTTATACCTGCGCGAAGTGCGGGGCCGGCTACCACGACAAGTTTCAGCGGCCGAAGGTCTCCGGGGTCTGCGACAACTGCGGCGGCACCGAGTTCAAGCGCCGGGCGGACGATAACGAGGAGACCGTGCGCACCCGTCTGGAGGCCTATCACGCCCAGACCGCGCCGATCCTGCCCTATTACAGCGGCAAGGGGGTTCTCAAGGCGGTGGACGGCATGGCCGGCATCGACCAGGTGACGGCTCAGATCGAAGATGTTTTGGGGGCGGCATGACGGTTGACTCGCCGCTTTCTCTTTCTATAATCCAGCGTTTCCGGCGCTCCCAGCGACCGGACGATTCTGCTTGTCTAGACATGAACTTCGGGCCCACAGGGGTCCGAGGCCGCGGCGTTTAAGGAGTTCGCGAAGTGGCACGTATTGCGGGCGTCAACATTCCGACGCAGAAACGGGTCGAGATTGCTCTGACCTACATCCACGGGATCGGCCGGACCATGGCGACCAAGATCTGCCAGCAGGTCGATATCCCCCGGGAGCGGCGGGTCAACGAGCTGACCGACGACGAGGTCGCGCGGATCCGCGAAGCCATCGACCGCGACTACGTGGTCGAGGGCGACCTGCGCCGCGAAGTCGCGATGAACATCAAGCGTCTGATGGACCTCGGCTGCTACCGCGGCCTGCGCCACCGCAAGGGCTTGCCGGTGCGCGGCCAGCGCACCAGCACCAACGCGCGGACCCGCAAGGGCCCGGCGCGGCCGATCGCCGGCAAGAAGAAAGCCGCCAGGTAAAGACGCCAGATACGATTTAAGCACCAGGAAACGGGCAACAGGCTATGGCCAAACCTCAAGCGCGTCTGCGCCGCCGCGAGAAGAAGAACATCAGCTCCGGCATCGCGCATGTGAACGCCACTTTCAACAACACCATGATCACCATCACCGACGTGCAGGGAAACACCATTTCCTGGTCTTCGGCTGGCGGTCAGGGCTTCAAGGGGTCGCGTAAGTCTACCCCCTATGCCGCGCAGATCGCGGCGGAGGATGCCGGCCGCAAGGCGCAGGAACACGGCATGCGCACGCTTGAGGTCAACGTGAAGGGCCCGGGCTCGGGCCGTGAATCGGCGCTGCGGGCGCTGCAGGCGGTCGGCTTCACCATCACGGCGATCCGTGACGTGACCCCGATCCCGCACAACGGCTGCCGTCCGCCGAAGCGTCGTCGCGTTTAAGGCGCGGCCCTTTCCGGGGTGTTCGACCCCGGGCGGTTGAAAGGCCATGGCGGAGGCTGCCCGCCAACTGGCCTTTTGGCGTCGCAGGGATAGCCTGTGCCGCCGGATGTGGAATCGAAACAGCCTAGAGTCGTGAGGGCACGAGCGTGCTTCAAAAGAACTGGACCGAACTGATCAAGCCGACGAAGCTGGATATCCAGCCGGGACCGGACGCCCATCGGGTGGCCAAGGTCGTCGCCGAGCCGCTGGAGCGCGGATTCGGCCTGACGCTGGGCAATGCCCTGCGTCGCGTGCTGCTGTCGTCGCTGCAGGGTGCGGCGGTGACCTCCATCCAGGTTGATGGTGTTCTGCACGAGTTCTCCTCCATTCCGGGCGTCCGCGAGGACGTGACCGACGTGGTGCTCAACGTGAAAGCCATCGCGCTGCGCATGGGCGGCGAGGGGCCGAAGCGGATGCGCTTGCGCGCCGAGGGCCCGGGCGAGGTGACGGCCGGCCAGATCGAGACCGGGCATGACATCGAGATCATGAACCCGAACCTGGTGCTCTGCACCTTGGACGACGGCGCCAGCATCGACATGGAACTGACCGTCGACACCGGGAAGGGCTACGTGGCCGCCAGCCAGAACCGCCCCGAGGACGCGCCGATCGGCCTGGTGCCGGTCGACTCGATCTTCTCGCCGGTACGCAAGGTTTCCTACAAGGTGGAGAACACCCGTGTCGGCCAGGTCACCGACTACGACAAGCTCACCATGGAACTGGAGACCAACGGTGCGGTGACGCCTGAGGACGCGGTCGCCCTGGCGGCGCGCATCCTGCAGGACCAGTTGCAGCTCTTCATCAACTTCGAGGAGCCGCAGGCGCGTCACGAGGAAGAGGCCGCTTCCGAGCCGCCGTTCAACCGCAATCTGCTGCGCAAGGTGGAAGAGCTCGAGCTTTCGGTGCGGTCTGCGAACTGCCTGAAGAACGACAACATCGTCTACATCGGCGACCTGGTGCAGAAGACCGAGGGCGAGATGCTGCGCACCCCGAACTTCGGCCGCAAATCCTTGAACGAGATCAAGGAAGTGCTGGCCACCATGGGGCTGCACCTGGGCATGGAAATTCCGAACTGGCCGCCCGAGAACATCGAGGAACTGGCCAAGCGCCTGGAGGAGCCCTACTAAGGGCCTGCCGGGAAGGTCAGTCTACTGGAGCAGTCCGCTCCCCCCGTTCGTACAGATGACGGCCCGCAGGGCGGATCTGGCGGTCGGCAACACAATCGGTCTCGCGCGCGAGGCCAGGGATGAAGGGATAGTAAGATGCGTCACGGTCTTCACGGCCGCCGTTTCAACCGGACGGCCAGCCACCGCAAAGCGATGTTCGCCAACATGGCGGCTTCCTTGATCAAGCACGAGCAGATCAAGACCACGCTGCCGAAGGCCAAGGATCTGCGGCGCGTCATCGACCGTCTCATCACCCTGGGCAAGCGCGGCGACCTGCACGCCCGCCGTCAGGCGCTCTCCGTGCTGCGCGACACCGAGATCACGGCGAAGCTCTTCGGCGATCTGGCGGAGCGTTACAAGGAACGCAACGGCGGTTATAGCCGCGTGCTGAAGGCCGGCTTCCGTTACGGCGACATGGCGCCGATGGCGGTGATTGAGCTGGTCGACCGCGACCCCGACGCCAAGGGACAGGACTCCGGTCCGACCCAGGACGCCGTCGAGGAAGAGGACGAGGACTGAGTTTGCTGTCCTCCGGCCGGCATGGCGGACGTTTTCGAAAGGCAGCCTCTTGGGCTGCCTTTCTTGTTTGACGCTCCCGGCCGCGCGCCCAAAGATGGGCAGGCCTCAATGAGCTGAAGATGCGGGAAGGAAAACTGTGACCGAACTGCGCGCAAAGCTTGCCATGCCGCGCCGGTCCGCCGCGGCGGTTCTGACGGCGCTCTGTCTCGGCGCCGTGCTGGCCGCCGCGCCCGCCGCCGCCCAGCAACGCGAGGTGCCGCAGAGCCGCGCCGAGGTCATGCTGTCCTTCGCGCCGGTGGTAAAGAAGGCGGCGCCGGCAGTGGTCAACATCTTCGCCAAGAGGAAGGTCGAGCAGCGCAGCCCCGTGACCTCGCTGCTGGACGATCCCTTCTTCCGCCGTTTCTTCGGTGACGGCTTCGGTGAGCAGCAGCGCCGCAAGCGCGAACAGTCGTCGCTCGGCTCCGGCGTCATCGTGGCCGAAGAGGGCTTCATCGTCACCAACGAGCACGTCATCAAGGGGGCCACCGAAATCAAGGTGGTACTGAGCGACCGGCGCGAATTCGAGGCCGAGTTGGTCTTGACCGACGAGCGGACCGACCTGGCGGTGCTGCGGGTCGATCCCGGCGGTGAAAGTCTGCCGACCATCGAGATGCGCGATTCCGACGAGGTGGAGGTCGGCGATCTGGTCCTGGCGCTGGGCAATCCCTTCGGCGTCGGCCAGACGGTAACCAGCGGCATCGTCTCGGCCCTGGCGCGTACACAGGTCGGCATCACCGACTTCAGCTTCTTCATTCAGACCGACGCGGCCATCAATCCCGGCAATTCGGGCGGCGCCCTGGTCACCCTCGATGGCCGCCTCATCGGCATCAACACGGCGATCTATTCGCGCAGCGGCGGGTCGGTCGGCATCGGCTTCGCCATTCCCGCCGATATGGTGCGCACCGTCGTCGAAAGCGCCCGCGACGGACGCGCCCTGGTGCGGGCCTGGAGCGGCCTGATCGGCCAGGACCTGACCTCCGATCTGGCCGAGGGGCTGCGCCTGGAACGCCCGGGCGGAGTGGTCATCAGTGATGTCTATGAGGGCGGCCCGGCCGACCGCGCCGGCATCGATCCGGGCGACGTCATCGTCGCCGTCAACGACCAGCCAGTGAACGACCTGCAGTCGCTGCGTTACCGCGTGGCGACCGGTGCGCTGGGCGATAGCCTGGAGGTCGAAGTGGTGCGCAAGGGCGAGACGATTACCGCCGAGCTGCCTCTGGAGGCGCCGCCGGAGAGCCCGCCGCGCAACGTGGTGCGCCTGCTCGGCCACCATCCTCTGGGCGGCGCCTACGTGGCCAGCCTCTCGCCGGCTCTGGCGGAGGAGCTGGACATGCCGGACAATTGGACGGGCGTGGTCATCACCAAGGTGCAGCGCGGCACCCCCGCCGAGCGGGTCGGCTTCCGCCCGCGCGACGTCATCCTGTCCCTGAACGGCGAAAGTTATCAGAACTCCGGCGATCTCGCCTCGGCGCTCGACCGGATACAGAGCAAATGGCAGATCACGTTCAAGCGCGACGGCAAGGTCCGCCGGGTCGAGTTCAGCTCCTGAGGCCGAGGGGGCGGCGGCGGTCATGACGGGACTCTTCGAAAGCCAAGCGCCGCGGCCGCTGGCCGACCGCCTGCGCCCCCGAGCGTTGGACGAAGTGGTCGGCCAGGGCCACCTGCTGGCGCCGGAGGGGCCGATTGGCCGCATGGTGCGCTCCGGGCGGCTGGCCTCGCTGATCCTCTGGGGGCCGCCAGGTTGCGGCAAGACCACCATTGCGCGCCTCTTGGCCGCGGAGACCGACCTGGAGTTCGAACCGCTGTCGGCGGTCTTCTCCGGCGTCGCCGACCTGCGCAAGGTCTTCGAGCGGGCCAAGCAGCGGCGCCTGGCCGGGCGCGGCACTCTGCTGTTCGTCGACGAGATCCACCGCTTCAATCGCGCCCAGCAGGACGGCTTCCTGCCCTTTGTCGAAGACGGCACGGTGGTCCTGGTCGGCGCGACCACGGAGAATCCGTCCTTCGAGCTCAACCCCGCTTTGCTCTCGCGCAGCCAGGTCATGGTCCTGAAGCGCCTGGACGAGGCCGCTCTGCGCGAGCTGCTGGCCAGGGCCGAGGCGGCGGAAGGCCGCGACCTTCCGTTGACCGCCGAGGCGCGCCAGGCGTTGATGGCCATGGCCGACGGCGACGGCCGCTACCTCCTGAACCTGGCCGAGGAGGTCTTCGCGCTGGAAAGCGGCCCGGGGGGCGAGGGGAGCTGGAAGGCCGGGGACAAACTGGACACCGCCGCCCTGGCCGAAGTGGTGCAGAAGCGCGCCCCGGTCTACGACAAGGGGCAGGAGAGCCACTACAACCTGATCAGCGCCTTGCACAAGTCGTTGCGCGGCTCCGACTGCGATGCGGCCCTCTACTGGTTCGCGCGTATGCTGGCGGGCGGCGAGGACCCGCACTATATCGCCCGGCGCCTGGTGCGCTTCGCCGTGGAAGACGTCGGTCTCGCCGACCCCTCCGCCCTGACCCAGGCCGTGGCGGCCTGGCAGGCCTTCGAGCGCATCGGCAGTCCGGAAGGCGAACTGGCCCTGGCCCAGGCGGTGATCTACCTGGCCACGGCCCCCAAGTCGAACGCCGCCTACAAGGCTTTCGGGGCGGCACGGCGCGCGGCCCGCGACAGCGGCTCCCTGGCGCCGCCGGCGCACATTCTCAACGCGCCGACCAAGCTGATGAGCGAACTGGGCTACGGCAAGGGCTACGCCTACGATCACGACACCCCCGAGGGTTTCTCCGGGCAGGACTATTTTCCCGAGGATATGCCCCGGCAATCCTTCTACCAGCCGGTCGAGCGCGGCTTCGAAAGGGATGTGCGCAAACGGTTGGAATACTGGGAAAAGCTGCGTTTCCAGGCGTCGGGGGCGGGCAAGGACCGTATGGGCCGCTAGCTCTGCGCAGAGTGCGAATCTGCCATTCATCCTTGCCGGTTGTGTGGGACTTCAAAGCCCGTAATTTGTCACCAACACAATAATCGCCGGTTCGCGGAAAGCGCCGGCAGGCAGGCACACGAGGGTCTATATGGCGAACTACTGCGTGCCCGAGAAGGGCAAAGCAGCTCTCCTCTGCATCTCCGCACAGCGCGACTTTGTCGTCCCCGGGTCGCCCGTACGGGCCTGTGGAACCCACACCGCGCTGCCCAACCTCGCAGCGTTGCTGGATTGTTTCCGCGCCCATGGAGCGCCGGTTTACCATTCGGTCCGGCTCTACAAGCCGGATGGCTCCAACGTCGACGCCTGCCGCCGCCAGGCGGTGGAAGAGGGTATGCGCATCCTCATGCCCGGCACGCTGGGGGCCGAGTTGATCGACGAACTCAAGCCCGCCAAGGACGTGCGCCTGGATCCGGAACTGCTGTTCGCGGGCGACTTCCAGGAGATCGGGCCCAACGAATTCGTTCATTACCGACCGCGCTGGGGCGCTTTCCACAACACCGGGCTGGAGCAGCGCCTGCGCGACCAGCAGATCACCACGCTGGTGATCTGCGGTTTCAGCTTTTCGACCGGCGGCCGTGCCTCGGTCTACGAGGCCAGTGCCCGCGACTTCCGCATCGTCCTGGTTCCCGATGCCCTGTGCAACGCCACCGAAGAGGCCGTTCAGGAGCTGGGGCGGATCGGTATCTATCTGATGGACACCGCCAACTGCCTCTCCTGGATGTCCAACGGCAACTCCGGCTCCGTCGAGGCCGCCTGAACGCCGCAGCCGCCGTTTGCACCTTTTCCCGCGCTTTGCTAGCTAGATGAGCCGGGCGGCCTTCGCGGCCGCGGCGCCGTATCGCGGCCGGAGGACGGGGCCGAGGGAGAGGACCAAGGGCATGCAGCTTCAGATCATCGCCGCAATCGCCGCCGGTGGCGCGTTGGGGGCCGTCGGGCGTCACTTCGTGGTGGCGCAGGTCACCCATTGGGCCGGCAACGGCTTTCCCCTGGGCGTGCTGGCGGCGAATGTCGCGGGATCCTTCGCCATGGGGCTGCTCGTCGAGCTCGGGGCTCTGGTGTGGTCTCCTTCGCCGGAATTGCGGGCCTTTATCGCGGTTGGCTTCCTGGGCGCCTTCACCACCTTCTCGACCTTCTCCATGGACACCGTCCTGCTCTACGAGCGCGGCGCGATCTGGCAGTGCGCGGGCTATATCGTCGCCTCCGTGGTGCTCTCGGTCGGCGCTTTCTTTCTGGCGCTGAGCCTCGTGCGCGCGGCAGTGACATGAGGAGAAATCCATGAGCGGCGTCCAGCAAGTGCCGGTCGAAGCGGCGGCCGACGGCCAGCGCCTGGACCGCTGGTTCAAACAACACTTCCCGCAGGTCCCCCACGGCCGTTTGGAAAAAATGCTGCGCAAGGGGGAGATCCGCGTCGACGGGCGCCGGGTCAAGGCTTCGGCACGCTTGGAGAGCGGCCAGGTCGTGCGCGTGCCGCCGCTGCCGGCGGCAGCGCCCGAGGCGGGACCTGGGGCGGACGCCAAGGCCCTGACGGTCTCTGCCGCGCAGGCCGAGGCGCTGCAGGCGGCGGTGCTCTATAAGGACGAGAACGTCATCGCGATCAACAAGCCGGCCGGCCTGGCGGTGCAGGGCGGCAGCGGCCAGCACCGCCATCTGGACGGCATGCTGGACGCCTTGCGCTTCGGCGCCGGGGAACGGCCGCGCCTGGTGCATCGCCTGGATCGCGACACGGCGGGCGTCCTGCTGCTGGCCCGCAACGCGCCGGCCGCGCGCAGCCTGACCGCGGCCTTCCGCGGCAAGGACACCCAGAAGATCTATTGGGCGCTGGTGGCCGGAGAGCCGCCGGAGCGCCGCGGTCTCATCGACCTGCCGCTCGCCAAGCAGATGCAGCGCCGGGGCGAAGCGGTGGCTCCGGACGAAGCCGAGGGCAAGACGGCGCGCACCCTGTTCCAGGCGGTGGAAAGCCATCGGGACAAACGCAGCAAAGAGACGGTGACCTGGCTGGTCCTGCTGCCGCTGACCGGGCGCACCCACCAGTTGCGCGTCCACTGCGCGGCCCTGGGCACCCCCATCGTCGGCGACGGCAAGTACGGTGGGCGTGGCGCTTTTCCGGAGGCGCTGGCGAACGCCAAGACGCTGCACCTTGTGGCCCACGAGCTCGCCCTGCCGGACCCGGAAGTCGGCACCACGCTGCGGGTGACGGCGCCGTTGCCGCCGCACATGGCGGCGACCTGGCAGGCGCTGGGCTTTACGGAGGCGAAGGGCGAGGGCGCGCTACAGGCGCTGCTGGCCTATGCCGAAGGTCTCAGCCATTCGCCCGCCAAAGGCCAGCGGCCGCTGTAACGCCGCCGGCCCGGGATCGGTCTAGAAACGGAACCGCAGACGCGGGGGCTCCTCGCGGTCGGCCACTTGGTCCGGCGCGTCATTGCGCAGCGAAGCGCCGGGGCGCGGCAGGGTGCGCAGCATCGAGGCCGTGCGCGCGCGCCAGGCCATGTCGTTGACCACCGTGTCCAGGTCGAAGTCCCACTGGGGATTGTCACCCTTGGGCGTGAACTTGGTCGCCTCCGCCGCGGAATAGTGGCGGTCCATGGAGCGCAGCCAGTCCTTGGCCTCCGCCGAGCCGGCGGTGATGGCGAACGCGGCGGCCGCGATCGCAGCGGCTGAAACGGCTTTGGGAAGCTGGGCGAACATACCTACCCCTTAAGTGCGTGTGGCTTGGCGCCGAATAGTGCAGGGGCAGTTTTCGCGAATTCTCCTTTTAAAGACTTAATGTCAAAGACGTTCTTTGAATTGGTCCTTTTTATGTCACAGCATTCGCTCTATCATCTGAGTATTGAGGAAATTAATACTTCATTAATATATAGCTTTTGGTGGAATTGTATTTTCAAGATTAGGCGAATGGTTGCCACGGCGGTACCTCTTCGCCCGCCTGCGTCACTGAGGCGGTTCGCCGGCCAGCGTTACGCGGTGCATCAGGCGGCGGAAGCCGTGGTAGTCGTTGATCGGATTGTGTTGGGAGCAGCGGTTGTCCCAGAAGGCCACCGCGCCTTTCGTCCAGCGGAAGCGGCAGGTGAATTCGGCCTTCACCTGATGGCGGAAGAGGAAATCCAGGATCGGCCGGCTTTCTTCCTCGGTCATGCCGTCAAAGCGCGTGGTATGGGCGGTGTTGACGTACAGCGCCTTGCGCCCGGTTTCCGGATGGCTGCGCACCACCGGGTGGCGCGCGGTCAGCTCGTCGCCCTTCAGGCCGGCGGGGGCCTGCGCCATCATCCCGCTGCGGGTTTTCCGGACCGCCCCCTTGCCGGAGGCCTGTACCGCGGTCAGGCCGTCGAGCACGCGGCGCAGGGACGCCGAGAGGGTCTCGTAGGCCAGGTACTGGTTGGCGAACTCGGTGTCCCCGCCGTAAGGCGGGATATCGATGCCGTAGAGGATCGTCCCCATGGGGGGCACCTGCTGGTAGGTGGTGTCGGAGTGCCAGAGTCCGCCGAAGTTGATGCAGTCTTCCTCGCGCTTGAGGATCGGCGTGATTTCCGGAAAGCCGTCCAGGCCCTTCACGAAGGGGTAGGCCACGGGCTGGCCGAAGCGGGCGGCAAAGGCCATGAGCTGTGGCGGTGTCAGTTCCTGATCGCGGAAGAACACCACGAGATGGTCGAGCAGCGCCTGGCGGATCGCCGCGACGGTTTCCGCCGGCAGCTTCGCGGCGAGATCAACGCCGGAGATCTCGGCGCCGATGGCCCCGGCGACGGGAACGACATGAAGAGGGGTGGTGGCGTCCCGGGTGCCCGGCATGATCCCTCCGGAATAGCGCTCTCTGCAGGGCATCATAGCGCAGCCCGAAGAGCCCGCAGCCGGTCAATCGTCGCTGCGGTTGCGCGAAAAGAGGTCGCGCGCCACCTGTCGCATGAGCTGTTCGACCTTCGGGTCGTCCAGCGTCTCGATTTCCTCCGCCCAGCCGTCCACGGCGGCCAGCAGGTCGTCGCCGCGGCAGAACCCGGCGCGCAGCTCGATCCGCCCGCCGCTGTCCGGCGGTCCGCCGGCCGGCTGCTCCCGGCAGAAGGCGAAGAGGTCGCCGCCGCCTTGGGCCGGATTGAAGACCAGCACCAGGCGAAAGCGGGGGTCTTCGGCGGCATTCTGGTCGGTGGTCAGTCGCAGTACGCGGCTCTGCACCGCCTGCTCCATGACCGTGGCCACCCGGCTTTCCAGGCCCTCGCTCTCGCCGAGCGGCAGGCCGTCGATTTCCAGGTAGAGCGGCCCCTGGTTTCTGGTCGCGCCGGCCAGAAAGTCGAAGGCGCCGGTGGGGTGCATATAGCGGGTGAGCGTGGAAGGGCCCTCGTCACAGGCGATGGGGCCGAGGAGGAGGACGCCGACCAGCAGCGGTCCGGCGAGGCGGCGGAGCGGTGGCATCGCGGCGAAGCTTCCTCCCGGCGGCTGGTCCAAAGGCACGAATCGTCTTAAGCATGCGGGCCCAACGTGATAGAGACAACGCCCAATGACGGCTCTGCCCTTTTCCCACCGCTTCATCGTCTTCGACGTCGACGGCACCCTGGTCGACAGCCAGCACACGGTCGTCCACTGCATGGGTATGGCCTTCGCCGGGGACGGCCTGCCGGTACCCGAGCCGGTGGCCATCCGCAACACCATCGGCCTGAAGCTGGAGGTGGCGATCAACAGCCTGCTGCCGGAGCCCGACGAGGCCCGCGCCTGGCAATTGGTCGAGGGCTACCGCCGGGCCTTCTTCGCCCTGCTGGACGAGCCGGGCCACGAGGAGCCGCTGTTCCCGGGGACCCTGGAACTGCTGGACGCGCTGGACCACCCGGAGCTCTTCCTGGGCATCGCCACCGGCAAAAACCGCCGCGGGCTGCGCCGGGTGCTGGAGCGGCACGGGCTGGAGCCGCGCTTCCACAATCTGAAGACCGCCGACGACGGCCCCGGCAAGCCGCACCCCCACCTGCTGGAAACGGCCATGGCCGAGGTTGGCGCCGAGCCTGGTCAAACCGTTATGATCGGGGATACGACCTTCGACATCGAGATGGCCCGCGCCGCCGGTTGCGCCGCCGTCGGGGTGAGCTGGGGCAACCATGCGCCCGAACAGCTCCTCGCCGCCGGGGCCGACTGTGTGATTGATCATTTTTCCGATCTGGAACAACATCTTGTTCGGATGGGCGGAGGCTGTAAATGAAGAAAAAGCACGGCAAGTTGCGGCGCATCCTGGCGGGCCTGGTGGCCTTTACGGTGGCGGTCTTGGTCGCGGGCTACGCCATCATTGCGTCGCTGGACGTGCAGCAGGTCGCCGACTTCGCCCGGACGGAGGTCAAGGCCGCCACGGGGCGCGATCTGGCTATCGACGGCCCTGTGGCCCTGCGGGTCTCCCTGGTGCCCTCCATCGACCTGCAGGATGTGCGCTTCGCCAATGCCCCTTGGGGCAGCCGCCCGGACATGGTGACCTTCAAGCGCCTGGAGATCGAGGTCGAACTGCTGCCTCTGCTGTTCGGCGATGTCGTGGTGACCCGCCTGGTCGCTGTGGCGCCGGACATCCTGCTGGAGACCGACGCCGAAGGCCGCGGCAACTGGGTCTTCGAGGAAGCGGCCGGAGCGGCCCCGACCGAACCGGCCCCGGCTGAAGCGGCGCCGGAGACGGCGGGCGAGGCGGAAGCCGTTTCCCTGCCCGACGTGCAGGATTTCCGCATCGAGGGCGGGCAGCTCACCATGACGGAGGCCGGCTCCGGCGAGACCCTGACCTTGGAAGTGACCGAGGCGGTGGGCGCGGTGCCCTCCGGGGGCGGCGCGCGCAGCCTGCGCCTCGTGGGCGCCTACAACGGCAATCCCTTCACGCTTGAGGGCAGCTATCCCGGGCTGCCGGCACTGCTCTCCGGCGACGAGGGGCCGCTGGATATGACCCTGACCGCCGGAGGCGTGACGCTGGGGGTGACCGGCCGTGCCGGCGATCTGACCGGAGACATGGCCGCGGAAGTGGCGGTGACCGCCGAGGGCGAGAGCCTTGCCGGCCTCTCGCCCTTTGTCGGCTCCGACCTGCCGGCCCTAGGCCCCTTCAAGCTGTCAAGTGACGTAAAGGCAGCGGAACAAAATATTGATTTCAATGGATTTCACTTGACGGTCGGCGATAGCGACCTGGGCGGAAACGTGACTCTGTCGCTTGCCGGCAAGCGCCCCGCGATGAAGGCGGCGCTGCTGTCCAAGCTGCTCGACCTGGGGGACTTCAGCGGTGCCGGCGCTTCCGAAGGGGCTGCCTCAGGGGAGGCAGCCGGCGGGAGCGGCCGGGTTTTCCCGGAGACGCCTTTGCCGTTGGAAGGGCTGCGCGCACTCGACGCCCAGGTGAAGCTGGACGTGGAACGGCTGCGCCTCTCGCAGGGACTGGAACTCGACGAGGTTAAGCTGACGCTGGCGCTCGAGGGCGGCAGTTTGACAGTGGAGCCGCTGGCGGCGCTGCTGGCCGGAGGCACCCTGGACGGGCGTCTCGCCCTCGATGGGGCCAAGGCGGAGCCGGACCTGGTGCTGGCTCTCACCGGGCGCGATATCGATTTCGGCGAGCTGTTGAAGCGCGCGGAGGTCAACGAGGGTGTCGGCGGCAGATTGGAGCTTGACGTCGACCTGAAGGGCCGCGGGTCCAGCCCGCACGCCATCGCCGCGGGCCTGGGCGGGTACGTCCAGGCGGTCTCGGAGGACGGCACCATCGACAACGCCACGCTGCGGGTCTTGAGCGCCGGGCTGAGCGACATCACCGGCCCGCTGTTCGGCCAATCGGACCAGACCCGCCTGGAGTGTTTCGTCACCCGCTTCGACGTGGAGCAGGGCCAGGCCAGGAGCCGCGCCCTGGTGCTGGACAGCGGCGCTTTCGCGGTGGCCGGGCGCGGCGGCATCGACCTGGATGCCGAGCAGGTGAACCTGGCTTTCGACACCGAGACCAGCGAACCCAGCCTGGCCAGCCTCGCCGTGCCCTTCAAGGTTGTCGGGCCCTTGACCGGCCCCAGCGTCGTGCCCGATCCGATCGGCGCGGTGACCGGTGCGGTCGGCACCGTCGGGGACGTGGCGGAGGCCGGCGGCAATATCGTCGGTGGAGCTGTCAACTCCGTGGGCGGGCTCATCGGCACCGGGCCTGTCGTCGGCCAGATGGGCGACAATCGGACCCTCTGCGGCGAGGCGCTGGCGGCCATCGGCCGCGGCGGCGGGCAGCCTGCCGCCGATGCATCGTCGTCTCCGCAGTCTTCGGGCGGCATCGTCGACGATGCCGGTGAGGCGCTGAAGGACGTGGGCGAGGGGATCGAAAAGGGGCTGAAGAGCCTGTTCGGAAACTGAGCGGACCCATGCAGCAGAAGATCAAGCGGTTCTACAAACAGGTTGCCGCCGCGCCGGCGGAAGGCGGCTATGCGGTGGAATTGGACGGCCGCGCGGTGCGGACGCCGGCCAAGGCCCCGCTGGTGGTGCCGTCGCGCGCATTGGCGGAAGCGGTGGCCGCCGAGTGGCAGGGCCAGGGGGAGGATGTGCTGCCCCAGGCCATGGCGCTCAACAGCCTGGTCTGCACCGCCATCGATATCGTCGCGCCGCACCGCCCGGCGATCGTCGAGGAGGTGGCCAGCTACGGCAGCCACGACCTGCTGTGCCACTGGACCGATGAAACCGGAGAACTGCTGCGCCGCCAGCAGCGGCTTTGGCAGCCGCTGCTGGACTGGGCCGCCGAAGAGCTGCGCGCGCCGCTGAAGAAAACCTGCGGGATCATTTCACAGCCCCAGTCTCCGGAGAGCCTGGAGGCCCTGAAGCTGGCGGTGGAGGAGCACAGCGACCTGGAACTGACGGGCCTGGCGGCGGCGGTGAAAGCGGCGGGGTCCCTGCTTGTCGGCCTCGCCCTTTCCAAAGGGCGCATCGACGCCGCCCAGGCGGTGGCCCTGTCGCAACTCGACGAACTGTATCAGGCGGAGAAGTGGGGTACGGACGCCGAGGCGTCGGAGCAGCGCGCGAACCTGGCACGGGAGCTGGAGGATGCCGCTCTTTTGTTTGATCTTATTAGATAATAATTTCTGACAATATATTGATTATTATGATATTTCTTTCGTTGCTAATGGCTCCTGTGAGCCTCGCATCATGACTTCGGCCAAGGTCCCGTAGACCTTGGCCCAGGCCTGCTCCACCTCCGGAGTGAACGCTTCCTTGAGGCCTTCTTTCAAGGTCCACAACAGGGCCTTGGCGACGCTCTCGTAATGCTTGAACTCGACCCCGTAGGTGAGGTGGCGCTGGCCCATGATCTTCAGCACCGGCACCAGCTGATCGAACTTGTCGAGACTGGCGATGGCAGTCTTCAAGACGCTCATCAGCTTGTGGCCCTGATCGGCCATGTCGCCCTTGAACAGCGTCTGGGTGCTGGGGTCGATCTCGAACAGCTTGTTGTAGAAGAGGCCGGCGGCGGCGTCGGCAATGGGATCGACCAGGGCGAAGCTCTCCTGCACCAGCGCGATCTCCTTCGCCGAGAGTTGCGGAGCCGCAACCGTTTGCGCCGGAGGGGGCGGTTCGCCGGGAGCGCTTGCTTCGCCGGGAATGCTCGCCTCGGCCGGCGGTGCGGCGGGGGCGGCTTCGGGGGCACGGGGCGCAGCGAAGGCGCTTGACGGGACCGCGGTCGCGGACAGATCCCTTTCCGTCAGTTCCGCCAGGCGCTCGATACGGTGGGTCAGGCTGTCGGCGATCTCGGCGATCTCGCCGGTGGTCTTTGCGGTCTGTCCGGCCAGTTGCTTGACCTCACCGGCCACAACCGCAAAGCCGCGGCCGGCCTCACCGGCGCGGGCCGCCTCGATGGTGGCGTTGAGAGCCAGCAGGTTGGTCTGCTTGGCGATGGCTTCAATCTGCCCGGCCATGGCGGCCACGTTCTCCACTTCGCTACGCAAAGCCTGAATTTGCGCCGCGATACCCTCTTCTTCCTGGGCTTCGTCGGTGATCTGCGGCGCTGCGGCGCGGGTAGGGGCTGCGGGCATGGAGGGTTTTCCTGCTTGGAACTGTGAGTTGGCGAGGCACCTTGTGGGATTCCTTGAGCCTTTGTAAGGAAACGCCGTTAACGAGTGGCTAATTCCGCGGGTTTCGGCGGCCCCGGCATCCTCCCGGCCGCTGGTGCGGTCGGTTCGCTCGTGCTATCAGCAATCGCAACGATCAGGCCGGGGACTGAGCAGGGAAGGCGCGCCATGCAGGATATCCTCCAACGACTTGAGGAAATGCGGGACCAGGCCGCTACGGGCGGCGGCCAGCGGCGGATAGAGGCCCAGCACGCCAAGGGCAAGCTGACCGCCCGCGAGCGCCTGCAGATCCTGCTCGACGAGGGCTCCTTCGAGGAGTGGGACATGTTCGTCGAGCACCGCTGCATCGACTTCGGCATGGAGCAGCAGAAGGTCTCCGGCGACGGCGTGGTCACCGGCCACGGCACCATCAACGGCCGCCTGGTTTTCGTCTTCAGCCAGGACTTCACGGTCTTCGGCGGCTCGCTCTCCGAGGCCCATGCCGAGAAGATCTGCAAGATCATGGACAAGGCCATCCAGGTCGGCGCCCCGGTCATCGGCCTCAACGACTCAGGCGGCGCGCGCATCCAGGAGGGCGTGGCCTCCCTGGCCGGCTACGCCGAGGTCTTCCAGCGCAACGTCCTGGCCTCCGGCGTGGTGCCCCAGATCTCCATGATCATGGGCCCCTGCGCCGGCGGCGCGGTCTACTCCCCGGCCATGACCGACTACATCTTCATGGTCAAGGACAGCTCCTACATGTTCGTCACCGGCCCGGACGTGGTGAAGACCGTGACCCACGAAACGGTGACCGCCGAGGCCCTGGGCGGGGCCATCACCCACACCACCAAGTCCGGCGTCGCCGACCTGGCCTTCGAGAACGACGTCGAGGCCCTTCTGGAACTGCGCCGCTTCGTCGACTTCCTGCCGGCCTCCAACCGCGAGGCGCCGCCCTGGCGGCCCACCGACGACCCGGCGACCCGCGAGGACCTGTCGCTCGACACCCTGGTGCCGCCCGACGCGACCAAGCCCTACGACATGAAGGAGCTGATCGAGAAGGTGGTCGACGACGGCGACTTCTTCGAGATCCAGCCCGCCTACGCCGGCAACATCATCACCGGCTTTGGGCGCATGGAGGGTAACACCGTGGGCTTCGTCGCCAACCAGCCCATGGTGCTGGCCGGCTGCCTGGACATCGCCTCCTCCATCAAGGCGGCGCGCTTCGTGCGTTTCTGCGACTGCTTCAACATCCCCATCGTCACCTTCGTCGACGTGCCGGGCTTCCTGCCGGGTACCTCGCAGGAGTTCAACGGCATCATCAAGCACGGCGCCAAGCTGCTCTTCGCCTATGCCGAGGCGACGGTGCCGAAGGTCACGGTGATCACCCGCAAGGCCTATGGCGGGGCCTACGACGTCATGTCGTCCAAGCACCTGCGCGGCGACGTGAACTACGCCTGGCCGACGGCGGAGATTGCGGTCATGGGCCCCAAGGGGGCGGTGGAGATCATCTTCCGCGGCGACATCGGCGACGCGGAGAAGATCGCCGCGCGCACCGAGGAGTACCGCCAGAAGTTCGCCAACCCCTTCGTCGCCGCCTCGCGCGGCTTCATCGACGACGTGATCAAGCCGCACGGCACCCGCCGCCGGGTCTGCAAGGCGCTCAACATGCTGCGCGACAAGCAGCTCGAGAACCCCTGGAAGAAGCACGACAACCTGCCGCTCTGAGGACACCTATGTTGAAACTCCACGACGATCCGGATTCAGGTAACGGTTATAAGGCTTTGTTAACACTGAATCTTCTGGATGTTTCTTATGAGTTGGTTGAGGTGAACGCCATCCAGGGCGAAACGCGCAAGGCGGCTTTCCTGGCCAAGAACCCCAACGGGCGCATTCCGCTGCTGGAACTGGAGGACGGAACCTTCCTGGCGGAATCCAACGCCATCATGTTCTACCTGGCCGAGGGCACGCCCTACCTGCCGGACGACCGGCTGGGCCGCGCTCGCGCGCTGCAGTGGATGTTCTTCGAACAGTACAGCCACGAGCCCTATATCGCCGTGCTGCGTTTCTGGAAGCGGCATACCGGCAAGACGCCGGAGAACGAGCCCCAGTGGGCGGCGAAGGAAGCGGGCGGCTACGCCGCGCTGTCGGTGATGGAAAAGCAGCTCACCGGGCAGGACTGGCTGCTCGGCAAGCAGCCCTCCATCGCCGATATATCGCTTTATGCCTATACCCATGTGGCCGACCAGGGCGGCTTCGACCTGGCGCGCTTTCCGGGGGTCGGGGCGTGGATCGATCGTTTCCCGGAACTGCCGGGCTATGTACCCTTTGCTGGACGCCTTATGGACAGCGACGACCGCAAGGTGTGAACGTGGGTTCAGGGGGCGACAGTCGGGCCTGAGGATAATTGCGGCCAATAAAAACAGGGCTTTAGGGGCGAATGTTCAAGAAAATCCTCATCGCGAACCGGGGCGAGATCGCCTGCCGCATCATCAAGACCTGCAAGCGCCTGGGCATCCGGACGGTGGCGGTCTACTCCGATGCCGACGCCACGGCGCTGCACGTGCAGCAGGCCGACGAGGCGGTGGGCATCGGCCCGGCGGCGGCGGCCGAGAGCTACCTGGTGATGGACAAGATCATCGCCGCCGCCAAGCAGACCGGCGCCGAAGCGATCCATCCCGGCTTCGGCTTCCTGTCGGAGAACGCCAGGTTCGTCGAGGCGCTGGACGCCGCCGGCCTGGTCTTCATCGGCCCGCCGGTGAAGGCCATCGGCGCCATGGGCGACAAGATCACCTCCAAGAAGCTGGCCGCTGCGGCCAAGGTCTCCACCGTGCCCGGCCACCCCGACGCCATCGACGACGAGGCGGAGGCGGTGAAGGTCGCCGGCGAGATCGGCTACCCGGTGATGATCAAGGCCTCGGCCGGCGGCGGCGGCAAAGGCATGCGCATCGCCCGCAACGAGGCGGAGACGCGCGACGGCCTGCGCTCGGCGCGCAACGAGGCGCGCTCCAGTTTCGGCGACGAGCGGGTCTTCATCGAGAAGTTCATCGAGGAGCCGCGCCACATCGAGATCCAGGTGCTGGCCGACACCCACGGCAATACGCTGTACCTGCACGAGCGCGAATGCTCGATCCAGCGCCGCCACCAGAAGGTGGTGGAGGAGGCGCCCTCGCCCTTCCTGGACGCCGAGACCCGCGCGGCCATGGGGGCGCAGGCCGTCGCCCTGGCCGAGGCGGTGGACTACGTCTCGGCCGGCACGGTGGAGTTCATCGTCGACAAGAACAAGAACTTCTACTTCCTGGAGATGAACACGCGCATCCAGGTCGAGCATCCGGTGACCGAGATGATCACCGGCCTCGACCTCATCGAATGGATGATCCGCATCGCCGCCGGCGAGAAGCTGAGCTTCGGGCAGAAGGACGTGAAGCTCGACGGCTGGGCCGTCGAGACCCGCGTCTATGCCGAGGACCCTCTGCGCGACTTCATGCCGTCGATCGGCCGCCTGGTGCGCTACCGCACGCCGGGCAGCCCGGAGGACGCCTCCGCCACGGTGCGCATCGACAGCGGCGTCGAGGAGGGCTCGGAGATCTCCATGTTCTACGACCCGATGATCGCCAAGCTGGTGACCCACGCCCCGGACCGGGAGAAAGCCATCGCCGCCATGCAGGCGGCCCTCGACGCCTACTGCATCCGCGGCATCAACCACAACATCGCCTTCCTGAACGCGGTCATGGCCAACCCGCGCTTCCGCGAGGGCAACATGTCGACCAACTTCATCGCCGAAGAATTCCCCGAGGGCTTCCAGGGCTCCGAGGTCACCGGGGAGACGCTGGACATCCTCATCGCCGTGGCGGCCATCCTGGAGCAGCAGCGCGCCGCCCGCGCGGCGACGATCTCCGGCCAGATGGACGGCGGCGTGGTCTTCGATCCGGCCAAGCCGGCCGATTGGGTGGTCATGCTGGCGGGCCAGGAGGCGCACCCGCGCAGGGTCACGCCCGAGGACGGCGCCTTCCGCGTCACCGGCGGGGCGAAGGACCTGCTGATCGAGACCGGCGCGCAGCTGGGCGACATCGTGCTGCCCTGCTTCATCGACGACCGCCCGGTGACGGTGCAGGTCGACCGCCGGGGCCCGGCGCTGCGCCTCGGCTATAACGGCGCGGACATCGAGGCCCTGGTGCTGACTCCGCTGGCCGCCAAGCTGGCCCAGCGCATGCCGGTGAAGGAGCCGCCCGACCTCTCGCGCTTCCTGCTGTCGCCCATGCCGGGCCTCTTGATGTCGCTGAAGGTCGAGGAAGGCCAGGCGGTCAAGGCCGGCGAGGAACTGGCGGTGGTCGAGGCCATGAAGATGGAGAACGTGCTGCGCGCCGAACGCGACGGCACCGTGGCCAAGGTCCATGCCGGGCCGGGCGAGAGCCTGGCCGTCGACCAGGCGATCCTGGAGTTCGAATAAGGCAGAGCGTAGAGCTGGCCGGTCTAGCGAAGGCTATCCACACATTCCACTGTCGTTCCGGGGTTTGACCCCGGGACCCAATGGCGTTGGCGTTAGGCGATGGCCTACTACGTTTACATCCTCGCCAGCCGCAAGCACGGAACGCTTTACATTGGTGTCACCAACGACGTTGTTCGCCGTGTCTGGGAGCACCGGCAGGGGCGCGGTTCGAAGTTTGCCCAGAAATACCGGATCACACGTCTGGTATATGTCGAGGCTCACGAGGAGATCGAACCTGCGATTCAGCGCGAGAAGACTCTGAAGGAGTGGCACCGCACCTGGAAGATCCAGCTGATCGAGCGCGACAATCCGGAGTGGGAAGACCTCTATGATCGGTTGAACGGTTAGGGCATTGGGTCCCGGGATCAAGTCCTGGGACGACAGCCGTAGCTGTGGCGAGGGTAGAGCTCTGCTACAAGTCCAACCATGGAACATCTCGACCGCCCGAGCGAAGAGGTCTGGGACGAACGGCGCCTCTGGTTCGAAGAGACCCAGGCGCGCCATGCCCGCGCCGGCGCCGCGGCCCCCAGCGAGCAGGCCTGCGCCCTGATGATCGACCTGCAGTCGGTGTTCTGCGCCGGCGCCTGGGCGGCGACGGTGATGCTGGCCTGCGCCGTCACCGAGGCCCAAGGCGGGTCCAAGAGGGAGAGCCTGCCCGGCGTGTCCGACCGCGACTATCGCTGGCTGCGCGCCCTGCGCAACCGCCTCAGCCATGAGAACCGCAACGACCCGGAGCTGACGGTGGAGGACCAGTGGCTGCGCCGCGACCTCTGGGAGGAGCGCGCCCGCCGCGCGGTGGTCATCGCCTTTTCCGCGCTCTATCCTGCCGCCGGCGGGCGGGCGGCAGAGGCCGAAGAGGAGGCATGAGCATGACCGTGCGGGTCGTCGTCGCGGGGCGGGTCCAGGGGGTGTGGTACCGCGCCTGGACCGAGCAGCAGGCGCGGGCGCTGGGCCTCGACGGCTGGGTGCGCAACCGCCGCGACGGCACCGTGGAGGCGGTCCTGGCGGGCGAGCCGGCGGTCGTCGAGGCCATGATCCAGGCGCTTTGGGAGGGTCCGCCGCTGGCCCAGGTGACCGCCATCGACCGCTTCGAGCACGGTGTGCCGGTTGCAGCAGGGTTCGTCGTCAAGCCAACGGCTTAGAGGTGCGCGGCCCGGACGGGTGACCCGGCCGCGCCCCCTCAATCCACCGTCCTGAAAACTCGTGGCGCCGCAGCGGGCGCCGAAAAACGCCTTCGGCGATCTGGCCGTCTTGGCCGTCTGCGGTCCGCGAGGGCGCTCCACCCGGCACGGGCGCCGGCCAGTAAATGCAATTTATGTTGCATAAATACGAATTAATGATAGTCTTTATTGCATAACCGATGCCGGGAAAGGCGCCGGGCGGGAGGCGAAGGGTGCAGAGTTTCAAGGAGATCGTGGAAGCTTACGAGGGCCGGCTGACCGAAGCGGACCGGACACTGGTGGGCATCATCCTGGGCGATCCCGGCAGCGTGGTTTTTCAGTCGGCCGGCGAATTGGCGGCGCGGGCGGACGTGCATGCGTCCACCGTGGTGCGTCTGGCCCACAAGCTGGGCTTCGAGGGATACCTCGATCTGCGCAAGGTGTTGCGCCGGGAGAGCAGCATCGTCTCGGGCCAGGACGACCGTATCCGCCGCCGGCTCGACCGCATCGACCGCGGCTCCAACCTGATCAGGCTGATCGACAGCGAGATCGCGGCGCTGGCCGCCATTCCGGAGAAGCTCTCGCAGGAGGACATTGACGAGGCAGCGGATGTCCTGGCGGCTGCCGGGACGATCTATCTCGTCGGCCGCGGCAGCGCCGTTCCGCTTGCGACGCATCTGGACCGGCGTCTGCGCCGTGCCGGCTTCCGCACGGCGGTCGCCGTGAACCTGCAGCAGCGCGACCTGGTCGAGCATCTCATCGGATTGCGCGAAGGGGACGCGGTGATCGGCTTCGCCTTCCAGTCGCTGGCGTCTTTGCCCGCGGGTTATTCCGCGCTTCTACGGCACATCCGGCGGGTCGGGGCGAAGTCGGTGGTGGTGAGCGATTCCCTGGGGCCGACGCTGCGCCCGCGCCCCGACAAGCTGCTGAGCGTCAGCCGCCCCGACGAGGGCGAGATGGCGCTGCGCACCGGCCCGATGCTGGTCTGCGAGGCGCTGGCGATGACGCTGGCGCACAAGGACCCGGAGCGGGCGGTCGCCGGGCTCGAGTCTCTCGAGCAGCTACGGGCGGAATTCGAGAACGACGAGGGGCAGCCATGAGTATCGCTTTCGCATCGGACCGGCCGCTAAAGCGGATGGCGCTGGACCCGGTGAACCTTCTGATGCTGCTCCTCTTGGCGGTGCTGGCCTACCTCGTGGCCTGGCCATTCATAGAACTGGTGGTGCAGACCCTCACCTGGGGGGCGGGGGACCGCAGGGTTTCACCGGAGGCCGTACCCGGCGAGTTCACGTGGTTCCACTGGCTGCAGGCGACGGCCGGGCCGATTTCCGGCAAGATGCTCTACGGGCCCCTGGTGAACACCTTGCTGACGGGCGCGATAGCGACGGTGATGGCCTTGCTGGCCGGCGGCGTGCTCGCGTGGTGCGTGGCCCGCTCCGACATGCCCGGAAAGCACTGGCTGCAGCCGCTGTTGACGCTGCCCTATATCGTACCGTCCTTCGCGATCGCCTTGGCCTGGGAAGCGGTTTTTCGCAGCCCGCGGGTCGGCGGGCAGCCCGGTCTCTATGAAGCTTTCCTCGGGACGGCGCCGCCGGAGTGGCTGTCCTATGGCATGGTGCCGATCTCCATTACGCTGGCGATCCATTATTTTCCTTTCGCCTATCTTCTGGTTGCCGGCTCCCTCGCATCCATCGATTCACAGATCGAAGAGAGCGCGCTCATCTCCGGCGCTTCGCGGCTGACGATCTTGCGCCGCATCACCTTTCCGATGGTGGCGCCGGCTTTTGCCGCCGCCTTCATCCTGACTTTCGGCAAGACCATCGGACAGTTCGCGCTGCCCTTCCTGCTGGGCGCGCCGGTGCAGTTCCACACCATCGCGACCATGGTCTACGCCAACCTGGCCCTCGGGCTCGATTCCATGGCTTTCGTTCTGGCGATCGTGCTGATCGCCATGTCCCTGGTGGCGATCTGGTTTTCCAACCGCTTCGTCGGCGCCAAGACCCGCCGCTTCGAGACCATCAGCGGCAAGGGGTTCCGCAGCCGCCAGATCGGCCTGGGGCCGTGGCGCTGGCCGGTTTTCTGCGCGGTGGCCGCTTTCGCGTTCGTGGTCGGCGTGCTGCCGTTGATCTTGCTCGGCTTCCAGTCCGTCATGCTGGTCGACGGCTTCTACAGCGGCGAGAACTTCACCTGGCAATTCTGGGTTGGACAGTCCAACCCCGAGATCGCCTTCGGAGAACCCGGCGTCCTCTACAACGAGAACATCCTGGGCGCTACCTGGAACACTCTGAAGCTGGCCTTTATCTCGGCGGTAATCGCCGCGGTCATCGGCTTGTTGATCGCCTATATCGTCGTGCGGCGCCGGGAAAACCCGCTGGCGCGCCTGCTCGATCAGATTTCCTTTATTCCCTTCCTGTTTCCGACCATCGCCTTCGGCGCGATGTATCTGACCATGTTCGCCGAGCCGCGCGGGCCGATACCGGCGCTCTACGGCACCTTCACGCTGCTGATCTTGATTTCCGTGGTCAACCGCCTGCCGTATTCGGTCAAGACCGGTGTTACGGCGGTGACGCAGATCGGCAAGGAGTTGGAGGAAGCGGCCGAACTGACCGGTGCGAATTGGGCCCTGCGTTTCCGGCGGATCATCATGCCGCTGGCGAGCTCCGGCGTTCTGTCGGGCATGATGGTCAGCTTCGTCGGGGTGATGCGCGAGCTGTCGCTCATCATCCTGCTCGTGACCCCGTCGACGCGGGTGCTGATGACCGTCGGCTTCGGATATGCGGAAGAGGGGCTTACCCAGCTATCCAACGCTCTTGTTCTGATCGTGGCTGTGCTCACGATCATCGGCGAGCTCCTGCTGTGGGCGTTGGGCAAGAGCAAGCTGACAAGGCTGCACGAAAAACAATCCTGACAGGGAAGAGCCGATGGCCACCATTGAAGTTCGGAACCTTACGAAGCGGTACGGCGGCGCCGTCGCACTCGACAACGTCTCCCTGAGTATCGAGGCCGGCGAGTTCCTGGTTCTGCTGGGCCCGTCCGGCTGTGGAAAGACGACCTTGCTGCGCTGCCTCGCCGGTCTGGAGATCCCCGATGCCGGCGAAATCGCCTTGGGGGAGGACGTCGTTTTTTCCTCTCAACGGCGGATCGCCATGCCGCCCGGAAAGCGCAACCTGGGCATGGTTTTCCAGAGCTACGCTCTGTGGCCGCACATGACGGTGCATGACAACGTGAAGTTCGGCCTCGATGTCCTGAAGATGCCGAAAGCCGACGCCGAAGAGCGGATCGAGCACGTGCTTGACGACCTGGGGATGTCGAGCTACCGCAACCGCTATCCCTCCGAGCTGTCCGGCGGCCAGCAGCAGCGCGTGGCCCTGGCGCGTCTGCTGGCGACGAAGCCGCCGATCTTCCTGATGGATGAGCCGCTATCCAATCTCGACGCGCGCTTGCGGATGGACATGCGCGTCGAGCTGAAGCGCTTTCAGGCCGCCGCCGGCGCGACCACGGTCTATGTCACCCACGATCAGACCGAAGCGATGACCATGTCGACGCGGGTCGTCGTCATGAAAGACGGACAGATCCAACAGGTCTCGCCCCCGGGCGAACTCTATCGCCGGCCCGCCACGACCTTCGTGGCCGACTTCATCGGCATGCCGCGTATCAACCTGATCCCGCTGGAGCAAGGCCGAGGCGGCGGCAGCGAGTACACCAACGGAGACATCAGCCTGGATCTGCCCTGGTCCCCCGGTGTCGTCAAGGTCATCGTCGGTGCCCGCCCCGAGGACCTCGACCTCTGCCTGGTTCCTCAGGATACCGATGGAAGTTACGAGGTGACATCGGTGCTGCCCAACGGGCCGGAAACCATCGTTCAGGTGTGCCGCGGGGACACCACGCTGATTGCGCGTGTCGCGCACGATTCCGAGATCGAATGCGGCCAGTCCGTCCGGGTCGATTTCAATGCGGCGGCGCTGAATGTCTACGACGCGGGAACTGGACGCGTCATCGATGCGGAGAGGGAAGCGGCTTCGGGCCGGCCGGTTCGCCTGGCCGCAGGCCAGCAAGTCTAGGATCGGCCCAACACGTCAACCAACAAAGATAAAGGGAGGAAAGAGATGCGTAGATACTCAAGGCGTGGAGCCATCGTTCTCGGGTTGTTGGCGGGGCTTGCCGTGCCGGGTGCCGTTCAGGCTGACGAAGCTTGGCAGAAGGCGGCCGGCGTCGGTCCCTTCGCCAGCGACCAGCAGGACTGGGATGCCATCGAGGCGGCGGCGCGCAAGGAAGGCAAGGTGGTGATCTATTCCGTCTCGTCGCGCATCGCCAAGCTGGTGGACGGCTTCAAGGAGAAGTACGGCATCGAACTGGTCGGCTATGACATTCCTTCCGACCTGCAGATCGAAAAATTCCGGCGCGAGCACAAAGCCGGAGTCTACAGCGTCGATGTCCTGTTCAACGCGGAAGCCCCCTTGCTTCTGAATGAAGCCTTGCCCGACGGGCTGGTATGGAACTTCGTTCCGGCCAATGTCGCCGGCGAGTTGGAAGACGGGGAAAAGTCGCCGCTCCTGGTTCAGCGGCACAGCAGCAGGATCGTCTATTACAACTCGGCGCTCAATCCGGATGGGCCGCCGATCGACAATCTGTGGGACCTGACGCGCGAGGAGTGGCATGGCCGCACCTTGATGCCGAGCCCTCTGGAGGACAGCCTTTCGGCCATGTTCATCCAGAGCATCCTTCATCATCCTGAGGAGATGGAGGAAGCCTATCGCAAGGAGTTCGGCGAGGACATCAAGTACTCCGAGGCCGTCATCGAAGCGGTCGAGGACAATGCCACGATCGATGCGCCGACCGCCTCGATGGAGTGGCTGCACCGCTTCCTCGCCAATCAGCCTGTCTTCCAGGGATCGACGACGAAGATCTTCAAGAATGTCGCCGATGTGAAGCAGGACAATCCGCCGATCGGCATCACCACCTTCTCGAAGATGCGGCTGAATGAAGAGGGGGTCTACTCCGCGGTGCCGGCCTATGACCTGGAGCCGGTATTCGGCGTGACCTACCCGACATCTCTTCTGATCGCCGACAGGGCGCCGCATCCCAACGCGGCCAAGCTGTTGGTCCGCTATATGATGGAAGAGGGGTTCGAGCCCTGGAACGAGCCCGGCGACTATGCCGCACGGTCCAGCGTCGAAGCCAAGCAGCTCAAGGAGTTCGATCTGAAGCCCTTCGACTCGCTTCGACTCTGGGCGATCGACCCGGAAAAGATCTACGACTCCAAGTACGGTTTTCTCGCGCTTTACCTTGCCCTGAGCTGACCTTTACGGCGGCCCCGTCATCGCGGCGGGGCCGCCGGAATTTCATTACAAGACGAAAGGATTCCAAGTGACCATCAGCGCCATTCTCTTCGATGCGGGCGATGTGCTTTATTCCAAACCGCGGCGCGCGGCGGCCCTTGCGATCTTTCTGGAGGAGCGCGGCATCCCCGCGCCGGTGAATGACGATCCGGCGGTTAAGAAGCTGCGTCTCGACGCCCATGCCGGAAAGATGACCGAGCAGGAATTCTTCGAAAGGCTCCTCGCCCATTACGGCGTCACCGATCCCAAGGACGTTGCCGAGGGAATCGAACTGCTCCACCGGCAGCAGCGCGATGTCGATTTTTTCGAGGGCGTTCCGGAGACCCTCCACGAGTTGAAGCGCAACGGCTTCAAGCTTGGGATCGTTACCAATACCTACAACTCCAAGGCGGAGAAGTTTCGCTGGTTCCGGCCTCTGGGGATCGACACGGTCTGGGACTCCTACGCCAACTCCTGCGACCTCAAGGTCATCAAACCGGAGCCGGAAATCTATCTGGCGGCGCTGGAGCCTTTGGGGCTGGCGCCGGAGCAGGCGGCTTTCGTCGGCCATGCACAGCGGGAGCTCGACGGAGCGAAAGCGCTCGGCATGACCACGATCATGTTCAATCCGGATCCAGACTGCGTCGAAGCCGACCACAGTATCGGCAGCTTCAGCGATCTTCTGAATCTTCCCGGACTGACCGGCGAGACCGGCGCGCCTGCCGCCTGAGGCGGCGGCCGCCTAGTTCCGGCAGGCTGTGTCTCGGCATCCCGGCGCCGCCGGCCCGGGCCCGTCCTCGGTGCCCCCTCGGCGTCCCCCCTCGGCGCGGCCTGGGGCTTTGATCGGCTTTTAATTCCATTATTCTAGAAATATAGTTGTTTCTCACCGCAGGGTGCTGTAGGCTGTCCGTTATGAATTTGAATCAAGCCGCACGCTGCCTCGAGAAGCTGGGAAGCCCGACGCGCCTGGAGATCTTCCGCCTGCTGGTGCGTGCCGGCCGTGACGGGCTGTCGGTGGGGGAGATCCAGGACCACCTGGGCATCCCGGCTTCGACCCTGTCGCACCACATCGGACACCTGGTGAGCGCCGGCCTCGTGGAGCAGCAGCGCGAGGGGCGCCAGCTGATCTGCAAACCGGACTTCGCCCTGATGGACGGGCTGATCGACTTCCTGACCGCGGAGTGCTGCATGCTGAAGGGCAAGCCGGAGCCGCGGCGCGACGCCGGGTAGCGGCCCCTTTTTTGTCCAAATAGTTCGATGATCCTAGAAATATAGAATGACTTCAGGAGCCGAAAGATGACCGACCTTACGACTGCCGCGATCCAGGCCGGCGGCCTCCTGCGGTCCCTGGACCGGGTCTGGCTGAGCCTCGGCCTGCTGTTTGCCGGGCTCGCTCTCGTGGTGCCCGCCCAGGCGGGCGACAGCCTGGTTTTCACCCTCGATGCCTTCCTGCGGCTGCTGCCCTTCCTGCTGCTGTCGGTCCTGTTGGCGGCCTGGCTGAAGGCGGCCGGCGCCGACGGCCTGGTGGCAGGCATGGTCGACCGCGCGCCGTTCGCCGCGGTAATGATCGCGGCGGCAGCCGGGGCCCTCTCGCCGTTCTGCTCCTGCGGTGTGGTGCCGCTGATGGCGGCCATGTTGGCCGCCGGGGTGCCGCTGGCGCCGGTGCTGGCCTTCTGCGTCGCCTCGCCGCTGATGGATCCCGAGCAGTTCGTGCTCATGGCTGCGACCCTGGGGTTGCCTTTCACCCTGGCGAAGACCGTGGCGGCGATCTGCCTCGGCCTGCTGGCCGGCGGCGCGACCCTGGCCCTGCAGCGCGGCGGCTTCTTCGCCCAGCCGCTGCGCGCGGGCGCCGGCGGCTGCGGCGGCTGCCGCCCCCAGGTCGAGGCGGTGCCGCTGCGCTGGGCCTTCTGGCATGAAGCGGACCGGCGGCGCGCCTTTACCGGCGAGGCGCGGTCGACCTCCCTGTTTCTCGCGAAGTGGCTGCTTCTCGCCTTCGCGATCGAGAGCCTAATGTCGGCCTGGCTGCCCGCCGAGGTGGTCGCCGGCTCCCTGGGCGGCGAGTCCTGGCAGGCGATCCCCCTGGCCGTCGCCGTCGGCGTACCGGCCTACCTGAACGGCTTCGCCGCCATTCCGCTGGTCGGCGAGCTGATGGACCTCGGCATGGCCCCCGGCGCCGCTCTGGCCTTCCTCATCGCCGGCGGCGTCACCAGCTTGCCGGCGGCCATGGCCGTTCACGCCCTGGTGCGGCGCACGGTGTTTCTCTGGTACCTGGCGATTGCCCTGACGGGCTCTCTGCTGGCCGGCTTTGCGCTTCAGGCGGTCCTGGCGCTGGCCGGCTGATCCCCTGGCGCCTGCGCGGTTTCCAGCCAGTCAGTGGCGCCGAAGACGCCGGGGAAGCTGGCGCGCAGAGCGGCGTCGAGGTCGGCCATCCCCACCGGCAGGCCCAGGTCGACCAGCGAGGTGACGCCGTGCTCGCTGATGCCGCAGGGCACGATGCCGCTGAAGTGCTCCAGGTCCGGCTCCACGTTGACGGCGATGCCGTGATAGGTGACCCAGCGCCGCACCCGCACGCCGATGGCGGCAATCTTGTCCTCGCGGGCGCCCCGCAGCGGGTCGTTTCTCTCGACCCAGATGCCGACCCGGCCTTCGCGCCGCTCGCCAGTGACGGAAAAGCTCGCCAGGGCGCGGATGACCCACTCCTCCAGGTTCTCGACGAAGCGGCGCAGGTCGGGGCCGCGGCGCTTCAGGTCCAGCATCACGTAGACCACCCGCTGGCCGGGCCCGTGGTAGGTGAACTCGCCGCCGCGCCCGCTGCGGTAGACCGGGAAGCGCTCGGGTTGCAGCAGGTCCTCTTCCTGCGCGGAGGTGCCGGCCGTGTAGAGCGGCGGGTGTTCGACCAGCCACACCAGCTCCGGCGCCTCTCCGGCGCGGATGGCCGCCACCCGAGCCTCCATCGCGGCGACCGCGGCGGGGTAGGGCGTGAGGCCCGGCGCGATCCGCCATTCAACGGGATGGCGGTCCTGGGGGGGCGGGTTCTGTTCCATGACCAGGGAAAATACCTCCTATGCCGAAGATTGCTATCTCTTTCATTTGCTTAGGCACTTGCGCTGGGGCACGGTGCGGGTCATTTTCTGAACGCCGCCGGGCGCCGGCAGCTTCGCCGGCCGGGCCGGCCACGGGTAGGAACAAGTTGAGAGAGCGATGAGGGACGGGATGGCAAAGGATCTTCGCGAGGCCGCCCTGGCGTATCACCGCATGCCGAAACCCGGCAAGCTGGAGATCAGCGCGACGAAACCGCTGGCAAATCAGCGCGATCTGGCTTTGGCCTATTCGCCTGGCGTGGCCGCGGCCTGTGAAGCCATCGCTGCCGACCCTGCGGAGGCCTCCACGCTGACGGCGCGCGGCAATCTGGTCGGCGTGGTCACCAACGGCACGGCGGTTCTGGGCCTGGGCTCCATCGGACCGCTGGCCTCCAAGCCGGTGATGGAAGGCAAGGCCGTCCTCTTCAAAAAATTCGCCGGGGTCGACGTCTTCGACATCGAACTGGACGCCAAGAGCTCGGAGCATCTGATCGAAACCGTGGCGGCGCTGGAGCCGACCTTCGGCGGCATCAACCTGGAAGACATCAAGGCGCCGGAGTGCTTCGAGATCGAGGCCGCGCTGCGCGAGCGCATGAATATTCCGGTGTTCCACGACGACCAGCACGGCACGGCGATCATCGTCGGCGCGGCGATCTACAACGGCCTCAGGCTGGTCGGCAAGGAGATCGGCGATGTCAAGCTGGTGACCTCGGGGGCCGGCGCGGCGGCTCTGGCCTGTCTCGACCTCTTGGTGTCGCTGGGGATCAAGCAGGAGAACATCTGGGTCACCGACATCGCCGGCGTGGTCTACGAGGGCCGCGAAGAGCTGATGGATCGATGGAAGGCGCGCTTCGCCCAGGCGACCGACAAGCGCACCCTGGCCGAGGTGATCGAAGGCGCCGACGTCTTCCTGGGCCTGTCGGCGCCGGGCGTGCTGAAGCCGGAGATGGTGCAGGCCATGTCCGACCGGCCGATCATCATGGCGCTGGCCAACCCGGTGCCGGAGATCATGCCCGAGGACGCCAAGGAAGCGCGCGCTGACGCCATCATCGCCTCCGGCCGCTCCGACTATCCCAACCAGGTGAACAACGTCCTCTGCTTTCCCTACATCTTCCGCGGCGCGCTGGACTGCGGCGCCACGGCGATCAACGAGGAAATGAAGCTCGCCTGTCTCAAGGCCATCGCCGACCTGGCGATGAAGGAGCAGAGCGAGGTGGTGCAGAAGGCGATGGGTGGGGAGGGCCGCAGTTTCGGACCCGACTACATCATCCCCAGCCCCTTCGATCCGCGCCTGGTGCTGGAGATCGCGCCGGCCGTCGCCAAGGCGGCCATGGACAGCGGTGTGGCCACGCGCCCCATCGAGGACTTCGAGGCCTATCGCAACGACCTGCAGCGTTTTGTTTTCCGCTCCGGCCTGATCATGAAGCCGCTGTTCCAGCGCGCCAAGGAAGATCCCAAGCGGGTCATCTACGCCGAGGGCGAGGACGAGCGCGTGCTGCGCGCCGTGCAGGTTGTGGTCGACGAGGGTCTGGCCAAGCCGATCCTGGTGGGCCGCCCTGACGTGGTGGCCACTCGCGTCGAGCGCCTGGGCCTGCGCATCCGCCCGGGCGAGGACGTGCCGCTGATCAACCCGCAAGACGATCCGCGCTTCCGCACCTACTGGCAGACCTACCACGAGCTGATGCAGCGCAAGGGCGTAGCGCCCGAGGCGGCGCGGGAGATCGTGCGCACGCGCGGCACCGTCATCGCCGCCCTGGCGGTGCATCTGGGCGACGCCGACGCCATGATCTGCGGCACCACCGGGCGCTACAAGCGCCACCTGGATCACGTGACCGACGTCATCGGCAAGGAGGCGGGAATTCACGATTGCTCGGCGATCAGTCTTGTCATCCTGCCGACCGGATCTTTCTTCATCGTCGACACCTACGTGACGCCGGACCCGACGGCCGAGGAAGTCGCCGAGATGACGCTGCTGGCGGCCAAGCACGTGCGCCGCTTCGGACTGACTCCCAAGGTGGCACTGCTGTCGCACTCCAACTTCGGTTCGGCGCTGACGCCTTCTGCATGCAAGATGCGCGAAGCCCTGGCGATGTTGCACAAGCGCGCGCCGGATCTTGAGGTGGAAGGCGAGATGCACGCCGATGCCGCGCTGAACGAGACGATCCGCGAGAATATCTTTCCGAACTCCAAACTGAAGGGATCGGCCAATCTGCTGGTCATGCCGACGCTGGACGCGGCGAATATCTCCTTCAATCTGGTGAAGGCGCTGGGTGAGGGGCTATCGGTGGGGCCGATCCTGCTGGGGGTGGCCGCGCCGGCGCATATCCTGACGCCTTCGGTGACCGCCCGTGGTATTGTGAATATGAGCGCCGTCGCTGTGGTCGACGCGCAGGATCGCGCCATCGAAGATTGAACGCCCCGGGGGTGCGCCCCCGCGAGGCAAGCAAGGAAAAGCGCCAGGCCATGTCGCAAACCCCGCCCGAGCGAGACGACACGGATGCCTGGCTGCCCGAGGTGCAGCCGGAGACCTACGGCATCTCTCCCGAGCTGGTGCGCTCGGTTTCCGAGGCGCTGGAATCGGGGCGGCAGGCGGAGGCCCGCGACCTTGCCGCCGAATTGCACGAAGCCGACCTTGCCGACCTTCTGGAGAGCCTCGACCGGGATGAGCGGCCGCAACTCATAGAGGCGCTGGGCGGAGACTTCGACCTCGAGGTTCTGACCTACCTCGACGATTCGGTGCGCGAGGAGGTCGTCGAGGCGCTGGAGCCGAAGCACATCGCCTCCTCGCTGTCGGACCTGAACAGTGACGACGCCGTCGACATCATCGAGGATCTGGACGAGGAGGCGCAGCAGCGCGTCCTGGCCGCCTTACCCCAGGCGGAACGCATGGTGCTGGAGGAAAGCCTCAGCTTTCCCGAGGATTCGGCCGGCCGCATCATGCAGCGCGAGCTGCTGGCGGTGCCGTCGAGCTGGACGGTGGGCGAGACCATCGACTACATGCGCGCCTCCAAGGACCTGCCCGACGACTTTTACGACCTCTACATCGTCGACCCCAAGCACCAGCCCATCGGCTATGTGCCGCTGAGCCGGGCCATGCGCACCCGGCGGCCCGTACTGCTGACTGAAATCATGAACGAAGACATGCGCACGATCCCGATCCACATGGATCAGGAAGAGGTGGCTTATGTCTTTCGCCAGTACGGCCTGGTCTCGGCGCCGGTCGTAGACGACGCCGGCAGGCTGGTCGGTGCCGTCACCGTCGACGACGTGGTCCACATCATCGACGAAGAGGCCGAGGAGGATCTGCTGAAGCTGGCCGGTGTGCAGGAGACGGATCTCTACAGCGCCGTGCTGGACACCACCAAGGCCCGCTTCACCTGGCTGCTGGTCAATCTCTTCACCGCAGTGGCGGCTTCGGTCGTCATCGCCCTTTTCGAGGATACGCTGGAGCGCATCGTGGCTCTGGCGGTGCTGATGCCCATCGTCGCCTCCATGGGCGGCAACGCCGGCACCCAGACCCTGACGGTGGCGGTTCGCGCCATCGCCATGCGCGACCTCGGCTCCGGCAATGCCCTGCGTTTCGTGGGCAAGGAGATATTGGTCGGCTTGGTCAACGGACTGATGTTCGCGGTGGTGGCGGGCGTGGTGGCCTGGGCCTGGTTCGACATGCCGTCGATCGGCCTCATCATCGCCGCGGCCATGGTGATCAATCTGGTGGTGGCGGCGCTGTCGGGAGCGCTGGTGCCCCTGGGCCTGGAGAAGGTCGGCGTCGACCCGGCGGTGGCCTCCAGTGTGGTGTTGACCACGGTCACGGACGTGATCGGCTTCTTCGCCTTCCTGGGCTTGGCGACGCTGTTCCTGCTGTAGCCGGATGCCGCCGATGCCTGGGACGGCTGGCCCGGTCAGTCGTTCTTGAAACGCCCGATGTTGCGGGTGCCGCTCTTTTCCGGGTCGTAGGGGTCCGGGTTCACCGTATTGACCTGGTTTTCCAGCTCTTCCAACTCGCCGGATTTCTTCAGAGCTTCGCGCTCCAGGCGCATCTTGCGCTCGATGTCGGACTCGCAGGCGGCCGTCAGGCCGGCGAAGGTCAGCGCCGTCGCGACGAGAATCAGCCGGCTTATCTTGGCGTCAAACATGCTCACTTCCCTGGCGTAGAGGCTCCCGGCAGGAAGGCTCCCGCCGATGCCGGGCAATATGGCGCGTTCCAGGGGGGCTGTGCAAGCCGCGAGGCGGCGATATGCTGGCCCTCCCAGCACCCTTTGCCGCGAGAAAGCTCTAGAGATGCCGGTTTTCCAATTCCCTGACGTCCAGGTCCAGGATCCCGATTTCGCGCGGCGGGTCCGCGACAGTTTCGACCGCCAGACCATCATGGGGCTGATCGGCGCCCGCCTGACGCGGGTCGAGCCGGGTGAGGTGGAGATCGAGTTGCCTTTTCGTGACGACCTTTGCCAGCAGCACGGCTTCTTTCACGCCGGGGTCACCAGCACCATCGCCGATTCCGCGGGCGGCTACGCAGCCTTCAGCCTCTTTCCGGCCGACGCCTCGGTACTGACGGTGGAGTTCAAGATCAACCTGTTGGCCCCGGCGGACGGCGACCTGCTGCGCGCCGTCGGGCGCGTGGTGAAGCCGGGGCGCACTCTGACGGTGACGGAAGCGGAGGTTCTGGTCGTCAAGGACGGCAGGGAGAAGGCCTGCGCGCGCATGACCCAGACCCTGATGTGTCTGACCGGGCGCCCCGACATGCCCCAGGCGGGCTAGCCGGTCAGGAATCGCCGTTCTTGCCCTGAAGTCCGCGGTAGTAGGTAAAGCCATACCACTCTGCGAGTTCCTTCAGGTCGCCGGCCTCCAGCATGTCATCGCTTTTCGGGCCGGCAAGAAGCTGGGACAACTGTTTGGCGGCCTCGCCGGGCAGACTGGAGACTTCCTCCAGGATGGAGGAAGAGGTGCTTTTTTTGTCAGCATCGGCCAGCCGGCGGCCGAGGGTCTGGGCGCCCAGGCCTTCCCGCAGCATGTAGTCCACCAGTGCAGGCCATTTCTCAGCCAGCACCAAGAAGCGGGCCAGACGGTCCAGTTGGGTGGATCGAGAACGCAAGGGGCGCGGCAGGCCTTTGTCGCCGTCGCTGCGGCGAACCTCGCCTGCCAGGTAGGTTTGCAGCCGAAAACTGTTGATGAAGCGTTTCAGGCGGCGCGGGTTATGAAAGTGCTTGCTGCCGTAGTCCTCCGCGGTATCTGTCACCGCTTTCGAGTCCTTCGGAATCTCCCGCTTTTCCCGGGTCAGCTCCCGCACCATCCGCAGCGGGCCCTGAAATATTCCGCCTCCGCCGGTCCCTGCTTTCGTGACGGGAGGGGCTGCCCCGGCCGGGGCAGCGCCTGTTCCCTGCGGTCCTTCGTCCACCTCGCCCAGTCCCACGGCCGAGCGCACGAGGGCACGCATGTTCTTGTCGTCGTAGGCCGGCAGGCTCAGCCGGGCCTGAATGATTTTTTCCAGGAACTTGTAGCCGCTGCCGTGTTCCATGCGGGTTCGGGGGCTGTCTACGGAGAGCGTCAGTTCCTCCCGGTCGCTCTCGACCGCGTTGGCGACCTTCCGCATATCCATGCCTAGAATGAAGACGCAGGAACGCGAGACGTCGGCAAGCTGCAGGGCCTCGATGATCTCCCCCAGAACCTTGCCCCGGCAGCGGTCGAGGTCATCGATGAACACCACGACCTTGAGGGTGTCGGGCACGGCCTTGCTCAGCTTCTTCATCTCGTCCTCGAACTGCGACAGCGTGCCGATCTTGTCCTTGAAGTCCGTCTTCTCGACGTATTCCAGAAGGTTCAGTCCGAGTTTGCCGGTGAAGGTGACGTAGCTGTAGACCAAGGCGAGCACGACGACGAGGCTGGCGGGGGCATACCAGAATATGCCCCCGGATGAAGCGTTGGCCGCTTCATAGAAGGCCTTCAGGGTTTTCTGGTCGGCGAAGAGCGCGCCGCGAACGCTGCTCCAGTCCATCAGTGCGAGGCTGCCGACGATGAAAAGAAAGGCGAGGGCCACGAAGATCCGCAACAGAAACGGAAGATCGGCATGCCGGTGCCACTTGGTACCCAGCCGCCTGAGGCGGAACAGCCAGCTCTGTCCCGGAGTGAGGCCGTCGCGCAGCGCGCGGGTGACGTTGGCCACGAAGGCCGCCCAGACTTGTTCCGGCTCGCTGAACTTCCATGGATTGAACCAGGTGGTGACGACCTTCACCGCCGTCTGCTGGGCGTCGCTGTGCAACTGCGCGTCGATCAACTTCATGAAGGAGGTCTTGCCGCGCCCCCAGGGCGCGTCGATCGCGATCGCCAGGGGCGGACGCGTCTGCTCGGCGAGGATGAATTCCGCCACGGCCTCGACGTAGGGCCGGAAGCCGAGACGGTCCTGGCTGATGTTCTCGATGGCGCTGTCGCTCAGCGCGACCGGGCGGGCGGAGACGTTGTCGTCGCCGGGCTGCGGCGTGGAAGCCGGCTCCGGTTCGTCGGCTTCTGCCTGCTGTTCCTGGCCGCCCGCCTTGGTAAAGCCGGAAGCTGGGGCCCTGCGGGCTTGCTCGGCGGAATCTGAGAGTGCTTGCTCTTTGTAAGCCTCTTCCGTGGCCCGTAGTGTCTGCGGCCCCCAGATGCCGTCCGGGGTGACGGACTTGTCGTTGCTGAGCAGCCACTTCTGGAGGTCTTCGACGCCCGGCTGCGTGCCCGTGGCATTGAGGTCAAATCCGAAGGTCTTTACCGCCCAATCCAGCGCGTTCGACCCGTGAAGCGGATGCTGAGCCGTGCTCGCCGCGGAGTCGGCATCGGTCGACGTTGCGGCTGCGGATAGATCGTCGTCGAGTGGCTTGGTCATCTTTCTCTCCCCCGATGCGGCGAAGTTTCGCCCGCACCGTGTAAGACAGCGGAGATTTCCCGGTCCCAGTATAACCTCGATCGCGGTCCAGGGGTATGGGGCTGCGTCTTCGGCGCGGTGGCGCGTCGCCGGGCATGCTTGCGCCGCTGCCGGGCGGGCCGGGCGTTTTGCCACTGGTGGGTCTGCGCCCGGGGGCCTAGAGTGCGGCGAAAAGGAAGATCAAGGGAGAGTCGTCAGGACATGAGCGTCAACCAGCTGCCCAGCCTGAACTTCGATCTGGGCGAGACCGCCGACATGCTGCGCGATACGGTGATGAGCTTCGCTTCGGAGGAGATCGCGCCGCTGGCCGAGGAGATCGACCGCACGGACACCTTTCCGCGACAGCTCTGGCCGAAAATGGGAGCCTTGGGTTTGCATGGCCTGACCGTGGAGGAGGACTACGGCGGCGCCGGTATGGGCTACCTGGAGCACTGCGTGGCCATGGAGGAGGTGAGCCGCGCCTCGGCCAGTATCGGGCTCAGCTACGGCGCGCATTCCAATCTCTGCGTCAACCAGATTCGCCGTAACGGCAGCGACGAGCAGAAGCGCCGCTACTTGCCGGGGCTGATCTCCGGCGAGCAGGTCGGCGCCCTGGCGATGAGCGAGCCGGGCGCCGGCTCCGACGTGGTCGGCATGCGCACGCGCGCCGACAAGAAGGGCGACCGCTTCGTCCTGAACGGTTCCAAGATGTGGATCACCAACTGCACGGAGGCCGATACCCTAGTGGTCTATGCCAAGACCGATCCGGCGGCCGGGCCGCGCGGCATCACAGCCTTCATCGTCGAGAAGGACTTCAAGGGATTCTCCGTCGCCCAGAAACTGGACAAGCTGGGCATGCGCGGCTCGCCCACCGGCGAGCTGGTCTTCGAGGACTGCGAGGTGCCGGAAGAAAACCTGCTGGGCGAACTGAACAAGGGCGTGAAGGTGCTGATGTCCGGCCTCGACTACGAGCGCCTGGTGCTGGCCGCCGGACCGCTGGGCATCATGCAGGCCTGCATGGACCTGGCGGTGCCCTACATCCACGAGCGTAAGCAGTTCGGCCAGCCCATCGGCGAATTCCAGCTCATCCAAGGCAAGATGGCCGACATGTACACGACGATGAACGCGAGCAAGGCCTATGTCTACGCCGTGGCCAAGGCCTGCGACCGCGGCGAGACGACGCGCAAGGACGCGGCGGGGGCGATTCTCTATGCCGCGGAGAAGGCGACCTGGATGGCGCTGGAGACCATCCAGACCCTGGGCGGCAACGGCTACATCAACGAATATCCCGCCGGGCGGCTGCTGCGCGATGCGAAACTCTACGAGATCGGCGCCGGCACCAGCGAGATCCGCCGCATGCTCATCGGCCGCGAGCTGTTCAACGAAACCAAGTAGCGGTGCGGGAATCGTTGACCTGTTCCGCCCTTGCGGTCGAACGGCGCCGCCATCCGGACACGGGTGGCCGGCAGCCGATTTTCCGCGATTTGTCCGATATTTCTTTGGAATTACAGCCTCTTGCAGAGAGAGGGCATGGGGTGTTGTCTCGACCGGGCAAGTGATGTTCTCTATGCCGCACAGTTACGGCCCAAGGGAATGCGGATGGCTCTGCAGATGAAAGCCGCCTGTGAGCGCTGCGAGACCGGTCTCGCTCCGGATGGGGAAGCCTGGATTTGCAGCTTCGAATGCACCTTCTGCACGTCCTGCGCCGAGGCCATGTCGCGCCGCTGTCCAAACTGCGGAGGCGAGTTGGTTGCCCGGCCGCGGCGCGAGTTGCCGCCCGCCGTCACTTGACGCCGTTGCTCCGGGTCCGTCGCACCGCTGCGGATTCTTCTTTCGCCGCCGCGGATGCTCAGGCAAGGCGGCAGCGCCTGTTAGGGAGAAAGTATTGCCGACAGTTTTGATTACCGGCGCCAACCGTGGCATCGGGTTCGAGTTCGTGAAGTCCTTCGCGGCAGATGGCTGGCGCGTTCACGCCTGCGCCCGCAACGTTGAAAAGTCGAAGGGGGTGCGTGCCCTCGACGGGGATGTGATCTGCCACAAGCTGGATGTCACCAATGGCCTGAAGGTGGCGAGCCTGGCGCGCGAGCTGGCGGATCAGCCGATCGACCTGTTGATCAACAACGCTGGCGTCTACGGGCCGCGCACCGGGTTCGGCGAAACCGACTACGATGAATGGCTGAGTGTCTTGCAGGTGAACGCCCTGGCGCCGCTGCGTATGGTCGAGCGCTTCGTCGGCCTGCTCGAACAGGGCGCGGGCAAGACCGTCGTCAACATCTCCAGCATCATGGGCTCGATCGGCAACAACAGCTCCGGCGGCTCCTATATCTACCGCAGCTCCAAGGCGGCGTTGAACATGATCACCAAGACGCTGTCGAACGACCTCGGCGAACGCGGCTTCACCGTGGTTTCCTTTCATCCCGGTTGGGTGCAGACCGATATGGGGGGCGAGAGCGCCGATATCCCGGTGACGCAATCCGTCGCAGGGATGCGCGAGGTCATCGCCGGCCTTTCCGCTGCCGACAACGGCAAGTTCTTTAACTACGACGGCACGCCTTTGCCGTGGTAGGGAACGGCCTTGACCAAGATGGCGGAAAAGGAAAGGGAAGCAGTGCGATGAGCCGTTATCATCTGGCCCAGATCAACGTGGCGCGGGCGCTGGCGCCGCTCGATGACCCGAAACTTGCCGGCTTCGTCGAACGTCTCGACGACATCAATGCCCTGGCCGACGTCAGCCCGGGCTTTGTCTGGCGTCTGCAGAGCGACGGCGGCAACGCCACCGATATCCAGATCTCCAACGATCCGAGACTCGTCGTCAATATGTCCGTCTGGGAAGGGCTCGACGCGCTCTTCACCTACGTCTACCGCTCCGACCATTTGCAGGTTATGGCGCAGCGCCGTCAGTGGTTCGAGAAGCCCGTCGGCACGTTCATGGCGCTGTGGTGGCACCCGGCCGGCGATCCGCCAAGCACGGAGGAGGGCCTGCGCCGCCTGGCGATCCTGGAGCGCGAAGGGCCGAGCCCGGAGGCCTTCACCTTCAAGGTTCCCTTCGATGCCAGCGGGCGGCCGGTCGACCGCGGGGCCTTGGTGCGTCAATTGGCAACCTGCGCCTGACGCAGGGAGTGCGAAGCATGTTGTTGAGCGAAGAGCAGAGCCTGATCCGCGATACCGCGCGCCAGTTCGCCCGGGAGCAGCTGGCGCCGAAGGCGGCGGAGTGGGACCGCGAGGCGCGTTTTCCCAAGGAGGCCGTCGCGGCCATGGGCGAGCTGGGCTTCCTCGGCATGCTGGTGCCGCCGGAGTTCGACGGCGCCGGCGCGGATCATGCGTCCTATGCGCTGGTCTTGATGGAAGTGGCGGCGGGCGACGGCGCCTGCTCGACCATCATGTCGGTGCACAACTCCGTCGGCTGCCTGCCGATCCTGAAGTTCGGCACGCCGGCGCAGAAGGAGCGTTTCCTGAAGCCCATGGCGCGCGGCCGGATGCTGGGCGCCTTTTGCCTCACCGAACCGCAGGCCGGGTCCGATGCCGCGGCGATCAAGACGCGCGCCGAGCGCGACGGCAACCACTATGTGCTGAACGGCGTGAAGCAGTTCATCACCTCCGGGCAGAACGGCGATGTCGCCATCGTCTTCGCGGTGACGGATCCCGAAAAGGGAAAGCAGGGCATCAGCGCCTTCGTGGTGCCGACCGACACCCCGGGCTACCGCGTCGCCTCGGTGGAGAAGAAGCTCGGCCAGCGCGCATCCGACACCTGCCAGATCGTCTTCGACGACCTGCGCCTGACTCCGGACCTGCTTTTGGGCGAGGAGGGGCAGGGCTACAAGATCGCGCTGTCCAACCTGGAAGGCGGACGCATCGGCATCGCCGCGCAGTCGGTGGGCATGGCACGCGCGGCCTATGAAGCGGCGCTGGCCTATGCGCGCGAGCGGCGCAGCTTCGGCAAGCCGATCCTGGAACATCAGGCCGTCGCCTTCCGGCTCGCGGACATGGCGACCCGGATTCAAAGCGCCGAACTGATGGTGCTGCACGCCGCAACCCTGCGCGATGCCGGGCGACCCTGCCTCAAGGAGGCGGCGATGGCCAAGCTGCAGGCTTCCGAGATGGCGGAGAAGGTCTGCTCCGATGCCATCCAGATTCACGGCGGCTACGGTTACCTGAGCGACTTTCCGGTGGAGCGCATCTACCGCGACGTCCGCGTCTGCCAGATCTACGAAGGTACCTCCGATATCCAGCGCCTGGTGATCGCGCGCCAGATCGCCGTCGAGCCGTAAGGGGGACGAGGTTCAGTGGTACGATGAGGAAGGCCAAGGTGATGACCGCCAAGATCGATTTCTATTTCGACTTCTCCAGCCCCTATGGCTATCTCGCCGCCGAGCAGATCGAGGACCTAGCGGCGCGGCATGGCCGCGAAGTGTCCTGGCATCCGATCCTGCTTGGTGCGGTTTTTCCCCAGACCGGCGGTCAGCCGCTCCTTAACGTACCGCTGAAAGGCGACTATGCGCGTCGCGACATGGAGCGCTCGGCCCGCCTGCTGGACCTTCCCTTCCAACTCCCCGCGACTTTCCCTTTCATGTCGGTGGCGGCCTGCCGGGCCTTCTATTGGCTGCAGGACCAGGATCCGGCGAAGGCGGTGGCCCTGGCCAAGGCCTTGTACCGGGAGGCTTTTGCCCAGGGGCGGGCGGTCGACTCCGCCGAATCGGTGGTGGCCGTGGCCCGGTCCCTGAACCTCGACGGCGAAAAACTCACCGCCGCACTCAACGATCCCGCGGTCAAGGAGCGCCTGAGGAAAGCGGTGGATGCGGCCATCACCAAAGGTGTTTTCGGCTCCCCCCTAATCGTCGTTGATGGCGAGCCTTTCTGGGGGCATGACCGGTTGGCGCAGGTCGATCTTTGGTTGCAACGAGGCGGATGGTAACCTCCATGGAGGCATCGCCTGTCGGGCAAGGCCTTGGGGCGCCGTTAAAAAATGTCCACAGCGCCTGCGTGATTTGATAGATACTGACAGAGACAGCGGCCCTGAGCAGGTCGGATCAATTCCGGTGAAAATGACGCCATGAGCGAAGGCCCTTTTGACGAGGATGCCAAGGACAGCCAAAACCTAGCCGTGCTTTTTGCCGATATCGACGGCAGCACCAAGTTGTACGAGATTCACGGCGATGAGACGGCGCACCGGCTGACCGCGGAGTGCCTGACGATTCTTGATGCCCAGGCCGGCATCGCCGGCGGTCGGACGGTGAAGACCTCCGGCGACGGAGTGATGTGCGTCTTCGCCACCCCGGACGAGGCCTTCCGCGCGGCGACCCTGATGCGGGACGCGCAGAAGCGCAGCCAGGTATCGATCCACGCCGGTTTCCACTTTGGCCCGGTGATCGAACACGCCGGCGATTTCTACGGCGACACCGTCAACGTCGCTGCCCGCGTCACCGACCTCGCCAAGGCCGGCGAGATCCTGGTGACCGAAGACACGGTGGTCCGCCTCTCGCCGGCGCTGCGCGCGGCCACACGCTGGCTCGACAAGGCGTCGATGAAAGGCAAGAAGGAACCGGTCGGCGTTTACATGATCCTCTCCGAGGACGAAAACGTCACGGTGATCCGCGCGCCGCTGGTTTCGGCGGATAGCGAAGTCCTGCGCCTCGACCTGCGTTACCGCGACAGGTCTTTCACCTTGGAAGAGCCGATGCCTGAATTCGTCATCGGGCGCCAGGACATTTGCGATCTGGTGACCGAGAGCTCCTATGCTTCGCGGCGCCACGCGACCATTCAGGCTGTGCGCGGCAAGGTCTTCCTGAAGGATCACAGCACCAACGGCACCTACGTCCGCAACGCGGAGGGAGAGGTGGTTTTCGTGAAGCGGGAGATGGTGCAGCTCGTCGGGAAGGGAACCATTTTCCTGGGCCGCGAGCCGGAGCTGGCCGAGGAAGACGGTATCGCTTTCAAGATGCCATAGTTGTGACGGCGCATCGCGCCTGCGAAGGCGGAGGCTGGGCAGCCAGCGATGCGAGAATGAAAAAAGGCCGATGGCGGGGAAGATAACAAGCGCCAGGGCCGAAGAAGGGACACGGGGAGTTGATGCTGCGAAAAGGCAATGCCGAAGAAGACGCTGATGAGGCGGTGACTTCGCAGTCCGCCGCGACCCTTGGTCTGCAGAGCAATGTCGGACGGGTTCGTCGCCATAACGAGGACAGCTTCGCGGCCCGCGAAGATATCGGTCTTTGGATCGTCGCCGACGGCATGGGCGGCGCCGCGGCGGGCGAGGTCGCCAGCGCCATCGTTGTCGATGTGGTTCCCCGGGCCGTTGAGCAGGGGGCCGATCTGCCACAGGCCATCGCCGAGGCGAACCGCTCGATCCTCGATGCCGCCGCCTCCGGGCGCGGCAAGCCGGGCATGGGCTCTACGGTGGTGGCGGCCCGGCTCGACGGGCGTGACTACACCGTCGCGTGGGTCGGCGATGCACGGGCCTATATCTGGGGGGACCGGCTGCAGCGCCTCTCGCGCGACCACTCGCGGGTCCAGGAGCTGTTGGATGCGGGCATGATCGACGAGAGCGAGGCCCGCAACCATCCCCACCGCAGCGTCATTACCCGGGTTCTGGGCGGTCCCGACGGCACCGCCGCCGACTCCGATCAGGTTTCCGGTTCCCTGGAGCCCGGGCAGGGGCTGCTGCTGTGCAGCGACGGCCTGACCTCGGAAGTCAGCGACGAGGAAATCGCCGAGATCCTGTCCAGCCGTCCAATGACGAACGGCGAGGGCCAGGCGGCCGTCGACCGGCTGGTTTCCCTGGCGCTGGACCACGGCGGGAACGACAATGTGACGGTCGTTCTGGTCGGCCTCTCCGATGCCGGGGGCGGCCGTTGACCGGGGAGTTCGCCGGCCCCGGCGGCTGGACGCGGCATGAGGCGCTGGCCGCCGGCCGGGCGAAGGTGATAAAGACTGCGCAAGGGGCGTTCGCCGGTGCCCTGAGGCTGCGTGAGGAAGAGGCGCCGGGCAGGTGCCGGCGCCGTATAGGACAGCAAAGATGAGCGACGAGCCAAACAGCCGTGGCGGATCCACCAGCCGGTTCGGATCCGGCTCCGGTGGCGACTACGGACAGGGCGGCATTTTCGAGCCCGGCAGCCTGATCAGTTTTACCTACGAGGTAGAGGCGCTGCTGGCCCGCGGCGGCATGGGCGAGGTCTACCGCACCCGCCACACCGAGATCGGCACCGAGCACGCCATCAAGATCGTGCGGCCCGACCTGGCCAACAACGACAAGATCATGGAGCTGTTCCGCCGCGAGGCCTCGGTCCTGCGCACCGTGCGCGATGACGCCATTGTCGGCTACGACGGTGTGCTGCGCGACGAGGAAGGGCGGGTCTACCTGGTCATGGAATTCGTCGACGGGCCGTCGCTGACCACCTTCATCGAAGACCGGGTGCTGACCCTGGAGGAGGTGCGCCACCTGCGCGACCGCCTGGCGCGCGGACTGGCCGCCGCCCACGACAAGGGCGTCATCCACCGCGACATGTCGCCGGACAACATCATCCTCGGCAACGGCGACCTGGCGCAGGCCAAGATCATCGATTTCGGCATCGCCAAGCTGGCCGACTCCTCGGCCACCACCATCATCGGCGACGACTTCGCGGGACGCTACGCCTATGCCTCGCCCGAGCAGATCGGTCTCTACGGCGGCCAGGTCGATGTGCGTTCGGACATCTACAGCCTGGGACTGGTTCTGGCCACGGCGGCGACAGGCAAGGCTCTCAATATGGGAGAGATCAGCGAGTCCCTGGTCTCGGTGATCGAGGCGCGCAAGCGCGTTCCGGATTTCAGTTCGGTACCGGAGGAACTCCGCCCGGAGCTTGGCTCCATGCTGGAACCGGATCCCGCGGACCGGCCGCAGTCTATGCGCGACGTCGTCGGCCTGGATCAAAAACTGCGCGAGGCGGAGGAGCGGGCGGTCCTGGAGCGCAAGGCGGCCGCAGCCGATCAGGCCGCCGCTGCCGCGCCTCAGCCGGCCCTGGCTGCCGAGCCGGCGGCGCGTCCCGCGGCGGCTTCGCAGGGGAAGCGGACGTGGTTGGTGCCGGCGATGGCCGCGGGCATCGCGGTGGTCGCGGCAGGTGGTTATTTCGCATGGCACCAGAGCGCACAGTCGCCCGAGGCCCCGGTTGCCCAAGCTCCCGTTGCCCAAGCTCCCGTTGCCCAGGCGCCGGCTTCCCAGGCACCGGCCGAACCGTCTGCGGCACCTGCGGAGCCATCTTCTCAGCCGACGGCCGTGGCCGAAGCGCCGGCGGCAGCGCCGACGGAAGTGGCTGCGCTGGACAGCGGCGAAGTCGCTCCGGCTTCCGGCCCGGCGCGGACGGAGGAGCAAGAGGCGGCGGAGCGGGCTGCAGCCGAGGCCCGGCTGGCGGCCGAAGAGGCCCGGCTTGCCGCTGAAGCCAGGGCTGCTGAAGAGGCGGCGGCTGCCGAGGAAGCGCGGCTTGCCGCCGAGGCGAAGGCCGCGGAGGAAGCGCGCCTCGCTGCTGAGGTGAAGGCCGCGGAGGAGGCCAGACTTGCCGCCGAGGCGGAGGCTGAGGCCAGGGCCGCGGAAGAGGCGCGGCTTGCCGCCGAAGCGAAGGCTGCAGAAGAAGCCAGGGCAGCCGAAGAGGCCCGGCTAGCCGCCGAGGCTGAGGCCAAGGCCGCGGAAGAGGCGCGGGAGGCCGAAGAAGCCCGGCTTGCCGCTGCGGCGGCCACGAACGACGTGGCAGCGGCATCCGCTGCGCCGGCGGAGGAACAGGTCGCGGCCTTGCCCGAGCCTTCGGAAGCCGAGAAGCAGCTAGAGAAGCTGAAGGCGATCGAGGCGGGGCTGTCGGAAGAGGAGCGCCGTGAGGTGCAGCGCGACCTTCGGGCCTTGGGGCACTACAGCGGCGGCATCGACGGCAGTTTCGGGCCCGGCACCAGAGACGGGATAATTTCCTATCAAAGGGTGGCGGGCGCCGATCCCACCGGATATCTGCTGCCCGAGACCCGCAGTACCCTTGCTGCCGCGGCCGAGCCGCTGCGCGCCGAGGAGGCCCGGCGGGCCGCTGAAGCCAAGGCGGAGGAGAAGGCGTCAGCCCAAGCGGCGTCGCTGCAGGCCGCGACGGAACGCGCGGCGGCGGAGAAGGAAGCCGCCGAGCAAGCGGCGGCCCGGGCGCGGGCGGCGGCGCAGACCCGCGCGGCTCCCGCGGGAACTTCCCTGCAGGCGGCGCTGCCCAACGAGAGCGAGTTCGACCGTGTCATGCGGATGGCGGAAGCCGGCGATATGCTGGCCCAGGCCAACCTCGGTCAACGCTACTATCGCGGCCGGGGCGTGGGTAAGGATCTCGGGGAGGCGGTCCGCTGGACCCGCAAAGCTGCCGAACAGGGTGAGCCCCGCGCCCAGTCCAATCTGGGGTTCTACTATATGAACGGTGAGGGGGTCGGCCGGGATCCGGCCGAAGCCGCCCGCTGGTGGCGGGCCGCGGCCGACCAGGGGCTGGCGCAGGCGCAGTTCAATTTGGGCCTGCTCTACGAACAGGGCCAGGGGGTGGCCGCGGATTACGCCGAGGCGGCCAGGTGGTACGCCCTGGCGGCGGAGCAGGGCGACCGCAATGCGGCGACCCGTCTGGACGGCCTGAAGCGGCGCAATCTGATCCCCGGCGGTTAACTTTCCGGAACCTTGGGGAGAGCCCCTTCTCGGACTTCGCTTTTTCGGTGTATTGGGCACCCCCAAATTGCACCCTTGCAAAGCCGAAGTAATTCAAACCGTTGCGGTAGCTTCGCTTGCACCTTTCGGAGAATCTGGCTATACCGCTCTTCGATGTGTTAATCATGTAATCTGTCGGGTGTTGTGCAGGGCCTGCACGATGTCCAGCGCAGGGGAATTATCAAAGGGGAAAGCCGATATGAAGGCGAAAGGAATTATCGTTGGCGCCGGCTTGGCTGTTGCGGTCTCGATGGCTGCGCCGGCCAATGCGATTACGCCGTTCAACGTTCCCGGCACCGATTTTTGGGACCATCCCTTCGGGAGCGTTTTCGACACGCGCAGCGGGTTGGACCTGGAGGCCAACGGCATCGCTTTCAACCAGGGCCTCTATGCCGGCTATGTCGAGCTGTCGGAAGATCGTTCCGACGCATGGCTCGAGGCGGATTGGGACTTCGTCGATGGCGAATTGTTCAACCATAAGGCCCGCACTGCCTATAAGAACTCCGTGGTGCTGCCGGATGCGCCCATGGACCGTGAGCTGACGGAAGAGCAGGCGGCCACTTTCCAGGCGGCGCTGGAGCGTCTGCGCACCGGTTTCGATCGCGGCGGCCGCTATCTGGCCCCGCAGGACGCGGCCTTCGCCCAGGTCAAGTACGACTGCTGGATCGAAGCGACCGAGGACGGCCGCGCCGGCGACGCCGAGGGTTGCCGTGCGGAGTTTGAATCGGCGATGGCGGCGGTGGAGGCCCAGGCCAACTACGCCCTGACCGAGATCGACTACACCACGCCGGCGCCGGCCATGGCCGCCGCGACGCCGTCGCAGATGCAGTTCATCGCGCTGTTCAACTTCGACAGCACCAACTACGCCCCGGGCAACGAGACCATCGTCCGTGAGGCCTTGGACGCCGCCCTGGCGAACCCGGACACCTCGCTGAACATCGTTGGCCACGCCGACCGCTCCGGTCCGGTTGCCTACAACCAGACCCTTTCCGAGCGTCGCGCCAACCGCGTGATCGAGGAACTGGTGAGCGGCGGTGTCGATCCGGTCCGCATCAGCGGTGAGGCGGTGGGTGAAACCCAGCCGCTGGTCCCGACTGCGGATGGCGTGCGTGAAGAAGGCAATCGCGCGGTCGTCATCAACTTGCAGTAAGCTGCGGTCCAGCGCCGGGAGGCCTCTAAAAGAGAGAGGCGCAATTCCCCGGCGAAGCGCCCAGACGCTTAACGAAAGAGCCCCCATGGCTTAACGCCATGGGGGTTTTTTCTTTACGAATTTCGGGGACCGCGTCCGCGGCCGGTCTGTGGCCGGGATTTTTCTTGTCCGAAGCCACAACCTTAGCAAGAAAAACTAAAATACAAGACGCTGCCTGGTCTGCCTCTTTCAGCCTATGGGTCAGCTCTGGGACACCACTACCGATCTCCGGTCGATCACAGGAGTGTCACAACACCGTTAACGGGTTTGGCCGTTGAATTTAATATTTCCTAATAAAATCCACCGTTTCAAGCCATCAATCCTTACTTGGCCCTCCTGCCTGTTAACCATAAGAGTATCAAACCTCATACATAATAGCATGTGATTTAATCGAACCTTTCTTGTAAATGCCACACGATTCCCACAGACTGCCGACGCCTTGAATAAGGCGTTCGCGTACAGCGCGAAACTGGGGTCAATTAGGACCGTGTTCCTTGCGGTCAGCGTCTGCAATGGGGGCAAGGCGCCAAACGGAGATGGGTAATGACGGACGATCTGCAGCGCGGCAACGAACAGGTCCAGAGCGAGAACGACCAGGCGACCGAAGGCGGCTCCCCCGAGACCAGCTATGGGCGCGGTGACTCGATGGTGGCCCTCGGCCAGGCCGAACCTGCGCTGGTGGTGGCGCGGCCGGCGGCCGGTCAGACCGTGGTGCTGGACACTGCGCCGAACCAGACCGTTGTGCTGAATTTCGACCCCGCTTCGGCTCAGGTTCAGGTGGAAGAGGGCAATCTGGTCCTCGGGTTCGACGATGACGGCGATGGCAGCGTCGACAGCCGTATCGTGTTCTTGGACCTGGCCGCGCAAGACGGCGAGACAGCTACCTTCCAGATCGGCGGCGCCGAGATCGATTCCACCCTCCTGGTCAATCAGGCCCTGGCTCTTGCCGGCCAGCAGGAGGCGCCGCTCGATGAGGTCGCCGCCGGCCCCGGTGCGACCGGTGGCGGCGCCAGCGCCTATGACGACAATCTCGGCAGCATCCTGGATCTGCTGGTTGCCCAGGGCGTGATTCCGCCGACCGCGCTGCAATTTCGCCTGGTCGAACTCGAAGACGATCCGACCGCCTTCGACGACGCCGATGGCGTGATCGCGCTGACCTTCGAGACCGTCACCGAGGGTGGCGAGGGCTTGGTCGGCACCTTCGGCGGCGGCTTCGAGGACTGGCGGCCCAACCAGGACGACTGCGACGGCCCGACCGCGCCGATGCAGATTTTCGTGGGCTTCACGCCCGCCGATAACGAGGAACTCGTCTCTCTGACGCTGTCCGGTATTCCGGCGGGCGCCGTCCTCTATGTCGGCGGCACCGGTCCGGCCAACATCGTCGACACCAGTGGCGGTACCTCGCCGCTGTTGACCCCGGCGGACCTGGCCTCGGGCCTCTATCTGCTGCCCCCCGCGGACAGTGGCGACGACATTCCCCTGACGGTAACGGCGACCATTTCCGATCCGGACAGCGGCGACACCGCCGTCATTTCCGGTTCCGCCACCGCGATCATCGATTCCGTCGCCGACAACCCCTTTGCCCAGTTCGACGGTGCGGTCGAAGGCGGCGAGGGCTGCGAGGGCGGCGAGGGAAGCACCGGCGCCAGCGACGCCGAGATTGAGGCTTTCCTCGGCCTGACCAGCGGCGCTCTGGATGATGCCGCCAATGACGGCTATGGCGGCAATGGCGAGGAAAACGCCACTGACGGTTCGGCCATCAAGACCTCCCTGGAACTCCAGGAAGGCGACCACGTCGAGATGACCTTCAATTTCCTTGATGCGGAGGGCAGCGGCACCGGCGCCAACTTCCAGGACTTTGCCTTTATCACAGTGAACGGCGAAGTTTTCCGGATCGCCAACGTCGGCGATTCCAACGATTCGACATCGGCGGCCTACATCGCCCCCGGAATTTCCCTGTCCTGGGACCAGGAGTCCGGCTACTTCACCCTCTCGGTGGACGTTGAAACTGCCGGCACCTACGAACTCGGCATCGGTGTGATGAACGAGGGCGACACCAGCGTCGATTCCGCTCTGCTGGTTGACAACCTGATCGTGACCCGCGGCGAAGACACCATCTTCGAGGACGATTTCACCTCTTTCGGCAATTGGGAAGTCGTCGGCGGCGGCTTCGTCGCCATTGTCGGTGATGTGAACACTAACGAGGACATGCCGGGCGCCCCCAGTCAGGGTTTGCTGGTCGCCACTGGTGATTTCGATCCCTCGGCCTGTGGCTGCGAGATCATCACCTCCTATCTGAGCTACAACGAAGACAACGGTGCGCCGCTGGGCGATGGCCCGGTCAGCGTTGCGGTGCAGCTGCCCAACGATAGCCAGGGTGGCGGCGACTACGACGACTGTCCGGTCGACCGGGAGCCGATTTTCGGCGCCGGTTTCGTTGCCGGCGTGACCGACAGCGACGGCTCCGAGAGCCTCACCAAGATCGTCATTTCGACCTACGCAGAGGCGGAGCCCGGCGGTAACGATCCGCAGGGCCTGGAAGTCGCGCTGTCGGGCGTCGACGATCCGGCTGCCACCAACTTCATGGTCGGCGAGCAGGTGCTGGTCGACGGCGACACAGTTCAGGTGGTCGCCACCTTCGCCGACGGCTCCACCGGTCTGGCCACGGCCACGATCGAAATCGCCGACGGTGATCTCACCCTGGTCTTCGATGCCGCCGACCGCGTGCAGTCGGTCGACCTCTCCGGTGACTCCGACACGCCCTTCCAGGTGCGTCTGCCGCAGCACAGCGACGACGACTTCCAGCTGAACCTGGAGGTGACGGCCACCGAATTCGATATCGACGGCGAACTGGCTCTCGAGAACAACCAGGCGACCCACCAGGCGGTGTTGAATGTCGAGGTCAAGGCCGTGGCCGACGGCGCCGGCCTGAACGTCGACGGCGCGACGATCGACTTCGTCGAGGACGGGCAGGCTGATCCGGCGCTGCACGGCGACGATGCCGGCGAGAGCAATCTGATTATCCCTCTCGACATGCTGCAGGCCGATCTGATCGACCAGGACGGCTCCGAAGGCATCACCCAGTTGAAGATCGATCTTCAGGGGGCGGATGCCGGCGCCATGTTCGTCGATGCCGGGGGTAACCCCCTGGGCGCCGAGCTGGAGGTTCCGGTCGAGGGCGGCACGGTGACCGCCCAGGTTCAGGTCGTCGGCGACAGCCTGATCCTGACCTTCGACGGCAACGAAACCGCCGGACTGGACATCGATGTTTCCGGCCTGATCGGCGTCAAGCTGCCGATCGACGATTCCGACGACTTCACGGTGAAGTTCCAGGCGACCACCACCGAAGTGCATCCCGAAGGCGATGTCGCTTGCGAGTCCAAGACCACGGAGACCAGCTACGACGTGCACGTCGGCGGTGTCGCGGGCCCGGCGGCCGTTACCTTTGGCTCCTACGACAACTTCCCGGGCTGCGACGAGCCGCAGTTGGACGGCAACACCCTGACCCTGTCCCTTTTCGAGGACGGTCAGGCCGCGGTCGTTGACCAGGGCGGCGAGGGCGGCGATGCCGGCCCGCAGATCGTGCCGATCTTCTTCTCCGCGGCGCCCCAGGATGCCGACGGCTCCGAGAAGATCACCCAGGTGAAGCTCAGCCTCGAAGGTGCGCCGGAAGGCACGGCCTTCGTGTCCGGCGGCCTGCCGTTGGAAGCGGGCGACGAGGTTGCCGGCGGCACGGTCTCCTTCGAGGACGGCGCCTTGGTGCTGACCTTCGGCGCTCCGGGCCTGGACTCCGTCGATCTTTCGGCCATCGGCGTTGAGGTGCCGCAGCACTCGGACGACGATTTCTCGATCCAGATCAAGACTACGACCACTGAATACGACGATGACGGCGTCAACCCGGCGGTCGCGACCCACGACACGGACGCCACCATCAACGTGAAGCTTGACGCGGTCGCCGACCCGGTGACGGTCTCGATCGACGCGGTCAGCAGCAACGGAGGCGACGAGGCCTTTGCGCCGGGCGAGGCCGGCACGGTGACGGTCGATGCGACCTTCGGCGACTTCGAGGATGGCTCCGAACTCCATACGGTGACGGTGGATATCCCCGAGGGCTTCACGGTGACCGACCTGGCCGGCGGTACGCCGGACGGTGTCGCGGGCACCGTGACCTGGACCGTGACCGGCAGTAGCTTCCAGGCTGTGCTCGGCGTTCAGGCCAACGAAGGCCTGACCGAAGACGAGACGGTGATTTGGGAGGCCGAGGCCAAGGCCGTCGAGCAGAACGAAAACACCGGCGGCGGTGAAGGCGACGCGGAGTGCACCACCGGGAACAACGTGGCCACGGCGACCGCCGAGGATGACGTGACGCTGGATCCGGCGCTTCCGCCGACGATTGACGTCGACCTTGAGGGCAACGAGGCCTGCGTCAAGGAAGACGGCACGCTTGAGTTCGACATCACGGTGGCCGCCGAGGCGGGCAGCGACGACGTGCTCGACTCGGTGACCTTCGGCCAATTCCAGGCCCTGCAGGCCGCGGGCTGGACCGTGGACGTGGACGACAACGGCGCGGGCGGCAGCTTCGATGCCAACTTCCTCTACACGGCCGACGGTACGGACCAGTCGGTGGTGTTCACGGTGACCCTGACGCCGCCGGCGAACAGCGACGTCGACGTGTTCGGCGAGCTGGGCGCGGACCTCTCGGTCTCGGCGACGGTGGCCGATCCGCACAGCGGCGACACCGCCTCCAGCGGCCCGGTCGTCATCGATGTGAACGTCGATGCGGTTGTTGACGGCTCGGAGGTGACGCAGACGGGCGCGGCCTCGGGCGACGAGGACACGGCGATCGACCTGAACCTGGCGATTGCGCTGGGCGGCGACAGCACGACGGGC
>NZ_JBDOQT010000003.1:63209-115404 GCF_039839785.1 Pelagibius sp. CAU 1746
TGGTCTTCACGGTGACCCTGACGCCGCCGGCGAACAGCGACGTGGACGTCCTGGGCACGCTGGTGAGTGACCTCTCGGTCTCGGCGACGGCGAAGGACGGTGTCCTGGTGTCGGCGCCGAGCAGCCCGGTGGCCATCGACATCGACGTGGACGCGGTGGCAGATGGTGGTGTCGGCGTCACCACGGGTGGTTATGGCACCTCCACGAACGGCGCGGTGGTCGATCTCGATCTGACCTTCGATGCTCAGGGCGGCAACGTGGCCAACCCGTTGGGTGACTTGTACAACGGTGGTGGTTTCGACGCCGACGGCTCCGAGAAGGTAACCGAGGTAAAGGTGACGTTGAGCGGCAGTCCGGCGATCGCCAACGATACCGACGCCAACCTGCTCTTCGACGGTGGCTTCGGCGGCTCGGTTTCGCACAGCGCCGGCAGCCTGGAGTGGACCTTCACGGGGACCCAGGCTGAGCTCGACACCCTGGTGGAATCGCTGCAGGTCGATCCGCGTGATGACTACGAGGGTACGGTCTCGGTGAAAATCGACGTGACGACCACCGAGGCGGCGACGGAACTGGGCGGCGGTTCAGCGGGCCCGGCCGACGTCGAGTGCGACGACAGCGATAACGAGGTGACGGAAACCTTCATTTTCGACGTCGAGGCCGAAGCGGAAGTAACGCTTCTGGGCCAGATCGTAATCAACGAGGTCGGCCTGGGCGTCGGCACGTCGATCGAAAAGAGCGGCGGCAACGTCAACCCGGTGAACACGGAGCAGAACTACATCGAGATCCGCAACGTCACCGACAACGCCATCGGCACCTCCGAGGTCAAGTCGCTCGACATCGAGATCATCGGCAATGACGGGGTCACCGTCATCACCATCAACCTCAATACTGCCTCGGGCGGCAGCATCGGCATTCCGGCCAAGGGCTTCCTCACCATCTACGAGGACGGCACCTGGGCGACGGCGACGCCGAACGGCAGCGTCCAGCAGACCGGCACCTATACCACCCCGAGCGCCTATACGACGCCGGGCTCGGTCTGGGGCGTCGGCGACGACACCTCCGAGCAGATCGGCGTCAACTTGACGCAGAACAATGGCTCTGTGGACCTGCTGGTTGCCAACGGCGTCGACAAGACGCTGTTTACCGGCGGAGCCTCCGGCTGGACCGGCGCCGGCAGCGGTTCTACGAACGCCCAGTTGCTGATGGCTTCCATGCTTGGCAACGAGACCTTCTCGGGCCTGATCGGCGATCAGGACAGCTTGCTGGCCGCGATCGGCCGCTCGGACATCGCGATCGACGACACGCCTTCGACCGACGACGAGGTCACACGGATCTTCTCCCGCGTCTTTGCGAGTGAGGATTCGGGCGGCGATCATCCGGGCGATGCCTATCCGATCGACACCAATCAGGAGCTCGACTGGACGACTAACAACCAGCCGACTGAGTTGGCCTACAACAATGACGACCTGCCGGCGCCGGGTGTTGACGATCTGAACCCGCAGGACGACTCAGACGATCTGAACCCCGCGCAGGGTGCGGGCACCAACGGCGAGGACGCGGGCCAGACGGTCATCGACGTCAGCGAAGGCGGTGAGGCCGATGCCGATATCGACGAGACGTCCGACGACCTTCTGGTTGGCGGGCGCGGCCAGGACTTCCTCTTCGGCGACAACGACGCCAACACCCTGCAGGGCGGCGACCACAACGACTTCCTCTTCGGCGACCAGGGCGATGACCGCCTGGAAGGCGAGAAGGGAGCGGATCTGCTGGTCGACGTGGATGGCGAAGACGTCCTGATCGGCGGTGCCGGCGACGATGTGCTGATCGGCGGCGAGGAGCGGCTGAGCGGCGATGTGGCGGTGGCCGATACTTCCGGCGACCTGCTGGTCGGCGACAACATCATCGAGGGCGAGGTCCCGACCTTCAACGTGGTCTACGTCATGGACGTTTCCGGCTCCATGTCCTGGGACTTCGCCGGCAACGAGCCCGGCGATCCGGGCTTCACCCCGCCGACCCGTCTGGATCTGGCCAAGGAAGCCTTCCTGACCCTGAACCAGCAGATCATCGATGCCGGTTTTGCCGGGGTCGTGAACATCAAGGTCGTTCCCTTCAGCAGCTCGGGAGTGGATTCAACCAGCCTCGAGTTCGCCCGGGCGGACGACCCGAACCTGGCGGCGGAGATCAACGCCCTGACGGCCAACGGCGCCACCGAGTACGAGAGCCCGCTGCAGATCGCCGCTGACTGGTTGACCGACGATATCGGCGGTGGCGTCGAGCGTCACGTCGGCTCGGAAAACTTCATCTTCTTCCTCAGTGACGGCGGCGACAACTCCGGTTACAACCCCTCGGCCGGCCTGCAGAACGATCTCTACAACGGCGGGATCTCCAACCTCTCTATCGAAGCCTTCGGCTTCGGTGCGCCGGGCGGTTCGGATTTCGTGCCGGACGAATTGGATCGGGTGGAGACCAACTCCACTGGGCCGACCAGCGGTGCCGACTTCGCGACCATCGTCGACGATGTCAGCAAGATCCAACAGATCTTCTCCGGCATCTCCCTGACCGACGAGAACTTTGGCGAGGATGTGATCCTGGGCGGCAGCGGCGGCGACATGATCTTCGGTGATACCCTGGTGGTGGATCCGGGCTTCATGGGTACCGATGCGGCCTATGCCCAGATGGTCTTCAACGACATCGAGGGGCCGGCCCTGCGTCTGCCGCTCGACACCATCGGCCTGTCCGATTGGATCGAGGGCGGAGCCGGCAACGACAGCATCATGGGTCAGGCCGGCGACGACACGATTGCCGGCCAGGAAGGCGACGACGTCGTCTATGGCGGCGACGGTGAGGATGTGGTGATCCACACGCTCTCCGAGGAGACGGGGCCGAACGGCAACCACTACGACGGCGGCCGCGGCATCGACAAGCTGGTGCTGAACCTGACGGCGGCGGAGGCGGGCAACGCCACCATCGCTCAGGCGGTGCAGGATCTGGCGGCTTTCATCGCGGCCAACAGCGATCCTTCCTCGATCAGCGGCAGCGGTGCCTTGGGCAGCTTTGCGGTCCTCGGCCTCGAGGTGCGTAACTTCGAGGAGCTGGAAGTCCTGGTCGACGGCGCGCCGATCCCGCCGAATGCCGACAACTTCACGCTGGTGACCAACCAGTCGACACCCTTCGACGTGGACGAGAGCTACATCGCCCACTTCGGCGACGACGGCATCGGCGGTCCGGTGAGCCTCAACAGCGTGGCCGGCTCGGCCAGCTACAGCGCGCCGGACGTGACCGTGAACGGCGGATTCACCTACGTGGTCGAGAACGGCAACATGACGGTGAGCGCACCGGGCACGGTGACCCTGGTCGACGACAGCAACGACAACACGTTGGAGGGCACGACCGGCCGCGATCTGATCATCGGCAAGTCGGTCGCTCCGGCGGACAACGTCACCGTCACCGGCGCGGTTGCCGAGGGCTCGACCTTCAGCACGGGCAATGACCAGTTCAGCTTCACCCTGTCGACGGCAGTGCCGGGGCTTTCGATCACTCAGATCGTCATCGACCTGGGGAATGCGGGTGATTTCGATCCGGGCGACAAGGACTTCACCACCGGGCCGAGCAATACCGTTGGTGGGACGAGCTCTGCGGTGACGGATGGGGACTCGACGCTGACCATCACCATTCCCGCGGGGAACTTCGCCAGCGGCAATACCCTGACCTTCGGGATCGATACCGACGATGCGAACGCAGACCTCGACCATGGCATCGACTTCGGAGAAGAGGACATCCCGGTCACCATCACCCTCAGCGATGGCACGGTCCTCAACGGCACCTATGTGGTGGACGGCTCCGCGTCTTCCCTGACCATCACCGGGGTGGCGGAATCGACGCTCGACCATCTGGAACTCCTGGGGCTGGCCGGTGACGACGTCCTGCTGGGCGGCGATCTGGACGATACCCTGGACGGCGGCGCCGGAGACGATCTGCTGAACGGCGGTGCCGGCGACGACGTGTTGACCGGCGGTGCCGATGCCGACACCTTCGCCTTCGTCTACGGCGGTGGTTTCGAGGTCGACACGGTCACCGACTTCAATACAGGCGACGGGGATGTCATCGATCTCTCCAGCTTGCTGAGCGGTGTCTCCGCCAATCCGGACGGGGCCGAACTGGACAACTACCTGACCTTCAGCACTTCCGGCGGTGACACCATCATCGATATCGAGACCGACGGTTCCGCCGGCTTCAACGACTTCCGGATCGTCCTGGAGAACGTGGATCTGACCAACGGCGGGGCGTTGGGCACGGACGAGGACGTCATCAACGCGCTGCTCAACAGCGGTAACCTGGTGGTCTGAGGCTGATCTCAGCCCGGCGGCCCCGGCGGCCGGGAGGTAACTGCAGAAGGGCCCCCCTCTCTGAGGGGGGCCCTTTTCTCATGCGAATCCAGTGGGCCGCCCGCTGCGCTCGGTGCCCTGCCAAGTGGCCTGGGAGCCGGCGCCGTGAGCCCGGCGGCCGCGCCCCGGGACAGCGAAACCGGGCGGCAAGACTGGCGCAGCGAGATTGGACGTGAAGGCGTTCGGCCTTGGCACCCCAATCGCGTCTTTGGTTTGGGGGCCGACGGTTAACCGTGCCGATTAATCCTTAATTAACCGTATTCATTAAGGAGCATGAACGAAATACACGTAGATTTTTACCGAATAATTTTCAACTAAAGAGGGTAACTTTAACCTTTGGGGGTATAAATCTTAACCCTTTTTGTGATTTTCGCCCGAATGTTTCAGGAAACTCATACATAATACAATAGGTTTTAACGGAAGTTTCCTTGCTATTACCACAGGCTTTGCACAAACTGCGCCCAATTGGATTAAGCGGGACCAGGGTGCCGCCCTAGCGTATTGCGCGCTTAGGCACCCAGCCTGGTCATAACGGAGGAAGAAAATGACGGACGATCTCACCCGCGGTTACGAGAGTCAGGACGACAACGTGACCGAGTCCGCCGAGGCGACGATTTCTGAAACTGGTACCCAGAGCAGCGCCGCCATGGTTGGTCAGGCCGGCGAAGCCATTGTCGTGAGCCGACCGGCTCCGGGCCAGACCGTTGAGATCCAGGCTGCCGCCGGGCAGACCTATGTGCTGAACTTCGCCCCGGGCGAGGCGCAGGTCCAGGTGCAGGGCGACAACTTCATTCTCGCCTTCGACGACAACGGAGACGGCACCCCGGACAGCCAGATCGTCTTCAACGACTTGGTGAATGTGGTCGATGCGGGTGAGGCACCGACTTTCCAGGTCGCCGGCGTCGACATCGACTCCACCGTCCTTCTGAATCAGGCTCTGGCGCTTGCGGGTGAGCAGCCGGACCTGACGGACGTGGCGGCCGGTCCGGGCGCGACCGGCGGTGGCGGGTCCACCTACGACGATAATCTGGGCGACATTCTCGATCTGTTGTCGGCGCAGGGTGTGATCCCGCCGGTCGAGCTTCAGTTCGGCCTCATCAACCTCGAGCCCGATCCCATCCTCCTGGCGCCGGACTTCCCGCCGCCGCCGCTGCTGATCAACGAGATCGGCGTGCGCGTCGCGATGAAGATTCCTGGCCTGCCGGGCGAGGCACCGGACCTCATCGATGACGACGAGCAGCAGCAGCTCTTGCTGGTCAAGGAGCGCTACGACGAGTGCGGAGAGGAAGAAGAAGAACTCGACGAATACAATTTCGTCGAGCTGCTGAACAATTCGGGCGCCGTTACGACGACCACGGATCTGGTCGTTGAGATCCTCAATCCCGACGGCACGGTCGTGACCTTCGCGGTGCCGGACGGCATCGACATTCCGGCCAATGGCTTCATCGTTTTCTATCAGCTCTCCGACGCGCAGGACGACGGTACGCCGGGCACCGAGGACATCGTTTTCCGCGTATTCGATTCCGCCGGCAACGTCACCGGCGGCGGTACCCTGGCCGACGAGACGTTCTGGAATCTGGGCGACGACACTACCGATCCCATCGCGGTCAACATCGTCTATCGCCCGGGTGAAGACGTGGACGGCGACCAGTCCGTCGATACCTTCGCGGCGAACCTGACCGAGGCCGAACTCGCCGGCCTGACCAACCCGGACTTCGCGGGCGCGCCGGACGACTTCGGCTCGCCGCTGCTGAACCTGAACTTCGACACTTTCAACGGTCAGTTCACCGGCAACCATCACATCTTCTCGCGCGTCAACACCACCGACACCGACAGCCAGAACGACTGGACCACGAACAACACCCCGACCGACGGTGCGCTGAACAATACCGTGATCGCCATCGACGGCGGTCTCGTGATGAATGAACACGAGGGAATCTTCATCGTCAGCACTGATGGCGAAGTTTCGGTGCTGGTCACTGCGGCTGAGATCTCTGCTCTGACGGGCACCAGCGTCGACTTCAGCAATATGGGGATCGCGGTTGGGCCGGATGGCACGGTGTACTTTACCGACGGCGATTCCGATGCGGTGCTGATGAAGACGCTGAACGGTCCTGTCGAGTTCGTTGCTGAGGAAAGCGACATCACCGCTGTCACTGGCGAAGGTTCGGCCCGGCCGGAAGCTTTGGTGCTGGCTCCCAATGGCCTGCTCTATGTGATCGAAGAGACCAGCAACTCGATTCTTGAAATCGATCCCAGCACGGGCACTGTCTCGGTGCTGACCACCGAAGCCCAGTTCAACGCCTTGGCGGAGCTGGGCAACATTGGCGATATGGCAAGTCTGGTGGTGAGCGCCGACGGCACCACTCTATACCTGGCTTCGGAATTTTCCGGTGACGACGGCATCGTCGCCATCGATATCGCGACGGGCACGCCGACCACGCTGGCGACATCGTCAGACGCAACTCCCGCGTGGACCGATCTCGACGTTTACATGGTCCTGGCGCCCAATGGCGACTTGATCCTGGCTGATGATGGTACCGATACGATTTTCCGGGTCACGCCGGCCGGCACCGTGAGCGTCTTCCTCAGCAGCGCGGAGCTGTCGAGCACCACGGGCGGCTCCGTCGATCTGGAAGGCGGCTTCTGGTTCGATGCCGACGGCAATTTCTACCTTGCCGAGGAAAACAGCGACTCGATCTATAAGTTTTTCTCGACCGACCCGGCGACCGGCGCGGTCGACCCGAATGGCGTCAAGCTGGTCGACGCATTCGAGATCGCCCTTGCGTTGGGCTCGTCCAATCTGGACGGCGGTGCGGTGTCGTTCTCTCAGGTGCTTTCCTTCGTCGATGTGAACCCCTGGGATCCGCTGAACGACGATCTGAACCCGGGCCAGATCAACCCGGATCCGCTGGCCGGGCAGAACTTCCTGCAGGCTGAAGCGGGCGGCGACCTGGTCGAGGGCCGCGGCGGGCCCGACTTCCTGCTGGGCGCCGCCGGCGACGATTCGCTCTACGGCGGTTCGCAGGCTCTCTATCAGCAGCAGCAGCAGAAGGTGCTGGACCAGGCCGAGCAGATTTTCAGCGACGGCGCCGAAGGCGGCGCGGCGTCTCTGTCGCAGCAGCCTTTCTTCAACGACCACAACGATTTCCTCTTCGGCGACGCCGGAGATGACGGAATGTACGGCGGCTCCGGCGGCGACTACATGATCGGCGGCCAGGGCGACGATTCCATGGACGGCGGCACGGGCGACGATCAGATCTATGGCGACGGCTCCGACGAAATCGGCGGCCTGCCCGGCGGCGATCCCAATCACGCTGGCGACGATGCGATTGCCGGCGACGCGCTGAACAACGTCGATTACCGCGACGCGTACAACATCCTCAGCGGCGAGGTGCCGACTTACGTGCCGTACTACGGCGACGCGGCGGCGATCGCCGTTCTGGGCGGCAACGACACCATCATGGCCGGCAACGGCGACGACAAGGTCGGCGGTGATGCGCTGGCCGTTGCCGAAGGCGGCGAAGGCGTGCTTGCCGCGGCCTATTCCGATGACAGCTACGAGCGCCCGGAAGACGGCCTTTACCGTGACGACACGGGCTTCGCCAACGACATCATCTACGGCGAGGAAGGTAACGATTCGATCGGCGGCGACGCCGCGGCGATCTTTGACAACAGCCTCGAAGGCCGTGGCCACGCCACCAGCTACGCGGAGAACGCCGCGGTCTATGGCGATTCCGATGCGCCGGTGGGCGGCGACTACATCGAGGGCGGCACGGGTGAAGACGTGATCGCGGGCGAGGCCCTCTCCGTCATTGGCGATGGCTATGAAGGCTATGCCCGTGCGACGTCCCGGAACTACGCCGAGGAGCATGGTCAAGGCGGCTACGAGGGCTGCGAAGGCTATCCCTTCAATGAAGAGGCAAAAGCCGGCAACGACACCATCATCGGCGATACCAACGTCAGCGGCGGCGGCCTGCTGGGCTTCATTTCCGGCGAGAACGACATCATCGGCGGCGACGCGACAGCGGTGGCCGATGGCGCCGAAGGCGGTGCCTACGCCAACTCGGGCAACTACGGCGGCGCCCATGGTTACGGGCCCGTAGGATATGATGCCGAAGCCGGCAACGACTTCATCGTCGGCGACAAGAGCGTCGAAGGCGCGGGAACCCAGGTGCCGGAAGGTGCTGAAGGGCTTGTGGGCGAGCTGCCGCGTGGCGCCGATATGATCGGCGGCGACGCCGCTGCCGTGGCCGGCGGTTTCGACGGCTACGCTTCTGCCGTTAGCGGCAATTACGGTTGGGCCGGCGGTTACGCTTATAACCTCGACGCCTCTGCCGGTAACGATACGATCATCGGCGACAACCTCCTCAACGGTGGCGAGGGCATCGGCATCGGCGGCAACGATACCATCGGTGGCGACGCCGCTGCTTCGGCGAATGGTGTCTCCGGCGAGGCGTATGCTCGCTCCGGCAACTATGCGTTCGCGGACGGCGGCGAAGGTTATCATTCAGCCTCGGCCGGCAACGACCTCATCTACGGCGACAGCACCGACGCCTTCTATGGCTCCGTCAATGGCGACGACCTGATCGGCGGCGACGCGGCGGCTTCTGCGACAGGTGCGAATGGCTACGCCAGAGCCGAGGCCGTCAACGGCGCCGAAGGTTATGGCGCGTCGGCCGGCAACGACTCGATCTATGCCGATGACGGCTTCCTCGGCGAATACGGCCGGGCGGGCAACGATTCCGTGGGCGGCGATGCCGCCGCGAAGGGCGACGATGCCGATGCGACGGCCACCAACACGGCTTGGTACGGCGCTTCGGCCGGTAACGACGAAATCGAAACCGGGTTCGGCCACGATGTCGTCGCGGGCGATGCCTTGTCGATCAAGACCGGCGACGACCCGGTAAAGAAGCTGCTTGGCGGTACGGCCACGACCAACAACACCGAATACAACGGCAGCTCTGCGGGCAGCGACTCTATTGACTCGGGGCAGGGCAAGGATCTGGTCGGCGGCGATTCCGTCGAGGTGGCGAAGAATGGCTCCGCTCACGCCGAGACCTTCAACCGTTCTTACAGTTCCAGTGGGCAGGCCGGCAACGACCTGATCTACACCCGCAGCGGAGCGGATTCCGTCGGTGGCGGATCGACCGCCTACGGCGAAACCGCGACCGCCGATACGGAGAACCATGCCCATAACGGCGGCTCGGCCGGTAATGACAGCATCCACAGCGGCGCCGGCGACGATCACTTCGCCGGTGATTCCCTGGCGATCAAGACCGGCGACCTGGTTCTGGAAGAAACGGCGACAACCCGCAATACGGTGCACAGCGGCAGCGGCACGGCGGGTGCGGACAAGATCTATGCCGGCCAGGACAACGACATCGGTGCCGGCGATTCGGCTGAATTCGCGACGGGCGACCACGCGACGGCCAATGCCCATACCTACAACACGGCCTTGAGCGCCGGCGGCAATGCCGGCGGCGACCTGATCTATGGCGGCACCGGCAATCCGGCGCACGCTTCCGGCGACGACACCATCTCCGGCGGCTCCCTGGCGCATGGCCATCACGCCAACGCGATGACCGAGAACAAGGCCCGGCCTGACGGGTCGGCCGGCGACGACCGGATCTATGCCGACGGCGATGCGGGCGGCGACGACGTGCTGGCCGGCGATGCCATGGCGATCAGCGACGAAGGCGGCGAGGCCAGTTCGTCTGTCTTCAACGGTGAAGGGCCCCTCGGTATCTACGGGGGCTCGGCCGGCAACGACACCATCTACGGCGGCGGGTTCTCCGAGAACGGCGACCTGATCGCCGGCGAGTCCATGGCGCTGAGCGAGATGTTCGGCGGCTCCGCCGAGGCTTATGGCGACAACTTTGCCGCAATCGGCCGGTCGGGCGACGACGTGATCACCACGGAAGATGGCAACGACACCATCTCCGGCGGCGCGCTGGCGTCCGCCTATGGTCAGGCCTTCGCCGAGCAGGTCAATGAGGCGACCCTGGGCGGCTCGGCCGGCAACGACTGGATCAGCGCCGACGAAGGCGTCTCCGGTGACTACGGCGACGACGAAGTCGCGGGCGATGCGATGGCACGCTCGGAGTCTGCCCTGGCGGATGCGGAGGCGTACAACACCGCTGGCGAATACGGCACGGGCAAGGCCGGCAGCGACACCATCACCGCGGGCGACGGCGAGAACTACTTGGCGGGTGACGCCATGGCTGTCGGCGTGGGCGCGGCGGCGACCGCCGACGCCTATGGCAACAACCTGGCTTACAGCGGCGGCGTCGCGGGCGACGACTCGATCATCGGCGGTGCCGAAGCCGACACCATCTCCGGCGGATCGCAGGCGCGGGCCCAGGATCAGGCGGACGCCCTGCAGAAGAATACCGCAGGCGGCGGCGGCTCGGCCGGCAACGACTCCATTGCGGCCGGCGAAGGCGAGAACGTCGTTGCGGGCGATGCCCAGGCGTTGAGCTCCGCGGGCTCGGCCACGGCCACGGCGCAGAACGTCGCCGGCAACAGCGGCTCCAAGGCCGGTGACGACACCATCACCGCGGGCGACGCCGACGACATCATCTCCGGCGGTGCCCAGGCCCGCGCCAACGACACGGCGACGGCGACCAACACCAACCTGGCCGGCAGCGGTGCCTCGGCGGGCAACGACGACATCACCGCCGACGGTGGTGCCAGCGGCGACGATGTGGTGGCCGGTGACGCCCAGGCGCTCGGCAATGTCGCCATTGCGACCGCCACCAATGGGAACGACACGGTCAACGGCGGTTCGATGGGCAACGACTCCATCGTGACCGGCGGCTTCCATGCGAACGGCGACCGCGCGGCGGGCGAGGCCCAGGGCATTGGCGATACCACGGCCACGGCGACCGGCAGCAACACGGCCGGCAACGGCGGCAAGAGCGGTGACGACACCATCACCTCCGGCGACGGTTGGGACAGCATCTCCGGCGGCGCGCAGGCCATTTCCGGTGGCACCGCCACGGCGACGCAGACCAACGCTGCGGCGGGCGCGAGCTCGGCCAGCGCCGGCAACGACTCGATCGATGCCGGTTCGGGCTTGAACCGCGTTGCCGGCGATGCCCAGGCGATATCCGCCGGCACGGCGACGGCCACCGGTCACAATGCGGCCACGAGCATCAATGCGGAGGCCGGCAACGACTCCATCGTGACCGGCGGCGGTTCGGACTCCGTGTCCGGCGGCGCCCAGGCGATCGTCACTTCGGGTGCCGGCACGGCCTCCGCGTCTCAGACCAACCAAGCGGTCGGCGGCGGCAAGGCCGGCAACGACTCCATTCTCGTCGGGGGAGGCCTCAACAAGGTGGCGGGCGACGCCCAGGCCATCTCCAACGGTGTGGCGACGGCGACCGGCAGCAACACCACCACGGGCTCCGGCAGCTCCGGCAACGACACCATCTGGGGTGGCATCGACGGAGATACGATCTCCGGCGGTGCCCAGGCCATCGGCCGTACGGATGCCACGGCAACCCAGACCAACACGGTGGTGTCCGGCGGATTGTCGAGCGCCGGCAACGACCTGATCTGGGATTTCTCCGGTTCCGCCGCCAACACGGTGGCGGGCGACGCCCAGGCGATCGCAACCGGGGCCGGCGGCACGGCGACGGCCACGGCCAACAACACGACCAGCGCGAACGGCGCCATGGCCGGCAACGACTTTATCTGGATGGGCGGCGGCGCCGACTCCGTGGCCGGTGACGCCATGGCCAAGGGTGACAACACCTCGGCCACGGCCAACAACATGTCGACCCTCGGCACCGCCGGTGTCGACAACCTCCAGCTCGGCGACGGTGCCAATGTGTTCGGCGGCGACGCGCTGACCATCGAGACGGTGGGCGGTTCGACGGCTACGGCGAACAACACCGCCGTCGGCGTCGGCGCGAAAGCCGGCGATGACATCGTCAACGGGGGCATCGACGCAAACACGGGCGCCGGCGATGCGGCGGAGATTTCCGGCGGCGTGGCCAATGCCACGGTGACCAACGACGCCGACAACGGTGGCTTGGCCGGTAACGACCAGATCACGACCATGCTCGGCAACGACGTCCTGTCGGGCGGTTCCTTGGCCGACGGCACGTCCGGCGCTATCGCATTGACCACCAACAATGCCGATACCGGCGGCCGCGCCGGCGGCGATACCATCTCCTCCGGTGACGAGGCCGGCGGCGGCGGCGACGACGTGGCGGGCGACGCCATGGCGATGGCCGACAGCGGGACCATTTCGGCGACGGCGGCGAACACCGCGAACACCGGCGGTTCGGCCGGTGACGACAGCCTCCTGGCTGGCGGCGGCAACGACCGGGTTGCCGGCGAAGCCCTGGCCGAAGGCCAGAACGCCCTGGCCGACGTCGACAACGTGGCGACCTCGACCTCGCTTGCCGGCGCCTCTGCGGGCAGCGACACCATCATCGGCGGTGCCAACAACGATACCGTCTCCGGCGGCGCCCTTGCGGCCGGCATGGCGGCGGTGGCCGATGTGTTCAACAAGGCCGCGGCCTCTCTGGGCTTCGCCAAGGCCGGTAGCGACAGCATCAATCTGGGCACCGGCGGCGAGGAGATCGCCGCGGGCGACGCCCTGGCGACCGGCGAAGCCGGCACGGCGACGGTGATCAACGATGCCTCGGTGACCGGTGGCGGAGCCACTCAGGCCTCCGCGGGCAACGACACCATCGATGCCACCGGCGGCAGCGTCGGCGACATCCTGGCCGGCGACGCGGCGAGCACGGACGTTCTCGGCGGCAATGCGTCGGTGACGAACAAGAGCGTCGCGGACAATGGCGGCACGGCGAGTGCCGGCAGCGACTCGATTGTTTCCGGCAGCGGCGACGATGTCATCTCCGGCGGCGCTCTGGCGGCCGGCGAAGGCGCCCTGGCGTCCGCGACCAACGATGCGAAGGCCGAAGACGGCAGCACCGCCAAGTCCGGTAACGACACCATCAGCTCCGGCAATGGCTCCGATGCGGTGGCGGGCGACGCCATGGCGACGGGCACGGCCGGCCAGGCGAAAGCCGACAACGACGCCAGCGCGACCATCGGGACGGGCAACTTCGCGTCGGCCGGCGACGACCTCATCGATGCCGACGGGGACGCCATCGGCGACCTGCTGGCCGGCGATGCGGCCAGTGTCGCCACCGACGGCGGCGACGCCACGGTGACCAACGACGCCACGGCCGAGAATAGCGGCAACGCGGCTTCGGCGGGCAGCGACGACATCGACGCCGGCGACGGCGACGACACCATCTCCGGCGGCGCGCTGGCGGCGGGTGTCGCCGCGGCCGCGGCCATGGCGGTGACGGCGGGTGCCACGAACACCGCGTCCGCCGATCAGGCGGGGGCTGAGGCCTCTGCCGGCGACGACGATGTCGATGCCGCCGGCGGCGCCAACACGGTGGCCGGTGACGCCCTGACGACCGGCGACTACGGCATTGCCGACGCGACCAACGATGCGACGGCGACCAACGGCGGCACGGCCTCGGCGGGCAGCGACGATCTGTCGGCCGGCGATGGCGACGACACCATGGCGGGTGATGCTCTGGCGACGGGTGACAACGGTGTCGCCAACGCCACCAACACCTCCTCGGCCAGCTCCACCGCTTCGGCGGGCGGCGATGTCATCGACGCCGGCGAAGGCGACAACGTGGTGGCCGGTGACGCCGCTGCGACGGGTGCGGGCGGAACGATCAGCATCCTGAACCAGGCCACGGCCGGTGAAGGTCATGCCCATTCGGGTGACGACGACATCACCACCGGCGACGGCAACGACGTGATTGCCGGTGAGGGCGGCGCCCAGGGCAACGCCTCGGCGACCAACTCGGCGGCCACCAGCGGTGCGTCGGGCACGGCCCATGCCGGCAACGACATCATCTGGGCCGGCAACGGCAACAACGTGGTGTCCGGCGGCGTGGGGAGCCTCTACGGCAACGCCACCATGACCAACGATGCCGACGTTTCCGACTACGGCGGGCAAGCCAATGCCGGCAACGACGAGGTCCGCACCGGTACCGGCGACGACGCCATTGCCGGCGACTCCCTGGTCTTCGACACCAACCTGGGCGGCGACGCCGAGGCCAACAACACCGCCACTGCGGCGGCAGGCGATCTCGGCTTCGGCCTTGCCAAGGCCGGCAACGACCTGCTGGTGGCCGACAAGGGCGATGAGCCCGGCGACTACGGCGACGACATCGTCTCCGGCGACGCGGCGGCCGGCCCGGGTGGCGGCTACGGCACCGAGGGCAACGCCACGGCCAACAACTCGGCCGCGGCGACGCAGGGCGACGCGGGCGTCGGCATTGCCATGGCCGGCAACGACGACATCACGCTCGGCTACGGCGACGACCTCGCCGCGGGCGATGCCCTGACCATGGGCGACTACGGCACCGCAAAGGCCGACAACGACGCCACCGTCGACGCCAACGGCGACGAAGGTGCGGCCGTGGCCCTGGCCGGCAACGACATCATCGATGCCGGTGAAGGCCGCGACGCGGTCGGCGGCGACGCCGTGGCCACGGGTGCCAACGGCAAGGCCCATGCCGACAGCGATGCCAAGGTCGGCAACGAGAACGGCGGCGCCTTCGGTGCGGCCCTGGCGGGCAACGACGTGATCCTGTCGGATGACGGCGGCGACGCCCTGGCCGGCGATGCCTTGTCCCTCGGCCGCTACGGTTCGGCCCTGGCCGAGAACACCGCGGCTGTCATGGGCACCGCTTCCGGCGATGCCAACGTCCTGGGCCTGATCGGTGGCGAGTTCGGTGAGTTCGTCGCGGACGTGCTGAACGAGATCCAGCCGTCCCTGGCGATGGCCGGCAACGACATCATCTACGCCAACTCCTTCGATGATGGCGACGTCATCTCCGGTGACGCCTTGGCGCTGGGCCAACTGGCCGGCGAGGCGCAGGCGGACAACGAGGCCTCGGTCACGAATGGCGAGTACGGCGTGGGCATCGCCCTGGCCGGTAACGACGTCATCCTGGCCGGTGGGGGCGACGACATCATCGTTGGCGACGCAGGCTCCGAGGCTTCCGACGCCACGGCCAACAACCTGGCCTCGGTTGTCGGCGGCGAGAGCGACTCCTACGCTTCCGTGGCTCTGGCGGGCAACGACCTGATCCTCAGCGGCGGTGACGCCGGTGAGGAAGGGGAACTGGTCTCCGGCGACGCGCTGAGCGGCGGCCACGACCATACCGCCTACGCCAACAACGACGCCACGGTGACCGACGGCGGCAACACCTACGTCAACGCGGCGATTGCCGGCAGCGACCTGATCGTGACCGGCGACGGCGGCGACGTCATCTCCGGCGGCTCCCTGGCCACCGGTAACGGCGCCACGGCCGACACCGACAATGACGCCGGTGTCACCGTCGATGGCGGGCTGGGTCTCGACCTGGCCATGGCCGGCGACGACATCATCGACGCGGGTGCAGGCAACAACCTGGTGGCCGGCGACGCGCTGGCGACCGGCGACTACGGCTCGATCCCGACGGCCACGGCGGACAACACCGCGACGACCTCGTACTACTCGGCGGATGGTGGCGAAGGCGGAGCGATCTCCTCTGCCGGCGATGACGGCATCGGCTCGCCCTTCGCCGGGCTTCTTGGGCCCAACACCACCGGCCGCGGCTACGCGCTGGCCGAGGTGGCGATGGGTCTCGGGGTCAGCTATTCCGACGCGATGTTGGCGCTTGCCGGCATCTCCTACATCTCGGATGGACTGATCAACGGCGGTGGCGGCAACGACACCATCTCCGGCGACGCTCTGGTGTCTGGCGAGTTTGGCGAGGCGACGACCACCAATTCGGCGACCACCAACGCGACCATCGAAGGCGGCGAGGACTCCGGTCCGGAGTTCGCGGTCTCCTCGGCCGGCAACGATGCCATCGATGCGGGTGGCGGCGACAACCTGATCGCCGGCGATGCGATGACGTCTAACCGGGACGGCGGCAACGCGACCGTGAGCAACACGGCAACGGCCAGCGGCCAGGCCTCCGGCATCACGCCGATGGGCATTCCGGATGCCTTCGCAGCCGCTGGCAGCGACGCTATCGAAGCCGGTAACGGCAACGACACCATCTCCGGTGGCGCCTTGGCCGCCAGCGACTACGGCATGGCGAGCGCCACCAACACGGCAACGACCACGGGCAGCCTGCTCGACGCCGATGGCCAGCTCAATATCGTCTCGATTGCGGGCAACGACTCCATCGATGCCGGCGGCGGCAACGACACCGTTGCCGGCGACGCCCTGGCCACCGGCAAGGGCGGCACCGCGGAGGCGATGAACATCTCCTCGACCAACGTGGTGGGCTTCGAGAACGAGGCCAATGGGGCCTTCTTCCACTCCGGTGCGGGCAACGACCTGATCTACGGCGGCGAGGGGATCAACATCCTGGTCGGCGATGCGGCCGCGTCGCACTACTACGGCGGCGATGCCACGGCGACCAACGACGCCACGGTCGACGGTGCCGAGGGGCTGTCGGAAGCCGGCAACGACGGCATCTACGCCACGAGCGCGCAGAGTGCCTGGAACTACGTCTCCGGCGATGTCTACACCGGCGGCGAGGAAACGCTCGCCCAGGCCAACAACACCGCCCACTCCTACGGTTACGATGGCGTGGCGAGTGCCGGCAGCGACGAGATCGAGCTGCAGGGCACGGCGAGCGACTGGGTTGCCGGCGATGCCATGGTCGCGGCCCTTAACTCGACGGCCGAGACCAACAACACGGCAATCGCCACCGGGGTGTCGACCGACGCCATCGCCGGTGACGACGAGATCGACCTTGTGACGGCTTCCTACAGCACGGTGGCTGGTGAGTCGCTGACGCGGAGCGCCGGCAGCACGGCCGACGTGGAGAACACGGCGACGGCGAGCGAGTTCAGCACAGCCTCCGCCGGCAGCGATGTGATCGAGACCGGGTTCTATGCCGACAAGGTCTCCGGCGGCGCCCTTGCCGCGGGTTCCGGGAGCGATGCGGTCATCGTCAACTCGGCGACGGCTTCCGGCAACGGCGCTGCCCATGCCGGTGGTGACGACATCACGACCGGCGAAGGTGCGGATACGGTGGCGGGCGATGCCCTGGCCATCGGCTCCAACGGCACGGCGACTTCGACCAATACGGCGTCGGCGACCGACTCCGGCTTGGCTCGCGCCGGCAACGACACCATCGCGGCGGGCCACTACGGGGATCTGATCTCCGGCGACGCCATGACGTCTCACCTGAACGGCGGCAACGCCACGGCCAACAATACGGCCACGGCGAACAGCGCCAACAGCTCGGCCCAGGCCGGCAACGACCTGATCTACGGCGGCAACGAAGGGCAGACCGAGGGTGGTTGGGGTAACGACACCATCGCCGGCGACGCCCTGACGGTGGCCGACGAGACCAATGCCGAGGCCCGGAACACGGCGGTGAACAACGTCAAGGGCGGCGAAGCCTCCGCCGGCGACGATGTCATCTTCGCGGCCGAGGGCACCCACTGGGTCGGCGGCGACGCCGTCACCCTGGGCGACTACGGTGTCTCGGAGGCCATCAACCTGGCGTCCGGCGCCGGGGCTTCCGCGGGCAACGACCTCATCCAGGTCGGCGACAATCCGCAGAACCTCAACATCCTCGGTGAGGGCAGCGAAGGTCTCTGTGCCGGTGCGCCGGGCTCCTACATCGCCGGCGATGCGCTGGCGACCGGGGACTACGGCGATGCCTACGCCACCAACACCGCGCTGCTGCTGGGCGGCAACGAGAACGGCGATCACAAGGCCGGCAACGACACGATCACTGCCGGTGACGGCGGTCATGTCATCGCCGGTGACGCCCTCACGACCGGCCGCGACGGCCTGGCCTCGGTCAACAACAACTCCGGCAACCTCAACGCCGCGGCTCTGGCCATCGTCGGCAGCGACTTGATCGTTTCGGGTGCCGGTGACGACCTGATCTCCGGTGACGCCCTGGCGCTCAACGGCGGGACGGCGGCCTTGACCAGCGATGGCGACTCGGCGCCCTTCGGCTCCAGTGTCAGCAACGACACGATCCAGGCCGGCGCCGGCGACGACATCATCGCCGGTGACGCCCTGGCGGTCGGTGCGGGCGGTCTGGCCGTCATCAACGGGGCCGGCGACGACTCGATCGACGGTGGGGCCGGTGACGACCTCATCGCGGGCGACGCCCTGGGCCTCTGCGGTGCGGACACGCAGGTCGATGACGACGAGGATGTCGGCAACGACACCATCCTGGGCGGCAGCGGCAACGACACCATCTTCGGCGACACCAACGATCCGGGTGAGAGCGAAGGCGGCGACGACGTGATCTACGCCGGCGACGACGATGACCTGGTCTACGGCGGCGGCGGTGACGACTACATCGACGGCGGTTCGGGTTCGGACCTGCTGTTCGGTGGCGCCGGCATCGACACGCTGGTCGGCGGCGAGGGCAGCAAGGACACCCTCTACGGTGGCGAAGACGGCGACGTGATGTATGGCGATACCTACGGTAACGTCTATGGCGTCAACGGCGACGACGACTTCCTCTACGGCGAGGGCGGCAGCGACACCATGTACGGTGGCGGCGGCAACGACGTCCTCTACGGTGGCGAAGGCAACGACACCATGTACGGCGGTGCCGGCGACGATGCCTTCTACGTCACCGAGACCGGCGACGTGGTCTACGGCGGCGACGGCATCGACACCATCTATGCCGACCTCAGCGTCGACCTGGGCAGCCTGCAGTTCTACGACGTGGAGAACGTCATCCTGCTCGGGGCCGGCCCGGGGAACATCCTCGGCAACTCGCTGAACAACCACCTGGTCGGCAATGCCGGTGAGAACGACATCTACGGCTTCGGCGGCGAGGATACCCTCGAAGGCCAGGGCGCGGATGACGGCCTCTACGGCGGCGACGACAACGACACCCTCTACGGCGGCGACGGTAACGACTACCTCGACGGCGGCAACGGTGCGGACTACATGAACGGCGGCAACGACAACGACTACTACGTCGTGAACGAGGCCGGCGATCAGGTGGACGAGACCGGCGGTTCCGGCGACGACACCGTCGAATCCTCCATCGACTACGATCTGCGGGTCGATCCGGCCGGCGACGTGGTCGGCGGTGACGTCGAGAACCTGATCCTGACCGGCGGCGCCGTCTACGGGACGGGCAACGCTCTCGACAACCGGATCGTGGGCAACGCCAACAACAACGTCTTGGACGGTTTGGCGGGGGCCGACACCATGGAGGGCGGCCTCGGCGACGATACCTACTTTGTCGACGAGATCGGCGATGTGGTGATCGAGGCCGCGGCTGAGGGTACCGACACCGTGAACTCCCTGATCACCTACGTCCTGGGCGCCAACGTCGAGAACCTGGACCTGATCGGAGCGGGTGACAAAGACGGTACGGGCAACGGCCTCGACAACGTCATCCTGGGGAACTCCGGTGCCAACATCCTCTCGGGTCTGGCCGGCAACGACACCCTGAATGGCCACGAAGGGGACGACAGCCTGCTGGGCGGTGACGGCAACGACTCGCTGATCGGCGGTATCGGCAACGATACCCTGGACGGCGGCTCCAACACCGGCGCCGGCGACACCATGGAAGGCGGTGACGGCAACGACACCTACATCGTCGACAGCTTCGCTGATGTAGTGGTCGAGGCTCCGGGTGAGGGTACGGACACGGTCCATAGCTCCGTCTCCTTCACCTTGGGTACAGATGTTGAGAACCTGACCCTGACCGGCGGCACGGCCGTGACGGGCACCGGTAACGCCGGTGGCAACATCATCACCGGTAACAACATCAGCAACGTGCTGGATGGCCAGGGTGGTGCTGACACCATCATCGGCGGTGACGGCGACGACACCCTAAAGGGTGGCTCGGGTGACGACAGCCTGAGCGGCGGCCTGGGTGACGACACCTTCTACTTCGATACGATGGCGAACGGTGAGGCTGACGTCATTACCGACTTCGACCTCTTCCCGGGTCAGACAGATCTTCTCGATCTGCGAGATCTGCTCGCCAATGGTGGAAATGCGCCGGGTGACGAGCTTGGTTCGACGTTGGATGATTACCTCAGCTTCGACACCACGACCACGCCGGGCACCACGATCATTACGATCGATGACAACGGCAGCGCCGGCGGCGGTAATGTCTCGACGATCACCCTGCAGGGCACGGATGTCTCCGGTCTGGGTGTCTCGGATGAAGACATCATCAATGCTCTGATTACTCAGGGGAACCTGGACGCTCTCTAAGAGCAGCGCTTTTACGGGGTCAAGACCCTCGGGGCCCGGCGGAAAACCGCCGGGCCCTTTTTCTTTGCGCGTCCGGTGAACGGCGTGGAGCTGGCGGCCCATCCTTCGAGACGGGCCTTCGGCCCTCCTCAGGATGAGGGCTCAACTTTCGCCTCATGGTGAGGAGGCGCGGCAGCGCCGTCTCGAACCATGAGTTCTGGCGCAGGGGAACCCCCAGCCCGGCCTCGCGGCCGCGCGCGGGCCGTTGTGCCGGCGCTATGGTTAATCCCCACCAACCTTCTTTCCTCTTTTTTTGAACCCCTTCGGCCTTTCTTCCGACAGATGAGCAGATCAAGGGCTGTGGCCCCGCCGCTCCGGAAAGGGGCGGACGGGCAGGGGGCGGGTGCGCCCGTCCCTCCGCCGCGGCCCCCTTCGGCCCCTTGGGCACCATCGTTAGGGAGTACGGTTGATGTCTGTTTCCTTTGGCACTGCCCCGGCGCAGCAGCTTTCCGACGCCAAGGCCCAGGTGGAGGGCGCCGCGGCTTTCGAGAACGCGTCTCAAGACGACGCCCAGACCCAGGCGGCCCCGGCGGCCCCAGCAATCCAGGCGGACGAGGCGCGGGTGGTGACCCCGCCGGCGGCCGGTGAGACCCTGGTCATCGCGCCCCAGGCCGGCGCCACCTACCGGCTGGCCGCCGCCCCCGGCGGCGTGACGCTGCGGAGCGAGGGCGGCGACCTGAAGCTGGTGTTCGACGCCGGCGGCGAGGGCAGCAGCCAGATCGTCTTCCAGAACCTGGCCGAGCTGGCCGGGACGGGGACGGCGCCGGTCTTCCAGATCGGCGATGCCGAGGTGCCGGGAGAGCTGCTGATGCGGCAGGCGGAGCTGCTGGCCGGCGAGGCCGAGGCGCCGCTGGAGACCGCCGCCGAAGCGCCCGCGCAGAGCGGCGGCGCCACGGCCTACAGCGACGACCTGGGCCAGGTGCTTGAGCTGCTGACCGCCCAGGGCGTCATCGACCCGACGGAGCTGCGCTTCGGCCTCATCGAGCTGGAGGACGAGACCGGCCTGCTGCGCGAAGGCGCGGCGGCGGAAGAGGAGGCCGGGGCCCTGGTGATCAACGAGATCGGCCTCGGCGTCGTGACCAGCGTCACCATCGAACTGGCCGACGGCATTCAGATCGTCGACGGCGTGATGAACTTCGTGGAGTTGTTCAACGACCGTGCGGAGGCGTTCACCACCCAGGGCATGATCCTGGAGTTCCTCAATCCCGGCGGCGCCCTGGTGACCCTGGCGGTGCCGGACGGCCTGACCATACCGGCCGGCGGCTTCCTGACGGTCCATCAGTTCGCGGACCTCATGGCCCCCACCGGCGACGTCTTCGTTCAGGTCTTCAACGCCGCCGGCGTGGTGGTGGAGGCCGTCTTCCTGGCCGCCGAGACCTATTGGGACCTGGGCGGCGACTGCAGCGAACCCCTGGCGGTGAACCTGGTGGCGGGCGGAGAAGGCCTCGACACCTTCGCCGCCAACCTGGAGCAGGCGGACCTGGCCGTGCTGACCGATGCGAGCTGGGTCCCGGGCCCGGCGGGGCCGGCGCAGTACAGCCTGCTGTTCGAGACCTTCAACGGCCAGACCTCGACGGCGCAGACCATCTTCTCGCGCGTCTTCGGCGGCGCCGCCGACGGCAAATCGGATAGTGATGGGGCGGCCGACTGGACCACCAACGGCTTCGCCACCGAGGGCGCGCTGAACGACGTGCCCGGCTTCGTGGCGCCCGGCCCGGAGGATCCCAATCCCGGCGATGCCCAGTTCGACGACCTGGACCCGCAGCAGCACAACGCCGACCCCCTGGCCGGGCAGACGGTGGTGGCGGCCGGGAACGGCGACGACCTGCTGGAAGGCTTCGGCGGGCCGGACTTTCTCTTCGGCGGGGGCGGCAACGACTCCCTCTACGGCGGCAGCCAGGCCGACGTGGCGGCGCAGGCGGCCCTCAACGACGAGCAGCCGGGTGAGACTCCCGAGGACGGCTTCAGCGATCACAACGACCTGCTGGCCGGTGAGGAGGGGGACGACGCCCTCTACGGCGGGGCCGGCAACGATATCCTGTTGGGCGGCTCCGGCGCCGACTCCATCGACGGCGGCAGCGGCGGCGACCTCATCCACGGCGACGATCAGGTCAATATCGAACCGAACCTGGACGACGTACTGGCCGGCGACGGCCTCAACAACATGCTCGACGGACCGGCGGGCGTGTCGGCGCTGACCAACCTGGGCGGCGACGACTCGCTCTACGGCGGCCTGGGCGACGACGTCATGGCCGGCGAGGCCGTGGCCTATACCGTCGACGGCCTGGCGCAGGGCCTGGCGCGCAACGACGATGCCGCCGGGGGCTTCGACCCCAACGGCAACGACAGCCTGGAAGGCGGCGACGGCCATGACCGCGCCGCGGGCGAGGCGCTGGCCCATAGCAGCAACGACGACGCTTTCGCCGGCGTGCTGAACCGCGCCCACTTCGGCGGCGCGGTCGGCAACGACACCCTGGTCGGCGGCACGGGGGACGACTCCCTGGCCGGCGAGGCCCTGGTGGTTTCCGACGGCGGCGAAGGCATGGCCGACGTCATCCTGGAGGCCCTGGCCGGGATCGTCGGCAACGACAGCATCAGCGGCGAGGAAGGCAGCGACGTCATGGGCGGCGAGGCCGTGGCCTTCGGCCAGACGTCGGTTCTCGTCTCCGTCGAGACCGGCGCCAGCGGCGTCGGGACGCAAGCGGGCGTCGACTACCTCTTCGGCGGGGCGGAGTCCGACATCGTGGCCGGCGAAGCGGTGGCGCTCTCCGATGGGGCGGTTTACGCGGAGGTGGAGAACTACGCCGAGGACGGCGCCCTGGGCGGCGGCGATTCCGTGGGCGGCGGCGGCGGGGTCGACCTGCTGGCCGGCGACCTCATCGCCCAGAGCAGCACCGGCAGCGTCCAGGCGACGGTCCTTAACCAGGCCGACAACGGCGAGGCCGGCTGCGACATCGTGGCCGGCGGCGCCGGTGCCGACGCCATGGCCGGCGACCTGCTGGCCCTTGGCGACGACGGCACGACGGCTCTGGTGGTCAACGAAGGCAGCGGCGACAACGCCAGGGCAGGTTGCGACCAGCTCATCGGCGGCGAGGATGGCGATGTCATCGCAGGCGACGCCCTGGTGGCTCTGGGAAGCGCTACGGTGGAGAACCACCTGCTGGCGGGCCTGCCCTCTGTGGGTCAGGACACCATCCATGGCCTGGAGGGCAACGACCTGATCTCCGGCGACGTGCTGGCCAGCGCCGGCGGTTCGGCCGTCATGAACACCCTTGGGTTTTTTGCACAGCCGCCGGCGGGCGACAGCATCGAGGGCGGCGACGGGGCCGACACCATTGCCGGCGACGCCCTGGCGGTGAACGGCACCGCCGGCGTCGGGACAGGCGGCAGCGACACGATCCTGGGTGGCGCGGGCGACGACGTGATCTCCGGCGACGCCCTGGTGGTCGGCGTCGGCCTGGCCGAAGTCACCGAGCTCGGCGGCTTCGACAGCATCGACGGCGGCGACGGCAACGACCTGATCTATGGCGACGCCAACACCGGCGGCGGCGAGAGCCACGGCGGCGAGGACACGCTGATGGGCGGTGCGGGCAACGACACCATCTTCGGCAACGGCGGCGACGACACCCTGGGCGGTGGCGCCGACGACGACACCCTGATCGGCGGCAGCGGCGACGACCTCATGTTGGGTGAGGACGGCAACGACTACCTGGACGGCGAGTTGGGCAACGATACCCTGCTGGGCGGCCTGGGCGACGACTTCCTGAGCGGCGGCCTGGATCAGGACTTCCTCTTCGGCGGGGGCGGCGAGGACTTCCTCTTCGGTGGCAGCCACAGCGACACTCTGAACGGGGGCGCCGGCGGAGACACGCTGACCGGCGGCATGGCCGCCGATACCTTCGCCTTCTCCAACGGCAACTTCGGCGAAATCGACAACGTCACCGACTTCACCATGGGTGACGGCGACATCCTCGACTTCGGCGACCTGCTGCTGGGCGTCGGCGCCGACGACGGCGCGACCCTGGACGACTATCTGGAGGTCACCTGGGACGGCGTGAACTCGACCATCGGCGTCGACCTCAACGGCGATGCCAGCGGCTTCACGGACCACTACGTCGTGATCGAAGGGCAGGACCTGACCAGCCTGGGCGCGACGCAGGATCAGATCCTCCAGGCCATGATCGACGGCGGCAATCTGACCGGGATGTAGCCCGGCCCTTGTCCTGCCGAAAGCGTAGAGCGGCGGCCCCGGAGCCGCCGCTCTTTTGCTGTGCTTCTGTTAAACTGTTGAGATTATTTATTTTTCTTGGCGGTCTTCGAGCACGCGCAGGCAGGTGTCGAGGATCGTCTCTACGGTCTTCTGTGTCCCGCGGGTCTCGATCTCGCGGGCGCGCGCCACGGCGCGCTCGGCCATGGCGGCGTCGGCGGCGGTCTGCTCCAGAATCTCGGGCAGCTTGTCGCCTTCCAGGTCGCCGGAGAGCAGCAGCCGCCCGAGCTTCAATCGGACCAATGCATCGGCGCTGAGGCGGGCCTCCATATGTGTCGGCAGCAGGACCTGAGGCCGCCCGCCGCTTAAGGCCGCGCAGCAGGTGCCGTTGCCGCCGTGATGGATGATCAGGCTGGAGCGGGCGATCACCTCCTGCATCGGCTGCGGTTCGCGGTGCACGACCAGGCCGGGCCGCGCCAGGGACTTGGCGACCTTGTCGTTCATGCCGCGCGCGAAGATCTCACCGCTCAAGCCGCAGGCCTTCAGGCCTTTCAGGAAAGGCCGGGTCTTCTCGTGCTCGAGGCTGAGGTAGGCGAAGAAGTGCGGCCTCCCCCCATTTACCGAGGAGGCGGGCAGCGGCTGGGGCGCCTGCAAGCCCTCGACCGGTCCGATCACCGGATCGCGGCGCAGCGGCGCATAGGGGTCCAGTTCCGGCAGGGTGCAGACCAGGCGCCCGGCGGTGCGGAAGGGCTCGGTCACCGTTTGGGGCTGTGGGCGGCGGTGGTGCTTCTGCACGTCCCGCATGACGCGCAGCACATGCGCCGGAGGGATCATCGCCTTGCGGCCCTGGCGGTAGGTCGGGAACTCATCGGCCTCCGCCGGCGGCAGGGTGAACCCGTCGGCCACCTGCACGACGGGGACCTGCTTGAAACAGGCGAGCAGCAGGGCCGGGCTGTGGTCGGCGACCACCAGATCGGGCTTGGCCTGGTCCAGCAGCGTGCGCCACGCCAGGAGGCCGGCATGAAGGGTCTGCCGCCGAAAGAATCCGGAATGAGCCATGATGTCGGAATAGGTGGCGATCGGCGCCGGGGTGGGGGCGCCGGGGATGCGCTCGACCAGATCCGGCACCGCCAGGATGGCCCGCCGCTCGCGCGCCAGCAGGACGGCGTTTTCCTTTATGTTGCGCAGGAAGAAGGTGACTCTATGGCCGCGCGCCTCCAGGGCCCGCACCACCGGCAGCAGGCGGTGCATATGGCCGTGACCCGCCCCCAATTCATAGCCGACGAGCACATGCGCCATGGTCTTCGCTTCCTCTTCCGACGGGTTCGATCAGGCGTTGCCGAGCGAGGCCCGGCAGGCTTGCAGGATGTGGTCCATGGGCCGGAAGGGGCCGGCGTCGACGATTTCCCGGGCGATGATGGCGGCCCGTTCGCGCCGCTGGGGACTGGCTTCGAACTCGCTGAGGGTCTCGGCGCCGGCGCTCTCCAATTCCTTTGCCGACATCATGCGGCCGACGCCGACGCGGGCGAGAGCCTGGCTGTTCAGAAGGGTCTCTTCGTGGATCGGCAGCGCGAGCTGCGGGCGCCCGGCGCTGCAGCAGGCGAGGCTCATGCCGCTGCCGCCGTGATGGATCGCCAGGGTCGCGCGCGACAGAACCTGGTCGATGGGCTGCGGCGACTTATAGAAGGTGAGGCCGGGGCGGATGTACTTGCTGGCCGTCGCCTCGGTCATGCCGCGGACGTAGGCCTCCACCGGCAGCTCCGACGCCTTCAGCAGCGCCAGCATCTTCGGCGTGATGCGATGTTCGATGCCCAGATAGGCGAAGACCGCCGGTTTGTCGGGCAGGGGCAAGGGCGGCTGCAGGCCCTCGGTCGGTCCCACCACCGGATCCTCCCGCTGGTCCTTGTAGGGGTCGAGGCCCTTCAGGGTGCAGACGAGACGCCCGGTGGTGCGCAGCGGCGCGGTGACGCTCGGCACCCTGGGGCCGCCGAGGCGGCGCTGCACTTCGTTCATCACCGCGACGATCTCCTCCGGCGCGACCGTGGCCGTCTTGCCGGGCTGGAAGCCGGGGAAGGCCGCCGCCTGGGCCGGTGGGATGGTGAAGCCCGAGCCGACCTGGATCACCGGAATGCGGCCGTAGGCGGCAAAGCAGATGACCGGACTATGGTCGCAGACGATGAGGTCCGGGCGCACCTGGTCGAAGATGGTCCGCCAGGCGAGGGTCGCGGGGAACAGGGTCTCGATCTTGCCGAAACCGCAGTAGACCATGATGTCGCTGTAGGACCCCATCTTCTTCGGGCCGCGCTCGGCCGGGTTCGGCGGTACCAGGTCGGGGCTCTGGATGAAGGGCAGGGGGTTCGCGGTCAACTGCGAGCGGCAGTCGTAGGGATTGCGCAGGAAGAAGGTGACCTGATGCCCCTCGGCGGCCAGGGCCTCGGCGACCGGCGCCAAGCGGCGGTAGTGGCCGAGGTTGTCTCCCCGTTCATACCCAACCAGAATTTTCGCCACGTCGAATCCCTTCGTCCGGACCGGGCCGGTGTAAGCGATCCGGCCCGCCTTCTTGATCCCACGATTTGGTTGATAATTAGTTCTTCTGCGCCGCCGCAACAAGAAAATAGGGGGCTTGGGGCGCCGGCTATACTTATGATTCTCAAAGCAATAGCAGGATTATCCCGGAACCTCTCGCGCCGTTCTTGAGACCGTCATCGAACTCAGCGGGGCCGGGTCACTCTATCGGCCAGAATCCCGGCTGCGCGCTCGGCGCCGTTTTGAAAGTTCAGCTTGGCGCGGTCCTCCTTCATCGCGCTCAGCCGCGCTGGCGTGTCCATCGCCGCGAAGGCCGAGGCCAGCGCCTCGCTGTCCATGGCGGACACGATGAAGCCTCCGTTTTGTCCAAGTATCCGCCGGGCTTTCTGCAGGTGGTCTTCGATCTGCTGCGGGCTGGTGCTCGGAACCAGGATCGAGGGGACGCCCATGTGAGCCAGCTCATAGGCGCTGCTGCCCGTCGAGGAGATCGCGGTATCGAAGGCGGCGTAGCACTCGGCCATGGGAAAATAAGCGAAGTGGCTGACGTTGCCGGGCCCCGGCGGCCTCTGCGCCTGCCGCAGCAAGGGAGGCCTTGTGAAGGCGAAGTGCCAATGGGGGAAGCCGGCGGCAAGCGCCAGCACCCACTGTTCCAGGCGATCGTAATGCGGATTGCCTCCACCGCCGAAACTAACGAGGCAGACGGGCCCGTCTTGCGGCAACCCCAGTCGCTGCCGCGCTTCGGCACGCGGCAGCAGATCGTTCTTCGTGCGGACCAGGACCGGCCCGACCCAGTGAAGCGGGAGGCCGCGCGGGATCGGCAGGTCGATCTCCGCTTCGCCATAGGGCGCGAGAAGAGCGTGAAAGTGGCTCAGGGATTCCTGGTATTCCCAATGCGGCAGCGTTCGGCTGACTTCTCTCGCGATGAGAAACCGGTAGCACGGCAGCCGCAGCGCCATGGCCAGTTCGCCGTGCAGGCCGATGGGGAAGGTGTCCAGAACGACGGCCTGCGGACGAAAGTTGGTCAGCACCGTATGAGCGAGAGCCGCCGCCAGCCACTGTCGGGATTCTTCATCCAGGTAGCGCTGCTCGGCGGGCAAGTGAGGCTGCGATGCCGGGATTTTGATGCTGGCGAAACCTTCGGCCGCGATGAGATGGGTCGCCTCGGAGTAGGTGAGGATAAGATGCTCGTCGTTGGGCCGTAGACGCCGCAGCTCGCGCGCCAACCCGAGCTGGCGCGAGACATGGCCCAGCCCCCATCCGTCTTGTGCCACGAAAAGCCAGCGCATGAGTCCTCAGCTGTCCCGATGCCGTGGTGAGGGTGCCTGTAGCTACGACCTGGCCTTGGCGCGCGTCTTGGCGGGCTTGGAGCGGCCGGCCTTCTTCGCTCCGGCCTTCTTCGCGGTAGTCTTCTTCGACGACGCCTTTTTCGAAGCGGCTTTCTTCGCGGTTCCGGCGCCCGCCGCCTTCTTGGCGTTTGCGCCCTTCGGCAGGCGATAGCTCGGCACGCCGGCTTTGCCGCCCGCGGCGGGCCGCTTGCCGCCGATCAGGTTTTCGATCAGCTTGAACTGTTCGGCCAGGCATCTTTCCAGTTCGTAGTTCTGCTCGACTGTTTGGCGCGCTTTCTTGCGCATCGCCGCCATGCGGTCCTTATGGTCGAGCACCTCGTCGACACGGTCGGCGATCGCGGTGTGATCGAAGAAGTCGAACAGCAGGCCGTTGACCCCATCCTTGATGACCTCGGTGACCGGCGGCGTGCTGGAGGCAACCAAGGCGCAGCCCGCCGACATGGCTTCCAGCATCGACCAGGAGAGGACGAAGGGGAAGGTCAGGTAGACGTGCACGCCCGAAACCTTGATGACATTCAGGTAGGTGCTGTACGGCACGCGCCCGAGGAAGAAGATGCGGCTGGTGTCGAGGTCGACCTCAGCCATCATCTGCTTGCGGTAAGTCTGCCCCTCGGGCAGGGCGCGTCCGTAGCTGACGTCGTCGCCGCCGATGACGATGATTTTGGCATTGGGGCGGCGCTTGAGAATGATCTCCGCCGCGCGCATGAACTGCGGGAAGCCGCGGTAGGGCTCCAGGTTGCGCACCACGAAGGTGACGATCTCGTCACCCTGCTTCAGGGCGCTGGTCACGCCCTCTGCCGTCTTGATCTCGATGGAGGCGTCCGGGTCCGGCGCGCAGACGGTGGTGTCGATGCCGTCGTGGATCACGGAAATCTTGTAGCGGTATTCCTCGGGATACTGCTGGAACTGCCAGTAGGTCGGCGACATGCCGGCGTCTGCGGACTCCAGGCCCATGAACTGCACGATGTTCTTGGTGCGGATGCGGCAGTGCGTATCGAGGGTGGTCTGGCTTTCCGGGTCGAAGCCCACGTCGGCGCCGACGGCGTGGTAGTAGAACTCGAAGAAGTTCAGCAGCGGCGTATCGGGGAAGACGTCCTTCAGGTAGAGGGTCTCGCCCCAGCCGGGGTGGCCGATGACGATATCGGGCACGAATCCCTGGGCCTTCAGGGCCATGGCCTTGCGGGCCACTTCCTGGGCATGGAGGATGCCGCGCTCGGCGTCCCGGATGTAGCGATGGGTGGACTCCGCCGGCTCGCGATGCGGCTTGTAGAGCACCTTCTTCACACCCGGCAGTTCGATGCCTTCGCGCTTGGTGATGAAGACGACGGTGTTGTCCTTGTCGGCGGCGAGACGCTGGCAGATGTGCTTGTACTGCCCCGGCATATTCTGGTGAACGAATAGATATTTCATGAGTCCTGGCCCGGATTGACGGCCGATTACTTGGCGAAATGATGGCTGGAGATTACAGCTTTATTGCCAGATTCGGCGAATTTACTCAAATTTCGGTAAAGCACGCGAAAGAGGTAGCCTTGCGCGGCCCCCCGGCCCCTGGCGGGCGGAGGCGAGGCGGCTTTAGAGGTTGGAGAGGGCTTCGTCGAGTTCGTCGCCCTTCTTGGCCTCGGAATCGAGACGGTCCTTCTCGGCCGTGCGCTCCTGCAGTTGCTCCAGAGCCTTGGCCAGCTGCAGCGTCAGGTTCTTCAAGGAGCCCGTCGGCATCATGAGCGTGCCGGCCTGCTGGGCGGTAAGCTCGCTCTTGCCGTTCTTACGGCGCAGCTGCATCAGCTCGATGCGCACCACGCCGTTGGTAACGACGATGGAGCCGACCCCGTCTGCGAAGATCTCCGTCATAAAATGCGTCCTTCCATCAATCTTTTTAATCAATCGCCAGCGGCCTCGGGCGCCGCCGTCACTTTCCCGATCACGCGGCCGGTCCTGGATATCAGTCCTGTTGAGGATAATCCAGGGCGACAGGGAGAAGGGAGTCCGCTGCCGCGTTACGGCGACGTGGCATGCAGCAACTGCCCCATCGTTTCCAGAGAAGGTTGGGCCGAAGCGGCCAGGCCGTTGTCCGCCTTGAAGCGCCTGAGGGCCTCGGCCCGGGCCTCTCCGGAGGCATCCTCGTCGCCAACCTGAAGGTAGCCGAGCTTGACCAGCAGGTTGTCGATGGTCGCAAGCGGTACCCTGGCGGCTTCGCTGGCCTCGCCGGGCAGGCGGCCGGGGGCCCAGCGCGCGGAGGTGGCCGCCAGCGCCTGCACCGCGGCGCGGCGGCCCCGCTGGGGCTGGAAGGCGCTGAGGGAAAGCACGCCGGCCAGATGCTTCTCGTCTCCGGACATCAGGTCTATCGAATGCAGTCCGGCCGCGTAAAAGGTTCCGTCCGCGTAGAGCAGCAAAGGAGAGCCGGAATCGCCCTGGATGACGTCGCAGTCGTGCACCACCACGCGGCCTTTCTCTGCGATGCCGGCGATGTTGCAGGCCCAGCCGGCGGTCATCACGTGCGCCAGGTCGCGACGGTAGCCGGCCTGGAGCAGCAACGCGTCGCCGGCGCTGATCCGCGACATCATCAGGCTGTCGATCGCGCGCAGGCCGAGCCAGCCGGCCTTGCGCCCGAGCGGCTCGGCCAGGGTCAGGATGGCCCAGTCGGTCGCCGCCACCTCCAGGCTCGGCTGCGATACGTAAGTGAAGTCGTCCGCATGGGTGTAGCTGGCGACCTTGGAATGCAGGATGAAACGGTCGCGCTGGTATCCTGCGATGAAGTGCAGCTCGATGGCGCCGCGCCACCGCCCGACGACGGGATCGTAGAGGCAATGCGCGGCGGTGAGCACGTGGCGCTCGCTGATCAGGAAACCGGTGCAATGACCGCGTCCGCCGGCATTGACGCGGCCGATGGCGCTCCAAGGGTATTCCATCGCGTTGACGGCGACGCGCCGCTCGGGCGCCTTCACCCGCAACTCGACGGCCGCGGCCACGGGCGGCGGCGGTGCGGCGAGGAGGAGGGCGGACAGACTGAGGGCGGAAGCCAGGCGAAGCAGCGCCCTGGCGTGGTTCAGGACCGGATCAACCGGTCGCAATGCTGGCAATAAGTTTTTCACCGGGAATCGTCGCTACAACCTGTTTCAGGGCCTCGATCACCTTGGGATCATAGCGCGTCAGGTTCTCTTGGAGAATATCCAGGACGGCATCGGGCGCAAGTCCGGCGCGGTAGGATCGGGGCTCCAGGCGCGCACAGAAAACGTCGCAGGCACCGAGTATCCGTCCCGTGAGGGAGATTTCCTCTCCCTTCACTCCTTTGGGGTATCCGCCGCCGTCGAGGCGTTCGTGCATCTGCGCGATGGTCTCGACCACGGGCAGTTCGAAGTCGATGCCGCGCAGGAACTCGACGGCATGGCCGACGTGGGCTTCCATCTCCTTGATCTCGTCCGGCGTGAGGCGCGCCGGCTTGGTCAGCAGCTCCTTACGCACGGAAAGCTTGCCGATTTGAGAGAGATTGGCGGCCAGTTCCAAGGTCGCGAGTTCTTCCTCGCTGCAGCCGAGCTGCTTGCCGACCGCGGCGGCGAACTCCGCTACCCGGCGGGAATGGCCGGCCAGGTAGGGGTCGCGCAGCTCGATGGCGCGCACCAGGGCGGCGACCATCTGCTGGATGGCGTGCTCCTTTTTGCGCTGCTGCTCGACCAGTTCCGTCACGTCGCGGGTGACCGAGACGATGCCGCTGGCCTCGCCGGTCGCGGCGAAGAAGGGGACCTTGGAAATTTGGAGGTAGCGCAGCGCGCCGTCGAGATAGACTTCCTCGTCGGTGGTTACGCTTTCGCTGCTGTTGAGCACGCGCCGATCGCTCAAGGCGAGGCGCTTGGCCGTGCCCTGGCCGAAGATCGCGGCGTCGTCGAGGCCGACCATGGAGTCGGGCCTGCGGGAGACCGCCTTGGCGAAGGCCGCGTTGGCATAGCGGTAGGTGCCGTCCGGCGCCTTCAGGCCGATGAATTCCGGAATCGCGCCGTTGATGCTGTCCAGCAACTGCTTCTGGGCCTGGATGCGGTCGGCCAGACTGCGGTACTGCTCCGCCAGGGCACGGTCGTGGACGCTGGCGAGGCGCCACCAGAAGGCGCCGAAGGCGACGGCGACGGCGAGCACCACCAGCACGGAAACGATGATGGCTGCGGTCGTGTAGGTCGCCAAGGGACGTTCGGCCGCGGCGACCGTGATTTCTTCCAGCACCCACCAGGTCGGGCCGGAGACCATGGTGCCGGCGGAATAGACCGCGCCCAGCCCGGCCAGGGAGGGCCGCTGGGCGAAGGGAATCTCGCCGGCTGCCAGATCGAAGCCGTCGATGCTGACCGGGGCGATGGGCGTTGCCGCGCCGGGCTGGATGCGGCCGAGTTGGCCGCCGTCGAACTGTACCAGCACTCGTTCCGTTCCGGGGCTGGCGAGAGGATCCTTTGAGAGGATTTCCGCCAGGCCGCTGGCCAGCGGCGTCACCAGGATGAAGACGGCGACGGGCTTGCTCTGGCCCGGATTGACCTGCGCGGCGTAGATCGGCACCGCCATGTCGAGGACCAGGCCGGCGGGCGCACTGCGCGCCGGACCGTAAACCGTCTGGGAGCGCTCGAAGCTGTCCTCCGCCAGCCGGCGCTGATCGACCGAGAGCGGCACCGCGCCGCTGGAGGTGACGAAGGCGACCCCGTTGCGTCCCACCAGGTAGCCGGCCAGGAAGTCGGCGTTGGCGGCGAAGTCGGTAATGATACGCTCGATAAAAGGAACCTGTTCGACCAGCGGGACGCCCAGGCCGTTCTCGTCGGTTTGCGGCGCGACCATACGCGACATGTCGCCGCCGGCCAGATCCATCTCGGTGGAGAAGAGACGCAGCAGCTCGCTTTCGACCACCGGGTCGGCGAGGCGGCGGTTGCCCTGCAGCCAAGTGGAGATGACCCCGGCCTGGCCGCTGGCGGTGAGCTGCAGGCGCTCGGCGACCTGCTCGGTGAGCTGGGCCTTCTTGGTCCCGATGGTGAGGCTCGGCACCAACACCGCTGCCAATGCGATCACGGCCAGCACGGCGGCACCCCAGACGAGCAGGCGTCCGCGCTGGCGCTGTTCCGGCGCATCGCTCAGCGTGGAGAAATCCAGCATGTCGACGGTCTGGTCACCTTGATGGCTCATTGCGAACTTATCCCACAGAAGGAATTAACGATCATTTACAAAGATGCCGTGCGATTCTTACCGTAAAAATGCGCCCAGCGGGTAGTTTCATTCATCGAATACTGCGGCACATAGTGTTTATACTTCTTGTGCGAGAAAATCAGGTCCGTGAGGCTGTCGAGGATCAGGATGTCGCCCAGGGCGTAAACCGCCAGGACCGCGTGGCCCAGGCGGCGGATCCGGTCCATGAGGATCACCACCCTCAGGTCTTCATTCGCCATGCCGAGGTCGCGCAGCGCGAAGAACTTGGCGATCGAATAGTCCTCGCAGTCGCCCGAGCGCTTCATGAACTCCGTGGGCGTGGCCCAGAATTCGCTGACGCCGTAGAGCTCGCGGTCGATTTTGTAGGGCCAGCGATTGAAGTAGCGATTGACCACCTTCAGCATTTCCAGCTGCGGCTTGCCCTTGGCCTCGGTGGCGACTTCCCGCCATGACCGGAGGCCCGCCGTGGTGCAAGCGGCGGGGTTGTTCAAACAGGCGTGGAACAGCTTGCGCTCGGACTTCATCTTCGCCAGGACGCGCGCCCACTGAGGTAGGGCCTTCAGGTTGGCCGCCGAAACTTCGGTGGAGCCGAACAGCGCCGTGCCGGCGGCTGGGGCCGTTTTCATCAGGTCCTGCAGGCTCTGGGCGGCCGCGTCATTGCGCCGGGCATCGACGAGCAGGCCACAGGCGGTGGCCCCCGCGAAAGCGGCGGAACAACGGAGGAAGGCGCGGCGGTCCAACAAGACGGCTCCAGGAAACAAGACCGAAAGCCCGGCTTTTGAAACTCATGCCGGGCTTCCTAGAGGATCGCCGTTTTGCCTTAATGGAGTTTTGCCAAAAGTGGTTTACGCAGCGGCTTTGGCTGTCGTCGAAAGTGCCAGAAAATCAAGGGCTTCCGCCGCTTCAAGCGGTTAACGGCCGGAAACGGAAAGGGCCCGCCGGCAATGTCGCCGGCGGGCCCTCGGACTTCAACTCAAGCCGGCCGGAGTCGCGACGGGATCAGCGCTCCCGCAAGGCCGAATCCTTCGCCTTGAGGATAGGCTTCAGAAGGTAGTCGAGCACCGATTTCTCGCCGGTCAGAATCTCGGCCGTGACGGTCATGCCGGGAATGATCGGCAGTGTCTCGCCGCGGTGGTACAGCGAGTTTTCCTCGGTGCGCAGGTAGACGTGATAGAAGCTCTCGCCCTGTTCGTCCTTGATGGTGTCGGCCGAGATGCGCTCCAGCTTCGCGGTCAGGCCGCCGTAGATGGAGAAGTCATAGGCCGACACCTTGATGACCGCCTTCTGGTTGGGGCGCAGGTAGGCGATGTCGGCCGGCCGGACACGAGCCTCGACGATCAGGCTGTCGTCCAAGGGGACGATTTCCATGATGTCCTGGCCCGGCTGGATGACGCCGCCGACGGTGTTGATCTTCATGTCCTTGACGGTGCCGCGCACCGGGGAGGCGACCGCGGTGCGGGTCACCCGGTCCTGGCCGGCGAAGAGCGATTGCGAAATCGATTTCAGTTCGGCGCGGGTCTTGTTCAACTCGTCTGAAGACTCCGTCTGCACCGTCAGCTGCATTTCCTCAATGCGCTGGGCGGCCTCGTTCTGGGCTGCCTTCAGGCGCGGGATCGAGGCCTGGATGGTGCGGATCTCGCCCTCCAGGTCGGCGACTTGGCGCTCGATGCGGATCAGCTCGATGCGCGGCATGACACCCTTCTGCACCAGCGGCGAGGTGATCGCCAGCTCGTCGCGGGCCAGGCTCAGGCTCTGTTCCAGCTGGCGGCGCCGGCTGGCCATTTCGGCCACTTCCTGCTTGCGCTGCTGGGCCTGCGACTTGAGGACGGAGATCTGGGCGTCGAGCTGGCGCTTGCGCGCGTTGAAGAGGCGCTGCTGGTCGGCCGCTACGGTCGGCGCCTCATTCTCGACGGCGGACGGAAAGGTGATCTCATCCTTGCCGTCGATCTCCGCCACCAGGCGGGCTTCCGTCGCCAGCAAGGTGAGGTACTGCGAACGGGCGTCCTCCAGGTTGGCCTGGGCCAAGGTGTTCTCGATGCGCACCAGGACGTCGCCGGCTTCGACGATGTCGCCCTCATGGACCAGGATCTCGGCCAAGATGCCGCCTTCCAGGTTCTGGATCACCTGGGTGCGGGAGGAGGGGATGATGGTGCCCTCGCCGCGGGTCACCTCGTCCAGGATGGCATAGTGCGCCCAGACGCCCATGACGCCGAAGAAGCTGACCGAGAGGACGGTCAGGATGTAGGCGAAGCGTCGGCCGCGATGCCGGGTCGCGGCATGCACATCCGGCATGAAGTCCAGATCGTCGCGATCGAAAACGCCGTGTGCACTCATGTCTATCTGATCCTCGTCAAACCTGGGTTCGCCATGCCGGCCGCACCGGGGATGGGCTGCTATCCGTTGCTGGCGCGAATTTGGCCTTGGCGGAGCGCCTTCAGCACGTCGTCCTTGGGGCCGTCGGCCACGATCTTGCCGTTGTCGATGATGAGCAAGCGGTCGACCATGGACAGCAGCGAACTACGGTGCGTCACCAGGAACAGCGTCTTACCCTTCAAGGTGCCTTCGAGACGCCGCTTGAAGGCTGCTTCCGACGAATTATCCATGTGGCTGGTCGGCTCGTCCAGCAGGATAATCGGCGGGTCGAGCAGCAGGGAGCGGGCGATCGCCACCGACTGTCGCTGACCGCCGGACAGGCCCATGCCGCGTTCGCCGACCTGCAGGTCGAAGCCATGCGGGTGGGTACGCAGGAAGTCGCTGACGCCGGCCACCTCGGCGGCGCGCAGGATGCTTTCGTCGTCCACGTGGGGCGCGCCGAAGCAGATGTTGTCGCGCACCGAACCGAAGAAGAGATAGTTGTCCTGGGACACATAGCCGACGTTGCGGCGCAGGTCGGCGGGATCGACCTGGCGGATATCGGTGCCGTCGACCAGGACCGCCCCCTCCATCGGCTCGTAGAGGCCGACCATCATGCGGGCCACGGTGCTCTTGCCGGAGCCGATGCGCCCCAGCATTCCGACCCGCTCGCCGGGATTGATCTTGAAGGACAGGCCGTCCAGCGCCTTGGTCTCCTGTCCCGGATAGCTGAATGTGACCTGCTTGAATTCAATCTGGCCGCTGAGCCGCGGGCGGTGCAGGAACTGCTTGTTCTGGGCCCGCTCGACCGGGGCCTTCATCAGGTTGTCGAGCGACTTGAGGGCGACGCGCGACTGCTGCAGGCGGGTCAGCATGGCCGCCACCGCGCCCAGCGGCGCCAGGGCGCGGCCGGTGAGGATCGTGGCCGCGATCAGCGCGCCCATCGTGATATTGCCTTCGGCGATCTGATAGACGCCGTAGACGATGACGATCACCGTCGACATCTGGATGGCGATCTGGGCGAAGGTGGTGGCCAGGCCGGCGATGAAACGCGCGCGCCCCGAAGAGGCGGCGGACATGCCGACGAAGCGCTCCCAAGACTTCTGGACCCTACCTTCGGCGGCGGTCGCCTTGATGGTTTCCAGGCCGTCGATGGTCTCGATCAGCAAGGCGTGCTTCTGGCTGGCCTCGCGCTGGCTTTTCTCGACCAGCGAGCGCAGCGGATACTGCAGGAAGAGGCCGGCGAGGATGACCAGCGGCACCATGGCCAGGGGCACGAAGGCGACCGGTCCGGCGACGATATAGATGACGCCGATGAAAAGGAAGATGAAGGGCAGGTCGACCAGCGCCACGAGGGTGCCGGAGGTGAAGAACTCGCGCAGCGATTCGAATTCGCGCAGATTGTTCGCCATGGCGCCGGTAGAGGCCGGCTTGGAGTCCAGCCGCGTCGACATCAACTGCTCCAGCAGGCGGCTGGCGATGATGACGTCGGCGTTCTTGCCGGCGACGTCGACGAAGTACGTGCGCAGGTTGCGCATCACGAATTCGAAGCCGAAGACCGTGATAACGCCGACCGCCAGCACCCAGAGGGTCTCGATCGCCTGGTTCGGCACCACGCGGTCGTAGACGTTCATGATGAACAGCGGGCTGGCGATGGCGAAGCAGTTGATCAGGATCGAGGCCAGCAGAACGTGGCTGTAGATCGGCCAGAATTGCCACAGTGTGCCCCAGAACCAGGCGCGCGGCTCGGCCAGCTTGGTTTCCGGCGCGCGCTCGTCGAAGCGCGCCTCGGTGCGGGCGAAGATGGCGTAGCCGGTATGCTGCTCCTGCAAGCTTTGCACGTCGACGGTCTTGGAGGTGCCGCCCGCCTCGGGCAGCAGCACGTCGGCCTGGCCCCGGCTGATGTTCTGCAGCACGCAGCAGCTGCCGCCCTTGAGCAGCAGAATGCAGGGCAGGGTGACCGGCAGAACGCGGTTCAGATGGGGGCGGCGCACGACGCGGGCCGACAGCCCGGCGCGCTCGGCCGCGCGCACGGCCAGTTCCGGCGTGAAGGGTTCGTTGGCATGGGGCAGGCCCGCTTTCAGCGCCTCGGTGGAAATGGGCCGCTGCATCAGGCCGGCCAGCATCGACAGGCAGCGCACCAGCGGGTCTTCGAAGTCGACGGTGCCGGGGGCCACGTCCCAGCCCTTTTCGGGCTCTGCCGCCGCGATCAGGTCCTTGGCCTTAAGAACGGCGCTGGGGCGCTTCGCATCGGGGATCGTGTCCCCGGTCTCTTCGTCCCCGTTCTCGGCTTCCGCCAGATTGGCGGACATGGATGCCTCTTCGGCGGCGGCGCCCGGGCTCTTCAGGTCCGGGTCGGTCCAGGTATCCGCCTTGCCGTCCTTGGCTTTGCTCTTGCCTTTTGCGGACTTGTCTTTGAAGGCGGTGCTATCGTCGCGGGCAGCCATACTATCCTATGCCTTTACAAACGTGTCTGTTGTGCCGGTCGTCCGGGAGGACCACCGGGCGGCGGCGTGCCTTGGAAGGCGCCCCCGCATGACGGGAGCGGCCTTGCCGTTTCGACCAAAGAGTTCCCGTGTCCAAAACTTCATGAGAATTGTTACGAATTCGCAAAAAGAACGAGGCGTCAAATACTCTGATCAGCCCCGGAAAAACTAGCGATGCATCATTCGAAAAGCGTTAATAACACACTTTGACCTTGGGGCCAGGGCTTTCCAGAACGATGCGGAAGCTCTTTTCGCGGTGCAGTTTCCCCTCCGTCACCTTATTGATTTCCAAGGGGCTTGCGCGGCGCCGGGGCCAGCATCTCCGGGGGCCTTTCCGGCCCCGCCGGAGCTGGGGTCCGGGCTTCGATCCCCACTCGGCAATGTCCGCCGGACAAGCTCCCGTCGGACGCCTTGGTTCAGGCCAAGCTAGGGGGCGTAAGCGCCTATGGCTGTGTGATTTATCACATCTTTCCGGGGAGGGCATGAGGCGAAATGAACATGGCCGCGCCGGTGCGGTGGAGTTCAAGGCGGGAGGGGATTCCTTCCCTATCGCCGGACCTATCGCCGGACTGGCGGCCGGATTTGTCTGTATCGAATTAACCAAGTGGAACCCGTCGGAGCTACCTGGCCGTCTAGGCCCGCCGCTCAAGGCCGGTTGACAGAATCGGCAGAGGAGCCTAGGCAGGCGGTGTGCGCGACGGTTTCGCGATCTGGTTCGGTTTCCGGCGGGCTTTGGTCCGCAAAGAAGTAGCCAAAGTAGTTGAGATGGGTCGATTTCAACCCATGGGCATTCTAAACACGGGTAGTTGTGACTAATTTATCACGGTGTGACATGTCAGTTTGCGCTACCCCAAATTAACTCTGTTTTGCCTTTGGGGGCCGCGTTGACAGCCAAACTAGAAACGGGTTACAAGTCACGCATATTTCTAGATTTGTTTGCCTTATCGTCCGGTCATCAGGGACGCTACAGGTCCGACACGGGGGAGAGGTATTGGATGCAAGGTTTTATGTCGGGGGAAGCTAGCATGCGCTGGTCTCGCAGGACGAGTTTGAACAACTTTAAGGCGGCTCTTCTTGGGGGCGCCTTGGTATTTCCACTGGCGGTGTCGGCAAATGCGATGACGCTGCAAGAGGCGGTCCAACAGGCGATCGCCACCAACCCGGACATCGGTATCGTGGCCAGCAACCGTGAAGCGGTTGACCAGGAACTGCGTCAGGCCCGCGGCCTTTACTTGCCGCAGATCGACGTGGCGGCCGGTATCGGTATCGAAAATTTCAACGACTCTACGTCTCGCGCCAACAACAACGGCGGCACGGAGACCACCAATCGCCGTGAGTCCTCGATCACGCTGCAGCAGCGTTTGTTCGACGGTTTCGAGGCGGGGGCGACGGTCGAGCGTGAAATGGCGCGCGTTGAGTCGGCTGCCAGCCGTGTTCTCGAGAATTCCGAAGTTCTGGCGCTGGATGCCATCGGCGCCTACCTGGAAGTACTGCGTCAGCGCGACCTGGTTCGTCTGGCGGAAGACAACGTGGCCTATCATCAGCAGGTGCTGGATGCGCAGCGCGCACGCCTGCAGGGCGGCGGCGGCAGTCAGGCCGACGTCGACCAGACGGAGGCCCGCTTCTCGCGTGCCAAGAACACCCTGGTCACCACCTTGCAGGACCTGCGGGTTTCCGAGGCCGTCTACACCCGCATCGTCGGTTCCTTCCCGGGCAACGACCTGAGCTATCCGGAGTTCCCGGCCGGCTCGCTGCCGTCTGATCTGGATGGCGCCGTGCAGTTGGCCGTGCGCAACAATCCGACCACCAAGATCTTCGAAGCCGACGTCCGTACGGCGGAGGCCGAGATTGAACTGGCGGAGGTGCCGCTTTATCCGGCGATCACCCTGGAAGCCCAGTCCGAGTACAACGACGGGACCTCGGCGCTCGACACCTATGAGTTCAATAATCAGCTCATGGTGCGGGTGCGGTGGAACATCTTCCGCGGCGGCATCGATCGCGCGGCGCGTCAGGAAGCGCTGTTCCGCCTGACGGAGAGCAAGAACCGGCGTTATCGCTCCGTGCTGGAGTCCCAGCAGGAAATGCGCCGGTCCTGGTTCGAGCTCGAGGCGGCTCGCGACAGTATTGAAGCGCTGGAAGATGCCCGAGACTTCAACCGGTCAACCCTGGGCGCTTATGAGCAGCAGTTCGAAGTCGCACAGCGGACCCTGCTGGACGTCCTCGACGCGGAGAACGAACTCTTCACCTCCGAGGGTCAGCTGATCACGGCTCAGACCAATGAGCAGCTTGCCTCCTACCGCATTCTCGGGGTCGGCGGCGTGCTGCTGGAGACCCTGGGCGTCAGCGCGCCGGAGCAGGCAGTCGTCGAGCACAAGTCGTGGATCGACGGTCTGGCCGACTGAGACCTGAGGGGCCGCTAGGGCGGTTCCCGAGCGTTAAAAGCGGCGCTTCCCGGAGACGGGGGGCGCCGTTTTCCTTTCTGGCCGCATCACTTTCGGCGTGAGCGGGACAGGGAGGCGGCAAGCGCCTGCGGCGGAGAGAAGACGCCTTGTCGTGGCGATTTCCGTGGTTTTAGGAAAAAAAGCGGATAATTTGAGAGCCTCCGTCCCAGAACAGTTGTTCTTTTCCGGGCGACGTTCTATCTTGATTCCAAGAGTGTTACCTTTGTGGCCATTTAGATTGGCCGAGTTTCGACATGAACGACGATAAGACGGTTATCGATTTGCCCCAGGCTCCGGTCAGCGCGGACGCGCCGAGCGAGGAGAGCCTGAATCTGCATGTCGATATGGAAAAACTGCCGCTGATCATCGTCGAGCCTGGCGCGCCGTCGCCGGCCGACGACCTGAGCGCCGATTCCGTCGTTCTGGAGCTTGGCGATCTCCTGCCGGATTCCTCCGGCGAGGTGGTGCTGTTCATGGGCGAGGACGTCTCGGTGAATATCCTCACCCACGAGACCATCACCGGCTTCGGCATCGCCGACCCGCACGTCACCGCGTCGGGGGTGGACGTGACGGGGCTGCATTTCTACAGCTTCGAAGGCGGCCTGACCGTCTACAGCGCAAGCGACATCCTGATCATCAACGATCCCAACGCGGCCTGAACGCCCTCTCTGTCGTGCGGCCGCGGGTCCCTGGACCCTTGCGGTCCGGACTTGCGCTGGTCAGCCGGGAAGCGGCGGCGGCGGCAAGTTGCTGCCGCTGGGGCCGGCGCGCCGGGCCTGGGGAGACAGCCACATCACCGCATAGAACTCCTGGTAGGCCTGGGATCGTAGGGCCAGAATGGTGGCCTGGGCGGCATTGACGCGTCCGGGGGCAACGTAGAGCAGCTTGGCGTCGGCCTTGCTCTCACGGCCTTCCACCAGATCCTGCCAGACATCGCTCAGGGAGCGCCGGGTCCGGACCTGGACCAGGGTCGTCAGCTCGGCCCCGACCACGGCGACGTCAGCCGGGCCCAGCCATTCGCCGAAGGAATTGTTGTAGGCGATGACCGTGCGGTAGCGCGACAGGATCAGGCCCGGGTTGGGGCAGTTGGTGACCACGTCCAGCAGGCCGTGGTGGGTCGGCCCCAGGATCTCGCGCGCCAGGGCCTGCTCGCCTTCCAGCATGCAAAAGACGCGCAGGTAGGAGGAAAAGTTCGGCCCTTCGTAGTTCTCCGCCAGTTCGGCCACGAAGTGGCCCAGCCGCATGCGCTTGCGGTCGGCCAGGACTTCCAGCGTTTGCCAATAGATCGGCTCCAGCCGCACCGAGTAGCGCTTGTTGCGGTACTGGACAATCCGCGGCTTAGGTGCCTGATTGAGTAGAGCGGGGGGCGCTGCGACTTGCATGGCGGCAGTTCTCTCGGCGCGCGGGGGCGAAGAGGCTACTCATACATAATTATTGGCTTTCTCGCAAGGACCCTGCGGCGACCGGCTGTAGCACGCGCTGCTCAGGGCAGCATGATGTCCTCGTGATCGGCGATGATGCTGCCGAGGTCGGAGAGCTTGCTGCGCAGGTTATAGCGCCGGGCCAGCTTCTCCTGGGCGGCTGCCGGCAGGTCCGTCAGCATGAACACCCGTTTGTCGATCAGGACGGTGATGACGTCCTCGATAACGCGGATGAACTCGAGATCCGAGGCTTCGAGCTCCGCCTGGATTTCCTCTTCCCCGAGGCCGTTGTGGAGATAGGACACCAGTTCGGGATCGTCGAGCGCGACCTGCTCGTAGGCCGCTTCGGTCTCGCGTTCCTGGACATCGATGATGTGTCCTTGATCGTCTCTGGCCACATAGGGCATAGCTTCGCTCCTTTCTAGGGATTGGCCCTAGAGGGCTCAAGCTAGGTGCCAGTGGTTAAATTTGGGTAAGCAATTGGGACTCTACGCCTTTTGAGGCGCAACGGCGCCGTTCCGGCGGCATGGTGGATTTTGCTTGCTGCCATCGTCTGCCTGTCCAAACTAGCTATGTCCTCTCCGCTGCCGATTCGCCGATTTTATGCCGCTGATTTCCAGCAAAGCCAGTCCCCGCGATCCGGAATTCGCCGAAAACCGGCGGGTTAACCAGGCGCTGGTCGACGATCTGCGTTCCAAGGTCGCCAAGGTGAAGGAGGGGGGCGGGCCGGCGGCCCGCGACCGCCATGTGGGGCGGGGCAAGCTGCTGCCGCGCGAGAGAATCCGCAGTCTGCTCGACAGCGGCTCCCCCTTTCTGGAGCTTTCCCAACTGGCGGCCGACGGGCTCTACGGCGGCGAGGTGCCGGCGGCCGGCCTGATCACCGGCATTGGGCGGGTCTCCGGAAGGGAATGCGTCATCGTCGTCAACGATGCGACGGTAAAGGGCGGAACATACTATCCCATCACTGTGAAGAAGCACCTGCGCGCCCAGGAAATCGCCGAGCAGAACCACCTGCCTTGCATCTATCTGGTGGATTCCGGCGGCGCTAACTTGCCGAACCAGGACGAAGTCTTTCCGGACCGCGACCACTTCGGGCGCATCTTCTTCAACCAGGCCAACCTCTCGGCCAAGGGCATCCCGCAGATCGCGGTGGTGATGGGGTCTTGCACCGCCGGCGGCGCCTATGTGCCGGCCATGGCCGACGAGAGCATCATCGTCAAGGAGCAGGGCACCATCTTCCTGGGCGGTCCGCCGCTGGTGAAGGCGGCGACGGGCGAGGTGGTCAGCGCCGAGGATCTGGGCGGGGCAGAGGTTCACACCCGCATCTCCGGCGTCGCCGACCATTACGCCGAGAACGACACCCACGCCCTGGCCATCGCGCGGCGCATCGTCGCCAACCTGAACCATCGCAAGCCTGCGGGCCTGGACGCCGCTGTACCCTGTGAGCCGCACTACGATCCGGCCGAGCTTTACGGTCTCGTCCCGCGCGACCTGCGCAAGCCCTACGACGTGCGCGAGGTGATCGCACGCCTTGTCGACGGCAGCGAGATGGACGAATTCAAGGCGCTCTACGGGCAGACCCTGGTCTGCGGTTTCGCGCGGATCTGGGGCTATCCGGTCGGCATCCTCGCCAACAACGGCATTCTCTTCTCCGAGTCCGCGTTGAAAGGTGCGCACTTCATCGAACTTTGCGCCCAGCGCGGCATTCCCCTGGTCTTCCTGCAGAACATCACCGGCTTCATGGTGGGCCGCAAGTACGAGGCCGGCGGCATCGCCAAGGACGGCGCCAAGCTGGTCACGGCGGTGGCCTGCGCCCGCGTGCCGAAGTTTACGGTGATCCTGGGCGGCAGTTTCGGCGCCGGCAACTACGGCATGTGCGGGCGCGCCTACAGTCCACGCTTCCTGTGGATGTGGCCCAATGCGCGCATTTCTGTGATGGGGGGAGAGCAGGCGGCGAACGTGCTGGCGACGATCCGGCGCGACAGCCTGGCAGCAAAGGGGGAGGACTGGCCCGAAGCGGAGGAGGAGCGGTTCAAGGCGCCGATCCGCGAGCAGTACGAGGCGCAGGGGCACCCCTACTATGCGACGGCGCGGCTGTGGGACGATGGTATCATCGATCCTCTGGACACGCGCATGACCCTCGGCCTGGGACTCTCCGCGGCCCTGAACGCACCGCTGGAGCCGACCCGTTTTGGAATTTTCCGGATGTAGCGTATGACCTATCCGCTGTTCGTGCAGGAGATCGACAAGCGCGGCGTCGCCCGCATCACCTTGACCCGCGCCGAGGTGCACAACGCCTTCAACGAGGTGTTGATCGCCGAGCTGACCGCGGCTCTGGACGGTGTGGGCCAAGACCCGCGGGTGCGGGTGGTGGTCTTGGCCGCCCAGGGGCGTAGTTTCTCCGCCGGAGCGGACCTCAACTGGATGAAGGCCATGGCCGGCTACTCGCGGGCCGAGAACATGGAAGATGCGCGCCGCCTCGCCCGTCTGATGCGCACCCTCAACGCATTGCCGAAGCCGACGGTCGCCTTGGTGCAGGGCGCGGCTTACGGCGGCGGGATCGGGCTGGTCGCCTGCTGCGATATCGCCGTTGCGGTGGAGGAAGCGAAATTCTGTCTTTCAGAGGTCAAGCTCGGGCTCATCCCTGCCGTCATCAGCCCCTATGTCGCGGCGAAGATCGGCGAGAGTGCCGCGCGCCGCTATTTTCTCGGTGCGGAAACCTTTTCCGCCTGGCAGGCCGAGCGCCTGGGCTTGGTCCACGAGGTCGTCGACCGGAACGGTCTTGAGGCGAAGGGACGGCAGATCGTCGATGCCTTGTTGGGTGGCGGCCCGGCGGCCCAGCGGGCCGCGAAGGACCTGGTCTTTGCGGTCGCCGGAAAGGCGGTGGACGAAACCCTGATCGAGGAAACCGCCAAACGCATCGCCGACCTGCGTGCTTCGGACGAAGGCCGCGAAGGTATCGCCGCCTTTCTGGAGAAGCGCAGGCCCCACTGGCAGGGAGACTAACGCACCATGGCGAGGCCCGACCGCTACTGGCTGCGCGGCCTCATGCTGACGTTGGGGGTCTATGTCCTGGTGTCGGTTGCAGTTACCGACACCTACGGGCTTTTCTTCTTCGTCATGCTGGCGGCCTTGGCTTTTAGCGTAACCTTGTTCTACTGGCTCTTTCCAGGCAGCCATTTTACCACGATTGCCCTGGCGAATTTCCTTTCCATCTACGCCTGCCTCTTCACCTTCTTTGTGGAGACCAACTTCGACACGGCAAGCGACTGGGCGATACGGATATCCTTCGTGTTGCCGGTCGCATCCTACATCGCCGCCGTGTCCCTGCGGCGCCAGGAGATCAATCGTCTCGTGCGGCACGAAGCCGACAGCCGCGTGCGCTACGAGCCGCGGCTTTTTCTCTGGCTGCTGCCGGTCTTCGCCGTCGGCCTGGCGACCTTTATACTGCCGCACCGGGACTATCAGCCGGCCACGATCAGCGCCTTCCTGCTGTTGAGCATGGGGCTCATCGCCGTGCTGGTTGCCGTGGTCAGCCGCGACGTCACGGCCTTCCTGCTGGAAACCGGGCTGCTGTTCGAGGAATTCTTCGATCAGGCGGTGGCCCTGCTGGCGCCGACGCTCGCGTTCTTCACCTACTATACTTTCGTAGTCGTCGTCTTCGGGTGTTTCTACAGGATCATCGACTCGGTGATTCCCGGCCCACATTTCATGGTCGTCGGGGTGGTGCGCGAAATCACCTTTCTCGAGAGCATGTATTTCTCGATCATCACTCTCAGTACCGTCGGCTATGGCGATCTGGTGCCGGCCAGCCAATTGGTGCGGGCGGTGGCGTCGCTGCAGATCGTGATCGGCGTGTGGCTGATCATCTTCGGCTTCTCGGAAGTTCTGCGCTACGCGCGCGAACGCGACTGGCGCGATCAGCGCCGGCATGGCCGGCACTAGGGAGGCGCGGCATGCACGGACCTGCTCACCTGGAAGAGGTGCTCGTCTTTCTTATCGCGGCGGTCTGTATCGTGCCGTTATTCCGCTGGTTCAAGTCCAGCTCGGTATTGGGTTACTTGGCTGCCGGCGTGTTGGTCGGCCCGCATGCGCTCGGCCTGATTCAGGATGCCGACAGCGTCCTGCTGCTCGCCGACTTAGGCGTCATCTTCCTGCTGTTCACAATCGGTTTGGAGCTCTCCATAGAGCGGCTGAAGCTGATGCGGCGCTACGTTTTCGGTCTGGGCGCTCTGCAGGTCGTGGTGACGGCGACGCTGATTGGGGCTGTGGCCGTGGCCCTGGGGCAACCGGTGGAGGTTGCACTTGTTATCGGCAGCGGCCTGGCTCTGTCGTCGACGGCTTTCGTCATCCAAATGCTGGTGGAGCGCGGCGAGATGATCACGCGCTATGGCCGTGTTTCTTTCTCGGTGCTGCTGTTCCAGGACCTCGCCATCGTGCCGCTTCTGGCGCTGCTGCCGCTGCTCGGCGCGCCGGATTCGTCGCTCCTGGAGGCGGTCGCCATCGCGGCGGTCAAGGCGGTGGCGGTCGTGGCCGCGGCGGTGCTCATCGGCCGGCGCGTCCTGCGTCCGCTCTATCGCATCATCGCCGCGGCGCGGCTGCAGGAGCTTTTCGTCGCTGTCACCCTGCTGGTGGTGCTGGGCGCCGGCTGGCTGATGTCCCAGGCCGGCATCTCCATGGCGCTGGGGGCCTTCCTCGCGGGGCTGCTGCTCGCGGAGACGGAGTATCGGCACCAGGTCGAGGCCGATATTCGGCCCTTCAAGGGGCTCTTGCTCGGCTTGTTCTTCATGGCCATCGGCATGGTGATCGATCTGCCTCTGGTGGCGCGCGAAGCGCCGGTCCTGGTGGCCGGTCTGCTGGCGCTCCTGCTTGCCAAGAGCCTGCTTATCGCCGGCCTTTGCCTGCTGTTCCGCCTGCCCGGCGACGTGGCGCTGCGCGTCGGCCCGTTGTTGTCGCAGGGCGGTGAGTTCGGTTTCGTGCTGATCGGCGGTGCCATGTTGATCGGCATGATGGAAGCGGAAGTGGGGCAGCTTCTCTTGGCGCTGATCGCACTTTCCATGGCCGCGACACCGGCAATGGATTGGTTCGGCGGCCGGCTGTCGCGCCTTGCGGCGCCGAAGCCGACCCATCGCGTCGAAGCCCTGCAGGAAGAGGCGGGGGAGATTGAAGAGCATGTTATCATTGCCGGCTTCGGGCGGGTCGGCCAAACGGTGGCCCGGGTGCTGGCGGCCTGTGGCGTCCCCTATGTCGCCCTCGATCTCGACCATGCCCGGGTTGCCCGGGGGCGCGCCGACGGATTGCCGCTCTACTATGGCGATGCGAGCCGCGTCGACGTTCTCGAAGCCGCGGGGATCGAGCGGGCCAAGGCCGCCGTGATCACCATCGACCGCGCCCGGGAGGCCAGCAAGGCGGTGGCGGCGCTGCATCAGCGCATGCCAGGCCTGCCGATTTTCGTGCGCTCGCACGATATGAGTCATGCCCACGAATTGGAGCGTGGCGGGGCCGCGGCGGTGGTGCCGGAAACCGTAGAGGCCAGCCTGCAGATCGGTGGAATTCTCTTGTCGGCGGTCGGGGTCAGTACAGACGATATTACCCGCGTCATGAACGAATTCCGCGACGACAACTATGCCCGGCTGGAAGCCGTGAACGAGACCTCGACGGCTGGTGAAGCGAAGAAGTAGGAGGGCGTCTTTGTTCGATACGGTTCTGATCGCCAACCGCGGGGAAATCGCCCGCCGTGTGATCCGCACGGCAAGGCGCCTCGGACTGCGCTGCGTGGCGGTCTATTCCGAGGCCGATAGCGCCGCCGCTCACGTTGCCGAGGCCGACGCCGCTTTCTGTATCGGCCCGGCGCCGGCCGCCGAAAGCTACCTGCGCGCGGAGGCGATCCTCGAGGCCGCACGGGCCGCCGGCGCCGCCGCGGTTCATCCCGGCTACGGCTTTCTTTCGGAGAACGCGGCCTTTGCCGAGGCCTGCGCGGGGGCTGGCATCGTCTTTGTCGGGCCGCCTGCCGCGGCGATTCGGGCTATGGGCTCCAAGAGCGAGGCCAAAGCCTTGATGGAAGCGGCGGGCGTGCCGCTGGTGCCCGGATATCACGGCAGCGCCCAGGAGCCCGAAGTGCTGGCCGCCGAGGCCCGCAAGGTCGGCTACCCCTTGATGATCAAAGCTTCCGCCGGCGGCGGCGGCAAGGGCATGCGCGTGGTGCGGCAGGCCGGCGAATTCGCCGAGGCCCTGCAGGCTGCACGGCGCGAGGCCATGGCGTCCTTCGGCGATGAACATGTGCTGCTGGAACGCTACCTGCCGTCACCGCGCCATATCGAATTGCAGGTCTTTCGTGACGACCATGGCAATGCGGTGCATCTCTTCGAGCGCGACTGCTCCTCGCAACGCCGGCACCAGAAGGTGGTCGAGGAAGCGCCGGCGCCGGGTCTGAGCGAGGGCCTGCGCGCAGCTATGGGAGAGGCGGCCCTGAGAGCGGCGGTGGCCATCGATTACCGCGGCGCCGGTACCGTCGAGTTCCTGGTCGACGGTGACGACTTTTACTTCATGGAAATGAACACCCGCCTCCAAGTCGAACACCCGGTGACCGAGATGATCACCGGCTACGACCTGGTGGAGTGGCAGCTGCGCGTTGCCGCGGGCGAACCGCTGCCGGCGACGCAGGCCGATATTTCAGCGAACGGACATGCCATAGAGGCCCGGCTCTACGCGGAAGACCCGGCCAGCGGCTTTCTGCCGTCGACCGGCGAGTTGCTGCATCTGGCCTTCCCTGAAGGGGAGGAGGGCATCCGCGTCGACAGCGGCGTGCGCGCCGGCGACAAGGTGACGGTGCACTACGATCCCATGATCGCCAAGGTCATTGCCTGGGGCGAGGAGCGCGCGGTGGCCCTGCGGCGCCTGCGGCGTGCCCTGGCGCGGACGGAGATCGCCGGAGTGGTCACCAACGCCGGCTTTCTGCAGGCCATCCTCGGCCATACCCGCTTCGCCGCCGGCGTGGTCGATACCGCTTTTATCGATCAGCAGCGCGAGGCTCTGCTGCCGGACGGCGCCGCCTTGCCGGAGAGCGCGCTGGCGGCCGCGGCTTTGGCCGAGATGACCTGGCGGCGCCGCGTCGCCCAGGCGGCTGCCGCCGACTCCGGCGATCCTCATTCGCCCTGGCAGTTGACCAACGGCTGGCGCCTCAATTCCGAAACTCACCGCGACTTCACGTTTCACTACGGGGAGCAGAGTCTGGCGGTGCGTGTGATCTTCGGCTGGGAGGGGTTGCGCCTGGGTCTGCCCGGCGGCGAGGTCTCGGCGGCGGTCGCCGAGACGGAGGACGGGGCCCTCGCTCTGCGCCTCGGCGACGGCAGCTTTGTCGCCCGGGTGCTGCGCCGCGGCCTGCGGCGCTGGGTCCTTCTGGAGGGGCAGAGCTTCGTGCTGACGCTGCAGGACGACATACAGGGGCTGGGCGGGGAGGCCGGGGCCAGCGGCCGTGTGGTGGCCCCCATGCCCGGGAAGGTGACGGCGGTGCTGGTCCAGGCCGGCGACACCGTCAGCGAGGGCGCGCCGCTGCTGCGTCTGGAAGCCATGAAGATGGAGCACACCCTGACCGCGCCCCACGATGGCCCGGTCGAGGCACTGAACTGTGCGGCCGGAGATCTGGTCGAGGAAGGCGTCGAACTGGCGGTGGTGGGGAAGGCCTGAGGCGCCCGCGCGGCGGCGCCGCTCTTGAGGCGGAGCGGTCCAGGTCCTAGCCTAGGGCCCAGGCGAGCGAAGCGAATGAGAGAAGGGGCTGCCGGTCACAATGGCACTGCCGAAGTCTGTCGAACTGGTAGAGGTGGGGCCGCGCGACGGCCTGCAGAACGAGCCGCGCAGCCTGCCGGCGGCGGTGAAGGTGGAACTCATCGAGCGGCTCACCGGGGCCGGCTGCAAGGTGGTCGAGGCTGGTGCCTTCGTGTCGCCCAGGTGGGTGCCGCAGATGGCCGACACCGCTGAGGTGCTGGCCGCCTTGAAGCGCCGTCCCGGCGTGCGCTATCCGGTGCTGGTGCCCAACCTGAAGGGACTGGAGCGGGCGCTGGCGGCGGGCGTGGAAGAGATCGCGGTCTTCGGTGCGGCTTCCGAAACCTTCACCCAGCGCAATATCAACTGCTCCATCGCCGAGAGCCTGGAACGCTTCCGGCCGGTCTGCGCTGAGGCCAGGGCCGCGGGGCTGCGCGTCCGCGGCTATGTCTCCTGCGTGCTCGGCTGTCCCTACGAGGGCGAGGTGCCCCTGGCACAGGTGGTGGAGGTGGCTGCGGCGCTGGATGCGATGGGCTGTGCCGAAGTCTCGCTGGGCGACACCATCGGCATCGGCACGCCGTTGAAGGCCCGCGCCATGGTCGAGGCGGTGGCCGCGGCGGTGCCCCTGGAACGGCTGGCCGTGCATTTCCACGACACCTACGGTCAGGCTCTGGCCAACATCCTGGCCTGCCTGGAGCTGGGTGTGGCGACGGTCGACACCGCCGTCGCCGGGCTGGGCGGCTGCCCCTACGCCAAGGGCGCCTCGGGCAACGTGGCCAGCGAGGATGTGGTCTACCTGCTGAACGGGCTGGGCATCGAGACGGGCATCGATCTGGAGCGCCTGGCCGCGGCCGGGGCTTTCATCTGCCGGGCGCTGGACCGGCCGCCGTCTTCCAAGGTGGCCCTTGCGCTGGCCGGGCGGGCAGCCTAGGCCTTATCGCCGATCGGCAAGAGCGGAAGAAGAGAGATCTCATGGCGCTGCATCTGCGCAAACTCTGTGTGGGAGTGGAGAGTGTCGAGCAGTTGGAGCAGTCTCAGGCGCGCCGCCGGAGGCGGGGCGAGAAGCTGCGCCACGACACCCGCATGATGCCCAAGCGCCGGGACGAGATCCTGGACGGCGGTTCCCTCTATTGGGTCATCAAAGGGCTCATCCAGGTGCGCCAAGGGATCGTCGACATTACCCCCGAGGTCGACGCGGAGGGGCGCGGCTTTGCCCGCTTGCACCTCGCTCCGGAACTGGTTCGGGTGGTGCCCAGGGGGCATCGGCCCTTCCAGGGTTGGCGCTATCTGGAGGCCGCCGACGCCCCCGCCGACCTGGACGAGAGCGGCGCCGGAGGGGAGGGGCTGCCCGCGGAAATGCAGGCTGAATTGCGGTCTCTGGGGATACTTTGAAAGTAAAGCCGAAAAAGACCGAAAAATTTGTGCACTGCGTGACTTTCGGTGTTTACAGCCCTGCGGAGACCCCCTATATACCCCCTCGCCGACGCAGAAACCGGGGGCTCCAAACCTCGGCCAGGCGGCGGTTTCCAAAGAACCGGTTTTCCACAGCCTAAGGCGTTGAAAGCCCGGTTCCTAATCAGTATAGTGCTTGCCCTGATTTCTGCTTCTTCTTAAGTGGTGAGGCGGGCAAATTGCTCGGCAAATCGCCTTGCGCGGTTTTGATACGAGCCTGCTGTTTGACATTGTAGATTTGGAAGGGATACGCGGGCGGCGGATTGTGTCGTTTGGCATGATCCGGGGGTTTCCGGTTAGGCACTGGGGCCTTTTGGTTGACCGCGTATTTAGACGGATC
>NZ_JBDOQT010000004.1 GCF_039839785.1 Pelagibius sp. CAU 1746
CCCGTTCTTCACCAACTACCGCCCGCAGTTCTACTTCCGCACGACGGACGTGACGGGCGTGGTGACGCTGCCGGAAGGCACGGAGATGGTGATGCCGGGCGACAACGTGACGATGAGCGTCGAACTGATCGCGCCGATCGCCATGGACGAAGGCCTGCGCTTCGCCATCCGCGAAGGCGGCCGCACCGTCGGCGCTGGCGTCGTCGCCGGTATCGAAAAGTAAGAGAAGCCGGTGTTGCGGGGCCCCTCGGGGGCCCCGCGATGTCCGGACGGCGGGCAGGCCAGTGGCCCGTGAGGCGTCAAGGAGTGTAGCTCAACTGGCAGAGCACCGGTCTCCAAAACCGGGGGTTGGGGGTTCGAGTCCCTCCACTCCTGCCAGTCTAGGCGGCATTCGGACCTGGAAAGTAAAGCAGTGCGGGCCCAAGTAGAGCGGGCCAAAGTAACGCGGGACCGCCGCGGCAAACCGAGCAGCAAGTGCGACCGCGCCCCTGGCGCGGTTTAGGCGTAGTAGGAAGCAGTACAAGCCAATGGCAACGATCAATCCGGCCCAGTACGTGCGCGAGGTGATCGGCGAGGTCAAGAAGGTGACCTGGCCGACCCGCAAGGAGACCACGGTGACCACGATCATGGTCTTCATCATGGTCGTCCTGGCCGCGGTCTTCTTCTTCCTCGTCGACCTGGTGTTGTCCGCCGGCGTGAAATTCATCCTCGGGTTGGGAGGCTGACGCCATGGCGATGCATTGGTATGTGCTGCACGTCTACTCCGGCTTCGAGAAGAAGGTCGCAGAAGGCATTCGCGAGCAGGCCCAGCAGAAGGGCATGGAAGACCTCTTCGACCAGATCCTGGTCCCGACGGAAGAGGTGGTGGAGATGCGCCGCGGCCAGAAGGTCAATGCTGAGCGCAAGTTCTTCCCGGGCTATGTCCTGCTGCGTATGGATATGACCGACGAGTCCTGGCACCTGGTGAAGAATACGCCGAAGGTGACGGGCTTCCTGGGCAACCGCAAGCCGACCCCGATCTCGGCCAAGGAGGCCGAGCGCATCCTCAAGCAGGTGCAGGAAGGGGTCGAGCGGCCGAAGCCCTCGATCATCTTCGAGATCGGCGAGCAGGTGCGCGTGGCTGACGGCCCCTTCACCTCCTTCAACGGCATGGTGGAGGAAGTCGACGAGGAGCGCGCCCGCCTAAAGGTCGCGGTGTCGATCTTCGGGCGTTCGACACCGGTCGAACTGGAGTACTCGCAGGTCGAGAAGCTGTAGTGAGTTTTATTGCCGGGCCTTCGGGGCCGGCACTGCGGGAGGCCGCCGCCCAGAAGTCCACTGGTGGGGCCGAACCGCAAACCCTAGAGAGAAGAAAGGGATAGTAAAGTGGCAAAGAAGATCGAAGGCTACATCAAGCTGGAGATCCCGGCCGGTCAGGCGAACCCCTCGCCGCCGGTGGGACCTGCGCTTGGTGCGCGCGGCCTCAACATCATGGAATTCTGCAAGGCCTTCAATGCGGCTACCCAGAACCTGGAGCAGGGCACTCCGACCCCGGTGATCATCACCGCGTTCTCGGACCGCTCATTCTCCTTCGAGACCAAGACCCCGCCGGCGAGCTGGTATCTGCGCAAGGCGGCCAAGGTGGCCAAGGGCTCCAAGGTGCCGAACCGGGACAAGGTCGGCAAGGTCAGCATGGCGCAGGTCCGCGAGATCGCCGAGGCGAAGATGCAGGACCTGAACGCCAACGATATCGACGCCGCCGCCAAGATCATCATGGGCTCGGCGCGCTCGATGGGCATCGAGGTGACGGAGTAGGGCCATGGCAGCGCAAGGAAAGCGGCTCAAGGCCGCCTATGAAGGTATCGACCGCAAGGCCCTCTACGAGCTGGGCGAGGCGGTGAAGAAGGTCAAGGAAGGCGCCAAGGCGAAGTTCGACGAGACCGTCGAGATTTCGATGAACCTGGGCGTCGATCCCCGTCACGCCGATCAGAACGTGCGTGGCGTGGTGTCGCTGCCGCACGGCACCGGCAAGGCGGTGCGGGTGGCGGTTTTCGCCAAGGGCCCGAAGGCCGAGGAGGCCCAGGCGGCCGGCGCCGACGTGGTCGGCGCGGACGACCTGGCCGAGAAGATTCAGGCCGGCGAGATCGATTTCGACCGCTGCATCGCCACCCCGGACATGATGCCGGTGGTCGGCCGCCTCGGTAAGGTGCTGGGCCCGCGCGGCCTGATGCCGAACCCGAAGCTGGGCACCGTGACCGCCGACGTGGCCGCGGCCATTCAGGCGGTCAAGGGCGGCCAAGTGGAGTTCCGCGTCGAGAAGGCGGGCATCGTCCATGCCGGCGTCGGCAAGGCGAGCTTCGGCGACGACGCGCTGGTCGAGAACATCAAGGCCTTTGTCGACGCCATCTCGCGCGCCAAGCCGAGCGGCGCCAAGGGCACTTACATCAAGCGCGTGGCGCTGTCCTCCACCATGGGGCCGGGCGTGCGCGTGGATCTGGGCAGCATCCAGGCCTGAGGGCCCGGAGCGCCGGAAAGAGGATTTCCGGCCGTTCTCCTTGCCGGGGAGCGGCCGGGGTAGGGTGGCAAGTTGCCGCCCGACCTGTCCGAGACTGCAGGTGCCGGCACCTTTGGGTGCCGGTTTAAGCCACAGAGGGCCTGCATAGACGGGAGCAAAGGGTTTCAAGGCCCCGGTCGATCCGGGGTCGTGAGGCTTGAACTTCCGGGACAGGCGAGCCGGACCACCGGGTCGTTTACCGGTGGTCCTCGTTGAAACCGGACGGTTCGTCCCAGGGAAGAGTTGCCTGGATAGCGGACCGGCCAACTAGAGCGGAAGTGACTCGTGGACCGATCTCAAAAAGAAGAGCTGGTCGCCAGTCTGCATCAAACGTTCTCGGAGACGAACCTCGTCGTCGTCACCCAGCAGTCGGGTATGACGGTGACCGAGGCTTCGGATCTGCGGCGCAAGATGCTGGCGGCGGGTGCCAGCTACAAGGTGACGAAGAATCGGCTCACGCGTCTTGCCCTCGAGGGTACCAAGTACGAGGCGCTGAAGGAGTTGTTCACCGGGCCGACGGCGATTGCCGTCTCGGAAGACCCGGTGGCGGCTGCCAAGGTCGCTGTCGAGTTCGCCAAGGCGAACGAGAAGCTGACCATCGTCGGTGGCGCTATGGGCGAAACCAAGCTTGATCCGGACGCGATCAAGGCCTTGGCGAGCCTGCCGTCGCTCGACGCACTGCGTGGCAAGCTGATCGGTGTTCTGCAGGCCCCGGCCACCAAGGTGGCGGGCGTGGTGCAGGCGCCGGCATCTCAGCTGGCCCGTGTTTTCAGTGCCTTTGGCTCTCAGGGAGAGGCCGCGTAAGCCTCGTCAAGGACGAGAGTTCAAGCCTAGGAGAAAGTAAGAAATGGCTGATCTGGATAAATTGGTTGATGAGCTGTCCAAGCTCACCGTGATCGAAGCTGCCGAGCTGGCCAAGAAGCTGGAAGACACCTGGGGTGTCTCCGCGGCGGCTCCGGTCGCCGTTGCCGCCGTTGCCGGCGGTGCCGCCGATGGTGGCGCTGCCGCCGCCGAGCAGACCGAGTTCGACGTCATCCTGGCCTCGGCCGGCGACAAGAAGATCAACGTCATCAAAGAGGTTCGCGCCATCACCGGCCTGGGCCTCAAGGAGGCGAAGGATCTGGTCGAAGGTGCGCCGAAGCCTGTCAAGGAAGGCGCCAGCAAGGACGAAGCCGAAGAGCTCAAGAAAAAGCTCGAAGAGGCTGGTGCGACGGTCGAGCTCAAGTAGTTTGACCGTCTGCAAGCGCAGTTCGGTACCGGCCGGCGGCCCCCGCTTTGGGGGCGCGCCGCGCCGGCTATCTGCGTCTGTAACATCGGATGCGGGCGTTCCGGCCTTCTAGTAAGGGGCGGGCGCCGGCGTCTCCGGTGGACGACTTACGGCTCAGGAGATCGGGCCGCTGAACGATGATCTCCGTACCGGGCCAAAGCTGGGGGTCCGGTTCAAAGGACGAATGCCGGCCGGCCCCGAGGGGCGAGAGGGCTCATGGCCGAAGCGTTCGGCCCAGCGACGTGAACGAGGACACGACGAAACATGGCGAATTCCCTGACTGCTCGCAAGCGCATCCGCAAGAGCTTCGGCAAGATCTCCGAAGTGGCCCAAATGCCCAATCTGATCGAGGTCCAGAAAACCTCCTACGACCAGTTTCTTCAGCTGGGCACGCCGATCGCGGAGCGGAGCAATACGGGCCTGCAGGAAGTCTTCACCGGAGTCTTCCCGATCCGCGATTTCTCCGAGCGGGCGGAACTGCAGTTCGTACGCTACGAACTGGAAGAGCCGAAGTACGACGTCGAGGAGTGCCAGCAGCGCGGCATGACCTTCGCCGCGCCCTTGAAGGTGACCCTGCGCCTGGTCGTCTGGGATGTCGACGAGGACACCGGCTCGCGCTCGATTCGCGACATCAAGGAGCAGGACGTCTACATGGGCGATATGCCGCTGATGACCCGTCACGGCACCTTCGTCATCAACGGCACCGAGCGCGTCATCGTTTCCCAGATGCACCGCAGCCCGGGCGTTTTCTTCGATCATGATCGCGGCAAGACCCATTCCTCGGGCAAGTACCTCTTCGCCGCCCGGGTCATTCCCTACCGCGGCTCCTGGCTGGACTTCGAGTTCGATGCCAAGGATCTCGTCTACGTGCGCATCGACCGGCGCCGCAAGCTGCCGGCGACGACCCTGCTGCTGGCGCTCGATTCGGACGAGACGGAGAAGCTGCGTGCGGAGCGTTCCAAGGACGGCAAGGCTCTGGAACCCCACGAGGCCCAGGGCATGTCGCCGGAAGACGTGCTCGGCTTCTTCTACGACCACGTCGCCTACAAGCGCTCGGGCAACGGCTGGAGCACGCCCTTCGACCAGGAGCGTATGCGCGGCGTCAAGCTGGTCCAGGATCTGGTGGATGCCAAGAGCGGCGAGGCGGTGGCCGAGGCCGGCGCGAAGATCACGCCGCGGCTGGCCAAGAAGCTTGTCGAAGGCGGCCTGAAGGACGTTTTCGTCACCAACGAGCAGTTGGTCGGCAGCTACATCTCGACGGACTTCATCAACGAGGAAACGGGCGAGGTCATCTGCGAGGCCGGCAACGAGCTGACCGAAGAGCTGCTGGAAACCCTGACCGAGGCCGGCATCAAGCAGATCTCCGTCCTCGCCATCGACCACGTGAACGTCGGCGCCTACATCCGCAACACCCTGGCGGTGGACAAGAATACCTCGCGCGAAGAGGCGCTGATCGACATCTACCGCGTCATGCGCCCGGGCGAGCCGCCGACCCTGGAGACGGCCGAGGCCATGTTCAACGGCCTGTTCTTCGATTCCGAGCGCTATGACCTCTCCGCGGTGGGCCGCGTGAAGATGAACGCGCGCCTCGGCTTTGAGACCGATGACCAGCTGCGCACCCTGCGCAAGGAAGACATGCTGGCAATCCTGAAGATCCTGGTGGACCTGAAGGACGGCCGCGGCGAGATCGACGACATCGACCACCTGGGCAACCGCCGGGTGCGTTCGGTCGGCGAGCTGATGGAGAACCAGTATCGCCTGGGCCTGCTGCGCATGGAGCGCGCGATTAAGGAGCGCATGTCCTCGGTCGAGATCGACTCGGTCATGCCGCACGACCTGATCAACGCCAAGCCGGCGGCCGCGGCGGTGCGGGAGTTCTTCGGCTCCTCGCAGCTCTCGCAGTTCATGGACCAGACCAACCCGCTGTCGGAGATCACCCACAAGCGCCGCCTCTCGGCGCTGGGCCCGGGCGGCCTGACCCGCGAGCGCGCGGGCTTCGAGGTGCGCGACGTGCACCCGACGCACTACGGCCGCATCTGCCCGATCGAGACGCCGGAAGGTCCGAACATCGGCCTCATCAACTCCCTGGCGACCTACGCCCGGGTGAACCAGTACGGCTTCATCGAAAGCCCCTACCGCAAGGTCGAGAACGCCAAGGTCACCGACGAGGTGCGCTACCTCTCCGCCATGGAGGAAGGCCGCTACACCATCGCGCAGGCCAACGCCGAGCTCGATAAGAACGGCAAGTTCGTCGACGACCTGATCTCCTGCCGCCAGGGCGGCGAGTACATCATGGCGATGAAGGACGCTATCGATTACATCGACGTTTCGCCGAAGCAGTTGGTCTCCGTCGCCGCAGCGCTGATCCCGTTCCTTGAGAACGACGACGCCAACCGCGCGCTGATGGGCTCCAACATGCAGCGCCAGGCGGTGCCGCTGCTGCAGTCCGAGGCGCCGCTGGTCGGCACCGGCATGGAGGGTACCGTGGCGCGCGATTCGGGCGTCGCCATCGGCGCGCGCCGTGCCGGCGTGGTCGACCAGGTCGACGCCACCCGCATCGTGATCCGCGTGACGGAAGAGACGTCCCACGGCGAGCAGGCGGTGGACATCTACAACCTGCTGAAGTTCCAGCGCTCGAACCAGAACACCTGCATCAACCAGCGTCCGCTGGTGAAGGTCGGCGACGTAGTGGCGGCCGGCGACATCGTCGCCGACGGCCCCTCGACCAACCTGGGCGAGCTGGCGCTCGGCCGCAACGTGCTGGTCGCCTTCATGCCGTGGCAGGGCTACAACTTCGAGGACTCGATCCTGATCTCCGAGCGCATCGTGCGCGATGACGTCTTCACCTCGATCCACATCGAGGAGTTCGAGGTCATGGCCCGCGACACCAAGCTGGGCCAGGAGGAAATCACCCGCGACATCCCCAACGTCGGCGAGGACGCGCTGCGCAACCTCGACGAGGCGGGCATGGTCTACATCGGCGCCGAGGTCAATCCGGGCGACATCCTGGTCGGCAAGGTGACGCCGAAGGGCGAGTCCCCCATGACCCCGGAAGAGAAGCTGCTGCGGGCGATCTTCGGTGAGAAGGCCTCGGACGTGCGCGACACCTCGCTGCGCGTGCCGCCGGGCGTCACCGGTACCGTCGTCGACGTGCGTGTCTTCTCGCGCCGCGGCGTCGACAAGGACGAACGCGCCCTGGCCATCGAGCGTGCCGAGATCGAACGCCTGGCCAAGGACCGCGACGACGAGCGGATGATCCTGGAGCGCAGCTACTACGGCCGCCTCAAGGATCTGGTGATGAACCAGACCGCGGTTTCCGGCCCCAAGGGCCTGAAGTCCGGCACCAAGATCACCGAGAAGGTGCTGAGCGACTTCACCCCGGGCCAGTGGCGCCAGATCGCGATCAAAGCCGACAAGCGCCAGCTCGACCTGGAAGCCTTGAACAAGCAGTTCGAGGAATCCATCGACGAGTTGAACAAGCGCTTCGAGAACAAGGTCGACAAGCTGCAGCGCGGCGACGAACTGCCGCCGGGCGTCATGAAGATGGCCAAGGTCTTCGTCGCGGTGAAGCGCAAGCTGCAGCCCGGCGACAAGATGGCCGGCCGCCACGGCAACAAGGGCGTCATCTCCAAGATCGTGCCGGTCGAGGACATGCCCTACACCGAGGACGGCGTCTCCGTCGACATCGTGCTGAACCCGCTGGGCGTTCCCAGCCGCATGAACGTCGGGCAGATTCTGGAAACCCATCTGGGCTGGGCCTGTGCGGGCCTGGGCCAGCAGGTCGGCCAGTTGCTGGACGAGTACGAGCGCGGCGGCAAGGTGGAGCCGCTGAAGAAGCAGCTTAAGGAGGTCTACGGCGATAAGATCTTCAAGGAAGACATCGCCGATATGGACGAGGAGGCCATCAAGGAACTGAGCGGCAACCTGCGCCGCGGCCTGCCCATCGCCACGCCGGTCTTCGACGGCGCGCGCGAGGAGGACATCTCCGACATGCTGGAGCAGGCCGGGCTCAATCGCTCCGGTCAGGTCACCCTCACCGATGGACGTACCGGCGAGGTCTTCGACCGCCAGGTGACGGTCGGCTACATCTATATGCTGAAGCTGCACCACCTGGTCGACGACAAGATCCACGCCCGTTCGATCGGCCCCTACAGCCTGGTCACCCAGCAGCCCCTGGGCGGCAAGGCCCAGTTCGGCGGCCAGCGCTTCGGCGAGATGGAGGTCTGGGCGCTTGAGGCTTACGGCGCCGCCTACACTCTGCAGGAGATGCTGACGGTGAAGTCGGACGACGTCTCGGGCCGCACCAAGGTCTATGAGGCCATCGTCAAGGGTGACGACAATTTCGAGGCCGGCATCCCGGAGTCCTTCAACGTGCTGGTGAAAGAACTGCGCTCGCTGGGCCTCAATGTGGACTTGAAGCAGTCGTCGTAGCCGCGCGGGTCCCGCTGCTAACGACTTCTGCTCAACCAAATACCTAATCGGGAGAAACCGATGTCAGAGTTGATGAACATTTTCGGCCAGCCGACCGGCCCTCAGAGCTTCGATCAGATCCGCATTTCGATCGCCAGCCCTGAGCGTATCCGGTCCTGGTCCTACGGCGAGATCAAGAAGCCGGAGACCATCAACTATCGTACCTTCAAGCCGGAGCGCGACGGTCTGTTCTGCGCGCGCATCTTCGGTCCGATCAAGGACTACGAGTGCCTCTGCGGCAAGTACAAGCGCATGAAGTATCGCGGCATCATCTGCGAGAAGTGCGGCGTCGAGGTTACGCTCTCCAAGGTGCGCCGCGAGCGCATGGGGCATATCGAGCTGGCCAGCCCGGTGGCGCACATCTGGTTCCTGAAGTCGCTGCCGAGCCGCATCGGCCTGCTGCTCGACATGACCCTGAAGGATCTGGAGCGGGTGCTCTACTTCGAGTACTTCGTGGTGGTCGAGCCCGGCCTGACGCCGCTGAAGATGCACCAGCTCATGAGCGAGGAGGAGTTCCTCACCGCGCAGGAAGAGTACGGCGAGGACGCCTTCGAGGCGATGATCGGCGCCGAGGCGATGAAGAAGATGCTCTCCTCCCTGGAGCTGGAGGAAGAGCGCGTCGATGTGCGCGAGGAACTGCGCGAGACCGGCTCCGAGGCCAAGCGCAAGAAGCTGGTCAAGCGCCTGAAGCTGATTGAGGCCTTCCTCGAGTCCGGCGCCCGTCCGGAGTGGATGATCCTGGACGTCGTGCCGGTGATCCCGCCCGAACTGCGGCCTCTTGTTCCCCTTGATGGCGGTCGTTTCGCGACCTCGGACCTCAACGATCTCTACCGCCGGGTCATCAACCGCAACAACCGCCTGAAGCGCCTTATCGAGCTGCGCGCGCCGGACATCATCGTGCGCAACGAAAAGCGTATGCTGCAGGAGGCCGTCGACGCCCTCTTCGACAACGGCCGCCGCGGCCGCGTCATCACCGGCGCCAACAAGCGGCCCCTCAAGTCGCTGTCCGACATGCTGAAGGGCAAGCAGGGCCGCTTCCGCCAGAACCTGCTCGGCAAGCGCGTCGACTATTCCGGCCGCTCGGTCATCGTGGTGGGCCCGGAGCTGAAGCTGCATCAGTGTGGCCTGCCCAAGAAGATGGCGCTGGAGCTGTTCAAGCCCTTCATCTACTCGAAGCTCGAGCTCTACAACATGGCCTCCACCATCAAGGCGGCTAAGCGCATGGTGGAGAAGGAGCGGCCCGAGGTCTGGGATATCCTGGAAGAGGTCATCCGCGAGCATCCGGTGTTGCTGAACCGCGCGCCGACGCTGCACCGCCTCGGCATCCAGGCCTTCGAGCCGGTGCTGATCGAGGGTAAGGCGATTCAGCTTCACCCGCTGGTCTGCACCGCCTTCAATGCCGACTTCGACGGCGACCAGATGGCGGTTCACGTGCCGCTGTCGCTGGAGGCGCAGTTGGAAGCCCGCGTCCTCATGATGTCGACGAACAACATCCTGTCGCCGGCGAACGGCAAGCCGATCATCGTGCCGTCCCAGGACATCGTTCTCGGCATCTACTATCTGTCGATGGAAGCCGAGGGCGAGCCGGGCGAGGGCATGATGTTCGGCGACATGGGCGAGATCGAACACGCCCTGGCCGCCGGCGCCGTGAGCCTGCAGGCCAAGGTCAAGGCGCGCTATCACACGGTGGATTCCGAGGGCAACCCGATCACCGTGATCGTCGACACCACCCCGGGACGCATGAAGCTGTCCGAGGTGCTGCCGCGTCACCCCAACGTGCCTTTCAGCCTGCTCAACAAGGTGCTGACCAAGAAGGAAATCACCGAGCTGATCGATATCGTCTACCGCCACTGCGGTCAGAAGGACACGGTCATCTTCTGCGACCGGATCATGTCCTTGGGCTTCGGCTATGCCTGCAAGGCGGGTATCTCCTTCGGCAAGGACGACCTCATGATCCCCGACGCCAAGCAGGGTCTGGTGGAAGAGGCGCAGGCCAAGGTGAAGGAGTTCGAGCAGCAGTACCTCGACGGCCTGATCACTCAGGGCGAGAAGTACAACAAGGTGGTCGACGTCTGGTCGCAGTGCACCGACCGGGTGGCCGACGAGATGATGAAGGTCATCTCCGGCACCGCCGGGCGGAACGTCAATGCCGTCTACATGATGGCCGACTCCGGTGCCCGTGGTTCGGCGGCCCAGATCAAGCAGCTTGCCGGCATGCGCGGCCTCATGGCCAAGCCGTCGGGCGAGATCATCGAGACGCCGATCATCTCGAACTTCAAGGAAGGCCTCACCGTTCTGGAGTACTTCAACTCCACCCACGGCGCCCGCAAGGGTCTGGCCGACACCGCCCTGAAGACGGCGAACTCGGGTTACCTGACCCGGCGTCTGGTCGACGTCGCGCAGGACGCCATCATCATCGAGGAGGACTGCGGCACCGAGAAGGGTCTGAGTGTCTCCGCGGTGGTCGACGGCGGCGAGGTCATCGCCTCCCTCGGCGAGCGCATCCTGGGCCGCACCGCCCAGGAAGACATCGTCGATCCCTTGACGGGCGACGTCATCCTGAAGCGCGGCGAGCTGGTCGAGGAAGACAAGATCGACCAGATCGAGCGGGCCGGTATCGACACCATCTTCATCCGTTCGGCGCTGATGTGCGAATCGGTGGGCGGCATGTGCGGCGCCTGCTATGGCCGTGACCTGGCGCGCGGTACCAAGGTCAACGTGGGCGAGGCGGTCGGCGTGATCGCGGCCCAGTCGATCGGCGAGCCGGGCACTCAGCTGACCATGCGGACCTTCCACATCGGCGGCGCCGCCCAGCGTGGCGCGGAGCAGTCTTCGGTCGAGGCCGGTTCCGAGGCGACCATCAAGATCGCCAACCGCAACGTGGTCATGAACTCCGACGGTATCCCCGTCGTCATGGGCCGCAACCTCGAGGTGGTCCTGCTGGACGAGAAGTCGCGCGAACGGGCCCGCTATCGCGTGCCTTACGGCGCCAAGCTGCTGGTCGACGACGGGAAAGAGGTCAAGGTCGGCGACAAGCTGGCCGAGTGGGACCCCTATACCATCCCGATCATCACCGAGCGCGAGGGAACGGCGAACTACGTCGACCTCATCGAGGGCACCTCGATGCGCGAGGTCATGGACGAGACCACCGGCATTTCCAACCGCGTGGTTATCGACTGGAAGCAGCAGCCGCGGGGCAACGACCTGAAGCCGCGCGTCACCCTGCGCGACGAGAAGGGCGAGGTGGTGACGCTGGCCAACGGTATGGAGGCACGCTACTTCATGTCGGTCGACGCCATCCTCTCGGTCGACAATGGCGCCCATGTGCGGGCGGGCGATGTGCTGGCTCGTATCCCGCGGGAATCCTCCAAGACGCGCGACATTACCGGCGGTCTGCCGCGGGTGGCCGAGCTCTTCGAGGCCCGCAAGCCGAAAGACTACGCCATCATCAGCGAGATCGAGGGCCGGGTCGAGTTCGGCAAGGATTACAAGACCAAGCGCCGTATCGTCGTGGTGCCGGAAGGCGAGGATGCCGAGCCGCGCGAGTACCTGATCCCCAAGGGCAAGCATATCTCGGTGCAGGAGGGCGATTTCGTCCAGGTCGGCGACATGCTGCTTGACGGTAATCCAGTACCGCACGACATCCTTGAGGTTCTCGGCGTCGAGGCCCTGGCGGACTACCTGATCGACGAAATCCAGAGCGTCTATCGCCTGCAGGGCGTGAAGATCAACGACAAGCACATCGAGGTCATCGTCCGCCAGATGCTGCAGAAGGTCGAGATTCACGACGGGGGCGATACGACCTTGCTGGTCGGCGAGCAGGTCGACCGTGACGAATTCGATGCGGTCAACGACAAGGTGATCGCCGAGGGCGGCAAGGCGGCCTCCGGCAGCCCGGTCCTCCAGGGCATTACCAAGGCCAGCCTGCAGACCCGTTCCTTCATCTCGGCGGCCTCCTTCCAGGAGACCACCCGGGTGCTGACGGAGGCGGCGACGCACGGCAAGGAGGACCGCCTGATCGGTCTCAAGGAGAACGTCATCGTCGGCCGCCTGATCCCGGCGGGCACCGGCTCGGTCATGAACCGCCTCAAGCGAATCGCCGCCGCGCGCGACCGCGAGCTGATCGAGGAGCGCGAGCAGGCGGCCCTGGCCAGCGGGGCGGAGTCGGAGGTTTCCGAGGAGGAGACCTCGGTCGCCTGACCGTTTCGTAGCTAAGTTTGTTTCAAATTGCGCCGCGGTAGGGGAATTAAATTGCCAATTACCCCTATTGCGGCGCAGCCTTGGAAACCTCCGATAAAGTAAGGTTTCCTGGGTTTAACGTGCTTGACGGAGCATAGGCGCATCAATATATTGCGCCAACCTTTCGGGGGGCTGGTGGTAGGCCCGTTGCGGTCTAGACGCAGCCCCTGGCGATTACGGTAATGAAATTTTAGGCAAGCTGTTTTCGACGGCGTTTTCGCATCCGCAGGGCCGAACCTTCGGCCTTTGCGGTGCTTTGTCTCGAAAACCGGGCGCATAGGAAAGCTAATGCCAACGATCAACCAGTTGATCCGTAAGCCGCGCAAACCTGAGGTTGCGCGCAACAAAGTGCCGGCCCTCGAGGCCTGCCCGCAGAAGCGTGGTGTCTGCACCCGCGTCTACACGACGACGCCGAAGAAGCCGAACTCGGCTCTTCGTAAGGTCGCGCGCGTGCGCCTGACCAACGGCTTCGAGGTCACCAGCTACATTCCCGGCGAGGGTCACAACCTTCAGGAACACTCGGTGGTCATGATCCGTGGCGGCCGTGTGAAGGACCTGCCTGGCGTTCGCTACCACATCATCCGTGGTACGCTGGATACCCAGGGCGTGAAGGACCGCCGTCAGCGCCGTTCGAAATACGGCGCCAAGCGGCCCAAGTAAGGTAGGAGAGAAGAGGCATGTCCCGCCGTCATCGCGCCGAAAAAAGGGAAGTTCTTCCCGATCCGAAATTTGGCGACATCGTTCTCAGCAAGTTCATGAATTGCCTTATGTTCGACGGCAAGAAGTCCGTCGCCGAAGGCATCGTCTATGGCGCGCTCGATCGTGTTCAGGAGCGCGGCAGCCAGGATCCGGTCCGTGTGTTCCACGAGGCCCTGGACAACGTGAAGCCGGAAATCGAGGTGCGCTCCCGCCGCGTCGGTGGCGCCACCTATCAGGTGCCGGTCGAGGTGCGTCACGACCGCGGTCAGGCTCTCGCCATCCGCTGGCTGATCAACGCCTCCCGCGCCCGCTCGGAACTGACGATGACCGAGCGCCTGGCCGGCGAACTGATGGATGCATCGAATAACAGGGGTTCGGCAGTCAAGAAGCGGGAAGACACCCACCGTATGGCGGAGGCCAACAAGGCCTTCTCGCACTACCGCTGGTAACCCACGAAGAGTAGACCGTCATGGCACGTACGACCCCCCTCGACCGCTACCGTAACATCGGCATCATGGCTCACATCGATGCCGGTAAGACCACGACCACGGAGCGAATCCTCTATTACACCGGTGTCTCCCATAAGATCGGTGAGGTTCATGACGGCAACGCCACCATGGACTGGATGGAGCAGGAGCAGGAGCGCGGGATTACCATCACCTCCGCGGCGACCACCTGCTTCTGGAAGGATCACCGCGTCAACATCATCGACACCCCGGGTCACGTCGACTTCACCATCGAGGTGGAGCGCTCACTGCGCGTGCTGGACGGTGCCGTGGCGGTGTTCGACTCCGTCGCTGGTGTCGAGCCGCAGTCGGAAACGGTTTGGCGTCAGGCCGACAAGTACAAGGTGCCGCGCATCTGCTTCGTCAACAAGATGGACCGTACCGGCTCCGACTTCTATCGCTGTGTCGACATGATCGTCGATCGCCTGGGCGCGCAACCGCTGGTGTTGCAGCTTCCGGTGGGCGGGGAGGCCGACTTCAAGGGTGTCGTCGATCTGATTTCGATGAAGGCCATCGTCTGGCTGGACGAGTCCCTCGGAGCTCAGTTCGAGATCCAGGATATTCCGGCGGATTTGGCCGACAAGGCCGCCGAATACCGGGAAAAGCTGATCGAGCTGGCTGTCGAACAGGACGACGCCGCCATGGAGGCCTACCTCGAGGGCAACGAGCCCGACGAGGAGACGTTGAAGAAGTGCATCCGCAAGGGAACCTGCAGCCTGGCCTTCGTGCCGGTGCTGAACGGCACGGCCTTCAAGAACAAGGGCGTGCAGCCGCTGCTGGATGCGGTGGTTGACTTTCTGCCTTCGCCGGTGGAAGTCCCGGACGTCAAGGGCGTAAAGCCGGACTCCGAAGAGGTCGACACCCGTCCGTCTAGCGACGATGCGCCGACCGCGGCGCTGGCCTTCAAGATCATGACCGACCCCTTCGTCGGGTCGTTGACTTTCGTGCGCGTCTACTCGGGCGTGATCACCACGGGCACCCAGATCCTGAACTCGGTGAAGGGGCAGCGCGAGCGCGTCGGCCGCATGCTGCAGATGCACTCCAATCACCGTGAGGACATCAAGGAGGCTCATGCCGGCGACATCGTCGCCATCGCGGGCCTCAAGAGCACGACCACCGGCGAGACGCTGTGCGACGCGCAGAAGCCGATCATCCTGGAGCGTATGGAATTCCCCGATCCCGTCATCGAGGTGGCGGTCGAGCCGAAGACCAAGAGCGACCAGGAGAAGATGGGCGTGGCGCTCAGTCGCTTGGCCCAGGAGGATCCGTCCTTCCGCGTGTCGACCGATTCCGAGAGCGGCCAGACCGTCATCAAGGGCATGGGCGAACTGCACCTCGACATCATCGTCGACCGCATGCGCCGAGAGTTCAAGGTCGACGCCAACGTGGGTGCCCCGCAGGTCGCCTACCGCGAGACCATCACGCGCCGGTCGGAGATCGACTACACCCATAAGAAGCAGACCGGCGGTTCCGGTCAGTTCGCCCGCATCAAGCTGGTCTTCGAGCCGCTGGAGCCGGGCGAGGGTTTCGTCTTCGAAAACGCCATCACCGGCGGCGCGGTGCCCCGCGAGTTCATTCCGGGCGTCGAGAAGGGCCTCAACTCCGCCTTGGAGACGGGCGTTCTGGCCGGTTTCCCGATGATCGATTTCAAGGCGACGCTGACCGACGGCGCGAGCCACGATGTCGACTCCAGCGTCCTGGCCTTCGAGATCGCGTCGCGCGCGGCCTTCCGCGAGGGCGTGCCGAAGTCGGGCCCGGTGCTGCTGGAGCCGATGATGAAAGTCGAAGTGGTGACGCCTGAAGAGTACATGGGCGACATCATCGGCGATCTGAACAGCCGGCGCGGTATGGTGCAGGGCATGGACAGCCGCGGCAACGCCCAGGTGATCAACGCCATGGTGCCGCTGGCCAACATGTTCGGCTACGTGAACAACCTGCGCTCCATGAGCCAGGGCCGCGCCCAGTACACCATGACCTTTGACCACTACGAGAAGGTGCCGCAGGCGGTGGCCGACGAAGTGGTTTCCAAGTTGGCCTGAAGTTGGGCCTGAGAACAGCCAAGACGAGCAGACAAAGCCGAGTTACGGAGAAGTAGGACCGATGGCCAAGGAAAAGTTTGAGCGGACGAAGCCGCACTGCAACATTGGGACGATTGGGCACGTCGACCACGGTAAGACGACGCTGACGGCGGCGATTACGAAGGTCTTGGCGGAGTCGGGCGGA
>NZ_JBDOQT010000006.1 GCF_039839785.1 Pelagibius sp. CAU 1746
GTGAACGTCGATGCGGTTGTTGACGGCTCGGAGGTGACGCAGACGGGCGCGGCCTCGGGCGACGAGGACACGGCGATCGACCTGAACCTGGCGATTGCGCTGGGCGGCGACAGCACGACGGGCCCGGGCGAGTCGCAGGGCGGCACGGACAACGACGGTTCCGAGTCGGTGACCCAGGTTGTGGTGACGCTGTCGACGGGCGCGCTGGGCTGGACCCTGGCGGGGACCATCGCGGCGCCGGTGGAGAGCCCGGCGGGGACCTGGACCTTCAACACGGCGGGCGAGAGCCTGGCGGACGTGCAGTCCCTGGTGGACAGCCTGACGGTGACGCCACCGGCCGGTTTTGACGGCACGGTGAACGTGACGGTGGAGACGACGACGGCGGAGGCGGCGACCGAGGCGGGCCCGAACGGGGGCTCCGGGGTCGAGTGCGACGACGACGACAACGTCGACGTCGACACCTACAACTTCGACGTGACGGTGAACCCGACGGTGACGCCGCCGACGGTTGACGTCGACCTTGAGGGCAATGAGGCCTGCATCAAGGAGGACGGCTCTGTCGAGTTCGACGTGACGGTGAGCTCGCAGGACGACGACGTCATCGACGAGGTGACCTTCAGCCAGTTCAAGGCGCTGGCCGATGCGGGCTGGACCGTGGACGTGGACGACAACGGCGCGGGCGGCAGCTTCGATGCCAACTTCCTCTACACGGCCGACGGCACCGACCAGTCGGTGGTCTTCACGGTGACCCTGACGCCGCCGGCGAACAGCGACGTGGACGTCCTGGGCACGCTGGTGAGTGACCTCTCGGTCTCGGCGACGGCGAAGGACGGTGTCCTGGTGTCGGCGCCGAGCACGCCGGTCGTCATCGACGTGAACGTCGATGCGGTTGTTGACGGCTCGGAGGTGACGCAGACGGGCGCGGCCTCGGGCGACGAGGACACGGCGATCGACCTGAACCTGGCGATTGCGCTGGGCGGCGACAGCACGACGGGCCCGGGCGAGTCGCAGGGCGGCACGGACAACGACGGTTCCGAGTCGGTGACCCAGGTTGTGGTGACGCTGTCGACGGGCGCGCTGGGCTGGACCCTGGCGGGGACCATCGCGGCGCCGGTGGAGAGCCCGGCGGGGACCTGGACCTTCAACACGGCGGGCGAGAGCCTGGCGGACGTGCAGTCCCTGGTGGACAGCCTGACGGTGACGCCACCGGCCGGTTTTGACGGCACGGTGAACGTGACGGTGGAGACGACGACGGCGGAGGCGGCGACCGAGGCGGGCCCGAACGGGGGCTCCGGGGTCGAGTGCGACGACGACGACAACGTCGACGTCGACACCTACAACTTCGACGTGACGGTGAACCCGACGGTGACGCCGCCGACGGTTGACGT